>JBPCTQ010000001.1:0-13776 GCA_051011595.1 Acidimicrobiales bacterium
TCCTCGGCCCGCCCGGCCAGCACCCACGTGCGCGACCAGAGATGGTCACGTTCGAGTGCCCAGAACTCGTCGCTCAGGTAGCGACCCGTCGGTATGTCGGGGAAGGCGGGGAACCCGTCGGGTGGCCCGGTTCGGTCCTGCTCCCACCGCATCTCGGCGGCGAGGCGTTCGGTGAGCTCGCTCACCACCGGTCCCAGTGGATCCAGCGGGCGGCCGGTTCGCGCCGGGCCGGCTTGAACTCGGTGCCGAGGGTGTAGCCGATCGGGAACAGCCCGGCCTGGGTGACCTCGTCGTAGGGGATGCCCAGGATCTCGGCCGCCTCCCGTTCGTAGGGGAGGTGCAGTGTGGTCCACGAACTGCCCAGGCCACGTTCTCGCAAGGCCAGGCAGAAGCTCCACACGGCGGGCAGGATCGATCCCCACACCGAGGCCTGATCGAAGGTCTCCATGCCCGGGCCCACCCGTCCCTCGATGCAGGGCACGGCCATGAGCGGGACCTCGTGGAGGCGGGCCGCCATGTACATGGCCGAACTGCGGATCCGCTCGCTCTGATCTGACGAGGTGGCGGCCAGCGCCTCGTCGGGGCTGGGGGGCTCCTCGCCCACGTAGGGATAGAACGAGGCCCGGTAGAGCTCGGCCAGGGCGGCCTTGGTGTCGGGATCCTCGACGAACACCCAGCGCCATCCCTGGGTGTTGGAGCCGGTCGGAGCCTGCTGGGCGATCTCGACGCACTCCTCGATCACTGCTCGCTCGACCGGTCGGTCGAAGTCGATCCGCTTGCGCACGGCGCGGGTCGAGGTCAGCAGGTCGTCGGCTCCGAGACCTAGGTTGCCTGGGTGGTCGGTCATGGTCGCTCCGGGGGATCGAATTGCAGGTTGTTGGCACTGATGCCGGCGTCGGCGGGTACGGCCACACCCGTCACCACGCTGGCCGCGGGCGAGATGAGGAAGGCCAGCACGGCGGCGATCTCGGCCGGCTCGGCCCAGCGTTGCAGTGGTGCCCGGCGGGCCAGTTGCTCCTCGAGGCGGGGCACGGCGGCCAGCGGTTCGGTGAGTCGGGTCCGGGTCGGGCCGGGGCACACCGCGTTGACTCGGATGCCGCGCGGCCCCAGGTCGATCGCCGCCGACCGCACCAGGTTGATGACCGCGCCCTTCGAAGTGTTGTAGGCGGCCATGCCGGGGTCGGCGGCCAGGCCCGAGATGCTGGCCGTCACTACCATCGCGCCGCCCGCGTCGAGCACCGGCACGGCGGTCTTCATTCCCAGCGCCACGGCTCGTACGTTGACGGCCATGACCTCGTCGAAGTGTTCCATGGACACCCGGTCGAGTTCGCCGGGGGCGGCGATACCGGCGTTGAACACCACGCCGTCGAGTGTGCCGAAGGTGCCGCAGGCCGTGTCGACCGCTCCCTGGTTGACCGCATGTTCGGTGACGTCGCCGACAACGGTTCTCACCGGCTCGAGCTCCTCGGCCCAGGTGAGGCTCTCGACGCTGCGGTCGACCGCGACCACCGATCCTCCGTCGGCCACGAGCAGCTCGGCCGTGGCTCGCCCGATTCCCGAACCCGCGCCGGTGACGATGGTGACCCCCATGGCCGGCACGATACCCGCCGACATACCAAGCGGTTCATTTCCTGGGCCAGGAGCCGCGCGGGAGGGCGACGAAGGAGGCCGCCCGCCGCGGCGACCCAAGATACAGCGTCGTGTTTCGGCGAGGAACGAGCCGAATACGAAGAGGTGCGGATTGCGCGGGTGCGGCTATCGACAAGGTCCCCTAGTTTGTCCGGGTGTTGATCAGCGACCCTTCGAGCAGCCCGCGGATGGCGTCGATGGCCGCTCGTTGGGCCACCAGGTCGTCGCTCACCGCATCGGTGAGACCGATGAGTACGGTCTGGGCGAACGCCACCATGGCATCTCGGTCGGCCGGCGCGATCTCGCCGGTGGTGACCCCGTGATCGACCAGGCCGCTGATGAAGGCGTTGTCTCGGAGGCGACCCTCACCACCCATCACTTCCCGCAGCTCGGCATGGCGATCGAGGTCGACGCGCACGGCCGCCAGGAAGCGGGCCAGCGACGGGTCCTGCCGGTTCATTTCGAGGGCGACTTCGAGGATCGCCTCGAACTTGCCCACGAACGTGTCGGCACCGGCTTCTGCCTCGCTGAAGCGGCGGTACACCTGTCGGCCCACGTCGCGATCGACGGCCACGTAGATGTCGCGTTTGGAACCGAAGTAGTGGTAGATGGCGCCCGTGGTGATCTCCGCTCGGGCCGCCAGATGGCGGTTGGTGGTGGCCTCGTATCCCCGCTCGGCGAAGCAGTGCCGGGCTTCGGTGAGAATTCGGGCCAAGGTGTCGGCCGAGTTGGATGCCGGTGGACGACCGAGCCGGCGCGGGTTGTTGCTAGCCACCGCCGGATGTTAGCGACACGACGTATCCCCACCGGCACGAGGAAGGGCCCGAGACCGTGACCGAACCCGATGTGGAACAGTTCCGCGCCGATGCCGACGCCTGGTTGGGTGCTCGGCTCGAGCGGCGGCCGATCGATCGCTCGCACGACATCGTGTGGGGTGAAGGGGATTTCAGCGTCTCGGTGTTCCATGCCCTCGACCACGACGAGGAAGCCGCCCTGCTCGACGAGATCCGGACGTGGGTCCAGGCCAAGGCCGAGCTCGGCTACCACGCCATCACCTGGCCCGTCGAACACGGGGGCCTCGGATTGTCGAAGGCCCATGGGCGTGCGTTCTCCCGACTCGAGGCGCAGTACGTCACCCCTTCGGGTCACGAAACCCTCGGGGTCACCACCGGTCTGATCGCCCCCACCATCGAGATCTTCGGAACCGACGCCCAGAAGGAACAGTTCCTGGCCCCGCTGCTGCGCACCGACGTCTTCGCCTGCCAGTTGTTCAGTGAACCCGGAGCCGGTTCTGACCTGGGTGCGCTGGCCTGCCGAGCCGAACGCGACGGCGACGAGTGGGTGGTGAACGGACAGAAGGTATGGAGCTCGGGCGCCCAGTTCAGCGACTGGGGTGAGCTCATCGCTCGGACCGACCCCGACGTGGCCAAACACAAGGGAATGACGGCTTTCATGGTGCCCATGGACGCCGAGGGTGTGGAGGTGCGACCCATCGGCCAGATGAGTGGTGGCTCGTCGTTCAGTGAGGTCTTCTTCACCGATGTGAGGATTCCCGACCGGCTGCGTCTGGGACCGGTGGGCGAAGGTTGGAAGGTGGCGCTCACCACACTGAGTTTCGAGCGCGACCACTCCTCGTCGGGCGGCGGCGGTTCACGGGTCGGTGGGTCGTGGCGACAACTGCTGGCCACGGCCCAAGCCCTGGGTGTGACCGACGATCCGATCATCCGCGACGCGCTGGTCGATGTGTACCTGCACAGCCAGGTGGAGCGGTACACCATGCGCCGAGCCGCCGACCTGGCCCGAGGCGGCCGGCCGGGACCCGAGGGTTCGCTGGGCAAGCTGATGTGGACCGAAGGTATGCGTCGCATAAGCGATGCCGTGTCGCTGGTGCTGGGGCCCCGCCTCACCGCTGATTCGGGGGAGTGGGGCACCTACGCCTGGGCCGAACACGTGCTGGGTGCCCCCGGCTATCGCATCGCCGGCGGCTCCGACGAGGTGCAGCGCAACATCATCGGCGAGCGGGTGTTGGGCCTGCCGGGCGAGCCGAGGGTCGACAAGGGAGTGCCCTTCAAGGACATTCCCCGCTGACGAGCCGCACCGGCGGCCCCGACGGCGGGCGTGTTTGCCCCACCGGTCAGCTCGTGCTGGACTCGGCCGCTATCTGACCGCGCGATCAATTCCCAGGGGAGACCATGGATCTCGGACTCGAAGGCAAGAAGGCACTCGTCACCGGAGCGACCAAAGGTATCGGCCGAGCCATTGCCGAGACCCTGCTCGCCGAGGGCGCCACGGTGGCGATCTGTGCCCGCACGGCCGACGACGTCGATGCCGCGGTGTCGGAGTTGTCGTCGGCGGGAACCGTGGTGGGTTCGGTGGCCGATGCCGGCGACACCGCGGCGCTGCAGGGTTGGGTGTCCAGCTCGGCCGAAGCCCTCGGCGGCATCGACATCTACGTACACAACACCTCGGCCGGACCGGGTGGCGACGACGCCGCGTGGAAACGCAGCTTCGACATCGATCTGATGGCGCTGGTCCACGGCGTGGAGGCGGCCACGGAACACCTGGCCGCGTCAGAGGCCGCGGCAGTGGTCAGCATCAGCACCACCGCGGCGACCGAACACTTCGGGCCGGGGGCCAACAATTACTCGGCCATGAAGGCGGCGGTGAACAACTGGACGCTGGGCCAGGCCCAGACGCTCGGGGCCCAGGGCATTCGCTGCAACGTGGTTTCTCCCGGCCCGATCTTCATCGAAGGTGGCTCGTGGGACTTCATCAAGAACAACATGGAGGACTTCTACAAGGGCACCCTCCGTGTGCACCCGGCCCGAGAGATGGGCAGTGCGGCCGATGTGGCCAACGCGGTGGTCTTTCTGGCCAGCCCCGCGGCCGGACACATCAACGGTGCCAACCTCACCGTCGACGGTGGTTTCCTCAAGCGAGTGAATTTCTAGGAGACGCTCAGGCCGGGGTGATCTCGAGGTCGAGGCGCTTGAGGCCCCGCAGCATGAAGCTGGGGTGATACTCGAAGGTGTTGGTGTCGGCCAGCGTGAATGACTCGATGCGCCGACTCAGCTCTTCGAGAGCGATGGTGCCCTCCAGACGGGAGAGGTTGGCGCCCAGGCAGTAGTGCACACCCTTCCCGAAGGCGATCTGGTTGGTGAGCCCGTCGCGGTCGGGGTCGAAGGTGTCGGGATCGTCGAAGAGCGACTCATCGCGGTTGGCCGACGTGAACATGGCCACCACCCGAGTGCCGGCCGGCAGGCTCACACCCCCCAGCTCGGTGTCGCGTCGGACGATGCGCCACATGCCCTGGGTGGGGGTGGCCAGGCGCAGTGTTTCCTCGACGGCGGCTTTGGCCCGGTTGGGATCGTCGCGCACCATCTGCCACTGCTGAGGGTTCTCGCCGAACAGCCGCATCATCTCGGTGAGCATCTTGGTGGTGGTCTCGTTGCCCGCCACCAGGAGCTGTTGGATGATGCTGAGCATCTCGGATACCGACAGCGGCTCCGACGGAATGTCGGGGTCCTCGTCGGTGTCGATGCGGGCCTCGAGCAGCCGGGTCAGGATGTCGTCGCGCGGATCGGTGCGGCGTTCGTCGAGCTGGGCGGCGAAGTAGTGCTGGAACTCGATCACCCCGCGTTGGGCCTCGACCCGTTGGTCGTCGGAGATGTTGGTGCCGATGCCGGCGATGGAGTCGTCGCTCCACTGTTTGAACTCGGCCAGTCGATCATCGGGTACGTTCAGCGCCTTGGCGATGGTGGTGACCGGCAGCGGCACCGCGAACCGGTCGACGAACTCGATGCTGGGCTGGTCGATGAACGAATCGATCAGCTCGGTGGTGATGGCTCGGATGGCCGGCTCGAGTGATGTGATGGCCCGCGGTGTGAAGGCCTTGTTGACCAGCTTGCGGTAGCGGGTGTGTTCGGGCGGATCGGCGGTGAGCAGTGTGCTCACGCTGGGATAGCCATTTTCGTCCTCGATCAGCTCGGTGAGGCGGCGGCGCAGGTCACCCGACGCGGGCAGCCCGCCCCCGTCGAACTGGGACGAGTAGGTGTCGGTGTCGCGCAGTACCTCGAGCACGTCGGCGTGACGGGTCACCAGGTGCAGCTCGATGCCGGCGGCATCGGTGAAGAAGATCGGGCACTCCTGGCGCATGCGGGCGTAGTAGGCCTGGGGACACTGCTGCACGGAGGGGTCGAAGAGCCCGAAGTCGTCGAGGTGAACGTCGTCGCCCGGTGCGGTGGAACTCATCGCGGAGAAACTAACCGCGCGGTCAATTTGGTGCCAGGAGCCGGCGACGGGCCCGGATCAGGGGATGATGCCCTCGTTGCGCAGCTCGGCGATCTGTTCGGGGCTACGACCCAGTTCGAGCAACACCTCTTCGTTGTCGCCCGCCGGCGGTGAGGCCGTCCAGGCCTGCTCCACCGGTGTGCCCGAGAACCGCACCGGGTGACGGGGCTGGCGGATGGGCCCCGCCTCGGGATGGTCCCAGGTGACCAGCGTCTCGTTGTGCACGATCTGCGGGTCGGTGAACACCTGATCGACATCGAGTACCGGTCCGGCGGGCACGTCCTCGGCCACCAGCCGTTCCAGAATCTCGTCGACCGGGAAGGCGGTGAACGCCTCGCCGACGATTTGACCCATGGCCACGAAATTCTCGGGTTGGCTCACCGCGGCCAACGTGGCGAACCGTTCGTCGTCGACCAGTTCGGGCCGTTTGAGAGCTCGGAACAAGCCGTGGCGCTGGGCGTCGCTGATGGCGAAGTACACGATCTTGCCGTCGGCACACTCGGTGAGGTTGTAGACCGTGCTCAACAGCACCCCGGGTTGGGCCTCCTCGTGGAGGATCGTGTGGTCCATCATCCCGTCGGGCCAGAAGAAGTACATGGTGGCGTCGACCATGGGGACCTCGATGTGTTGACCGCCAAGTCCCTTCTCACGGGCCAGCAACGCCGCGGTGATGGCCTGGGCCACGGTGAGGGCCGTGCTCTTGTCGGCCACCAGGTTGCGAACCAGGTCGGGGAACGGGATCTCGGGGTTGACCTGGCGGGAGATCATGCCGGTCACCCCCTGGATGACCGGGTCGAGTACCGGGCGTCCGCTGTAGGGGCCGTCGGGACCGAACCCGCTGATGGACACGTAGATGAGGTCGGGGTTGATGGCCTTGAGCTCTTCGTAGCCCACCCCCAGCCGGTCGACCGCCCCGGGTCGGAAGTTCTGCACGAACACATCGGCCTCACGCACCATGTCGTGCACGATCTGGCGGCCGTGGTCGTTCTGGAGATCGAGGGTCATCGACCGCTTGTTGCGGTTGACGTTGACGTAGAAGGCGGCGATGCCGTTGTGCCAGAACCGCGGCACCCGTGTGACGTCGCCTACTCCCTGGGGTTCGATCTTGATGACATCGGCTCCCTGGTCGGCCAGCACCATGGTGGCCATCGGACCAGAGACCACCTGTGTGAGATCGATCACCTTGTATCCCGTGAGTGGTCCGGTCATGCGGTGTCCCCTTGTTGTCGAAGTCGGTGTGGTCGTGGCTGGGAGCGACCCTACAACGCCGCCCGGCGGGCCGAGGATTGTCGTCGCGTCGGATGGCCTGTTAATCAGACACCATGAAGCTTGGATACAACACCGGGTACTGGTCGTCGGGTCCGCCGGCCGGGGTCACCGAAGCCATCGCCGAGGCCGAGAAGCTGGGCTACGAGTCGGTGTGGGCGGCCGAGGCCTACGGATCCGACGCCCTCACCCCGCTGGCCTGGTGGGGGGCCAGCACCGAGAACATCAAGCTGGGTACGTCGATCGTGCAGATGTCGGCCCGCACTCCGGCGGCCACCGCCATGGCCGCCATCACCATGGACCACCTCTCCGGGGGTCGATTCATCCTCGGGATCGGTGCATCGGGGCCCCAGGTGGTCGAGGGTTGGTACGGCCAGCCCTATCCCAAGCCGTTGGCCCGCACTCGAGAGTTCGTCGAGATCATCCGACGGATCGTGGCCCGCGAAGAACCGGTCGAGTTCTCCGGTGACCACTACACGATGCCCCACCCGGAAGGCACCGGGCTGGGCAAGCCCCTGAAGTCGACGGTGCACCCGGTCCGCAACCACATCCCCATCTACCTGGCGGCCGAGGGGCCCAAGAACGTGGCCCTGTCCGCCGAGATCTGCGATGGCTGGCTCCCGCTGTTCTTCGCCCCCAAGGACAACAAGTTCTACGCCGACGCCCTGGCCGCAGGTTTCGCGGCCGGTGGTCGTGACCGCGCGGACTTCGAGGTGGCCTGTACGGCCATGCTGATCCCCGGCGACGACGTCGAGGCATGTGCCGACATGGTCCGTCCCATGCTGGCGCTGTACATCGGCGGTATGGGGGCCAAGGGGCAGAACTTCCACTTCGACGTGTTCGCTCGTATGGGTTACGAGGCCGAGTGCGACCGCATCCAGGAGCTCTACCTCGACGGCCACAAGGCCGACGCCACCGCCGCGGTCACCACCGAGATGGTCGAGTCGATCTCGTTGATCGGCCCGCCCGACAAGATCGCCGGCGAGCTGCCCATGTGGGAGGAGACGGTGGTCACCAGCCTGCTGGTCAGTGGCCCCGTCGACCTGGTGCGTTTCGCCGCCGACCTCGTCGGCTGACCCTTTGGCCGGACGCCCCATCCCGGCCGAGTACTGCACGTTCGATTCGCGCCCGTTCCGCTGGCGAATGGGGCTGCGTCGGCTCGATTCCGACAGCTGGCTCGAGCTCGACGACGAGTGGGCGGCCGACATCGAAGAGAAGCGCCGGCTTCTGGATCAGCGTCGCAACGATGTCTTCGCGGCCTTGCCGGGTTCGGAGGCCGCCTGCGTCGAGATCGCCGAAGCCGTGTTCGCTTTCGTCCGCGAGCAGCGCCTCGAGCCGGAGCCCGATCCCTCCGAACATCCGCTCGTGCGGGCGGCGCTGGCCGTGCAGGAAGACCTGTTGGTGATGCAGCGCCACCAGCGGGCCTGGTTCCTCACCGCGGGATCGCTGTCGTTCCCCACCAACTGGCACTTGGGCGAGAAGATGGGACGCGATCTCGACCAGATCCACGCGCCGGTCCCCCGTTATCAAGAGCATCTCGGTGGTGCCGTTCCCGATTTTTTCGACCGACTGCGGGTCGAGAAACCGATGTGGCGGGCCAACTGGTCGATCACCGACGACCCGGGGCTACGCCTCGAACCCGAGCTGCGGATTCGCTCGAACCACACCATGACCCCCGACGAAGCGGCCTATCAGCTCCACCTGCGGGTCGAACGCCAGACGTTCCGCCGATTCCCGGAGACCGACGCCGTGTTGTTCACCGTTCGTATCCATCGCCAACCGGTGGCCTGGTTGGCCAAGGAGCCGGAGATGGCTGGTCGGCTGGCCGGCGCCCTGGCCGAGCTGCCGGACGACGTGGGTGCCTACAAGGACTCCACCAGCCGTTGGGCCGAGCCGCTGATCACGTGGCTGCGCCAGGTGTCCTCCGACACCTAACGTCTGTTCATGGAGCCCAAGACTGTCCTCATCACCGGCGGCAACTGCGGCATCGGCGAGGCCACGGCCACCGAGATGGCGGTTCGTGGGTATCGCGTCATCATCACCGCCCGCACCGCCGACAAGGCCGAAACTGCGGTGGCCGAAGTCGCCGAGGCCAGTCGCTCATCGAGGGTGGAGTATCGGCTGCTCGACCTGGCCTCGCTCGAGTCGGTCCGCCTCCTGATCGCCGAGCTCCACGTCGAGCTCGACGGTCTCGACGTCTTGATCAACAACGCCGGCATCGTGCAGCGCGACCGCACCGAGACGGCCGACGGGTTCGAGTCGACGTTCGGCGTCAATCACCTGGGCCACTTCGTGCTCACCAACGGCCTGCTCGACCTGCTGCAGGCGGCGGCGCCGTCGCGGATCGTGGTGCTTTCGTCGGGCGCCCACGAGTTCGCCCGCAGCGGCCTCGACTTTGACGACCTGCAAGCCGAACAGAAGTACTCGTCGATGGGTGCCTACGGGCGCTCGAAGCTGGCCAACCTGTTGTTCGTGCACGAGCTGGCCAAACGGCTCGACGGCACCGGTGTCACCGTCAATGGGGTGCACCCTGGTGCGGTGCGTACCCGCCTGGGTCGCGACGGCGACGGCGGCCGGCTGGGGAGTGTGGCCATGACCCTGCTGGGCCCGTTCTTTCGATCACCCGAGAAGGGGGCTCGCACCAGTGTGTACGTGGCCACCGAACCGTCGCTGGCCGAGGTCTCGGGGGCCTATTTCGCCGACGAGCAACAGAAGGAACCACGAGCCACCGCGCTCGACGACGAAGCGGCAGCCCGGTTGTGGGCCATCAGCGAGGAGCTGACCAGCGCCGATCGGTGACCGGTCGGCGAAACCGGCAATGAACAATCGTTCAAGAAAACCGTCTTCGATGCCGTAGTCCGTATGGACTACGCGTAGTCCGAACGGACTACCCGGCCGAGAGGATCTTCGATGGCTCGACGCTCCAGCAACAAGCAACAACCCAAGAATGAAACAGAGAACGCCGATGATCCTCGGAAGCGGGCCCTGAAGCTGCAGTCCGCGCAGCGGATCACCGACCTGCGCGAACCCACGCCGGGAGCGACGGGCACCGAGCAGATCGCCCGCCGACTGGCCGAGGCCCGACGGCTGCGCGACGCCACCCCCGACCAGGTGCCGGGCGGCTGAGACCGCAGGTTCGGTCAGTCCCGTTCGGGGCGATGGATCATCAGCTCGGCGGCATGTTTGAGGAACGGGGCCGCCTCGTCGGAGACGGCTCCGAAGAGCACGGCTCGTTTGGTGGGCTGGCGGAAACCTTCCCCGCGGATCCGCTCGTACTCGTCGAACGCCCCGTCGATGATGGCCTGGCGTTCGTCGCCGTCGGTGCCGCCGGTGGTGACACCACCGTGGAATTGATGGAACGTGCCCTCGCCGAAGAGGATCACCGGCACGGCGCGGGGGTGATCGACCGCCCGGCGATAGAAGTCGAGGTTCACGTGTCCGCCTCCCGGGCTCACGAAATCGGGTGACAGTCCGCCCAGTTCCGTCCAGAGGTGGCGGGGCAGGCAGAGGCAGTTGCTCTCGTGCACGGGCCGGAAGTAGCCACTGCGCGAGGTGCCACTGAACACGGCGATGTCGAATAGTCGGTAGCCGGCGTTGGGCCAGTTGATGCCCGCCAGCAGTTCGGCTTCGGCTGCTTCGTCGTAGCCCTCCTGGGCTGCGTCTTGTTGGCGCTGGGATCCAATGTGGTAGCCGGGCACCGCCACCACCACGTCGGGACCGATGCGACGGGCGGCCAAGATGTTGGCCACCACACCGGGGGTGACCATTCGCGCCCCGTCGATGAGCAGGCCGATCATGTCGCCCCGCGCCTGTTGCCCGCCGAAGTTGGCCGCTCCCACCGGTGTGGGCACCGGGTCGTGGTGGGCGAAGTAGCGCACGTTGGGGCCGGCCCGTTCGGCTCGGTCGGCGCCCAACATGTGCGGGCTCTCGTTCTCGACGACCAGGATCTCGTAGTCCGATGCCACCACCCCCTGCTGGTAGGGGATCGACAACGACTGGATGGTGCGTTCGGCTTGGTCGGGCATGTCGTAGACCACCACCACCAACGACAGGGCGGGCTGACCGGGGGCCGATGGTCGAGGCACGGCCGAACCCGAGTCGAGCACGGGCATGGCGTGGTCGTACGCCTTGGGAGGGGTCACACCCTTGCGGAGCGCGGGGGGAACGAATTCGGTCACGTACCGGAGTCCTTGCCTACCGAGTCGAACACCCCGTCAGCTTCGAGGTGTTCGACGATGTCGTCCAGTCGAGCGGTCCAGTCGATCGACGCCAGGGATTCGTTGGGGTCGAAGGCCGGATCGGCCTCGGCGTCGGCCACCGCCCGGGCGAACTCGCCGGCGCCCGAGGTCACCACCACGCGGCCGGCCAGGTCCTCGATGTTCTCCACGGCGGTAGCCACCACCGGCAGGCCGGCGGCCAGGTAGGTGTACACCTTCAGGGGGTTCATCCGTTCGGTCATGGGACCCTGCAGGTGGGGCACGATGGCCACGTCGGCTCGGGCCAACAGGTCGGGCACCTCGGTGTGGGGCACCACCCCCAGGAACTCGACGTTGTCGAGGGCCGCCAGGCGGGCCACGGCATCGGAGCGCCCATCGGTGGATCCGGCGAACACGAAGTGATGATCGTCGAGGAGGCCGACCACCTCTTCGACCAACGTCCAGTCGATGCGGCTCCGCATGTCGCCCACGTAGACCACCCGTCGGTCGCCTTCGGTGCGGCGCTGGTCGACGGCTCGGGCCAGCCGGGCCACGTCGGCTCCGTTGGGGACGACGTGGATGGTGTCGGCATGTTCGGCGAAGGCGGCGACGTTGGGTTCGCAGTTGGTGAACACCGCGGCTGCGCCTGGGATCAGCCGGGCGTAGGCATCGTCGATGCGTTGGGCGTCGGACCGTCGTGGGTGCAGCACCCGTTGATCGTCGATGATGTCGACCACCACCGCGCCGAAGTCGATGGCGTCGGCCACCTGATCGAAACCGGGGGCGATCGGGCACACCCACGCCATGGTGGTGGCCGGGTCGAGCCCCGCGGCGTGCAGCCGGCGGCTCACGAAGTCGGGGTATTGGTCGCTGGTCGGCAGCGGTGCACCGGTGAGGGGATCGTTGTCGCCGTGATCGCTGAACACGAACACCCGTTTGTCGAAGCCGGGGCGATCGATCATGCCCAGATGGCGGTCGAGCACGTTCTGGTGCACCCAGGCCGTCTCCTCGGGCAACTCGTCGGTGGGTCGGTCGAGCTCGCCGGCGAGCGTACGGACATCGACGGGTGCGTCGAAGTGGACAATGCGACCGAAGCGAGGGGAGCGAGCCATGGCGTCGGCGATCATGTCGGCCCGTCGGCCGTAGATGTCGCTGTCGTTCTGCTTCCAGAAGAAGGCCACGTCGGCGCCGCCGAGCGAAGCCGGTTCGGTCGACTCGAAGAGATCGGGTCGGTGGCGGCGACGGTGGATCTCGTATCCCTCGCGGGCATCTTCGAGTACGGCGACGGACCAGGGGGTGGCGTCGTGACCGGCGGCCTCGCGGTGGGCCGCTTCGAGACGGGCGCCGTTCACGCCGTGGCTGAATTCCCCCAGGAATCCCTGACGGCGAGCCGCGGCGGCGGTCGGGTCGGGACCGTCGGCCGCCTCGCGCAGGCCGGCGGCCAACGAGTCGGGGCCGGCCACGACGGTGAAGCCGACCCCGGCCAGATCGGCCAGCGGGGGAGTGGCGGCCACGAACACCGGTTTGCCCAGGGCCAGACCGTCGCTGATCTTGGCCGGGATCTGGAACCGAGCGATGGGGTCGGCCGGATCCTGCAACAGGGCCAGGGCGTCGGCGCCGGCGAGCAGGTCGGGGAGTGTGTCGAAGTCACACGGGGGGTGGGTCCGCACCGACACGCCGGAGCGGCCCAGTTCAGCTGCTGCCGCCTGGGGGTCGGCGGCTCCCACGACGTGGAGCACGAAGCGGTCGTCGAGGCGACCCATGGCGTCGACCACCTGGTCGAGGCCCTTGTGGGGTCGAGGCGTCCCGACGAACAACACGACGAAGTCTTCTTCGCCTGCACCGAGGCGAGCGCGCCCGGCCGCCCGGTCGGTCACGGCCGGGTCGAAGCGGTTCTCGTCGCGGGCATGGCGCACGATGATGCCGCCGTAGCGGCCGCGTAACTCGATGTTCGACACGGTGTGGACCGGTACACCGGCGATCTGGTGGTGAGCCCACCGGGTGGCTTCACCTCCGGTGGGGTCGGCGAAGCGGTCGAGCACGTCGACGTCGTCGCTGAAGAACGCAGTCTCCTCGTCGTCGATGTCGAGCACCAGCGACGCCCGGTTGGTGTGCTGCACCATGGCCCCCAACACCAGGCCTGGCAGGCGGGCCTTCCCGATGTGCACGGTGTCGACGCGGCTTCGCGCGGCCAGCATGAAGCCGTGGGCGAAGAACGCGCCGAAGTCGTCGGTGGCGTAGGCAACAGGCCGTTCGATGTGGTCACGCAGCGGCCGCCACAGCCGGCGGCCGTGTTCGCCCCACAGCGGCCCCATCAACACGGTGTCGTGGGTGCGGGCCAACAGGTCGTGTAGCACCAGCGCCCGTCCGGCCGGATTGTGGGCCAGGTCCCATG
>JBPCTQ010000002.1:0-9428 GCA_051011595.1 Acidimicrobiales bacterium
CGACTGGAAAGTCCCCCGCAGGCGGTTCACGACGAGCGTGGCGAGTGCCTCGCCCTCCACGTCCTCGGCAATCAGCGCCAGCGGCTTGCCGGCCTGCATGACCTTCTCGAGTACGGGAAGCATGTCCTGGACGGAGCTGATCTTGCCCTGGTTGAACAGGATGTAGGGCTCGTCGAGCACCGACTCCTGCCGCTCGGGATCGGTGACGAAGTAGGGCGACAGATAGCCCTTGTCGAACTGCATGCCCTCGACGAAGGCGAGGTCCATGCCGAAGGTGTTCGACTCTTCGACCGTGACCACGCCGTCCTTGCCGACCTTGTCGATGGCGTCGGCGATGACCTGACCAACCTCGGCGTCGGCCGCCGAGATGCTGGCCACGTTGGCGATCTGGTCCTTGGAGTCGTCGACCTTGACGGCCTGTTTCTGGATCGAGCCCACGGCCGCCTCGACGGCGGCTTCGATGCCGCGCTTGAGGCCCATGGGGTTGGCGCCGGCGGCCACGTTGCGCAGGCCGATCTGCACCAGGCTCTGCGCCAGCACGGTGGCGGTAGTGGTGCCGTCACCAGCGACGTCGTTGGTCTTGGTGGCGACCTCCTTCACCAGCTGGGCGCCCATGTTCTCGTACGGGTCTTCGAGCTCGACCTCGCGAGCGATCGACACACCGTCGTTGGTGATGGTGGGGGCACCGAACTTCTTGTCGAGGACCACGTTGCGGCCCTTGGGGCCGAGGGTGACCTTGACGGCGTCGGCCAGTTTGTTGACTCCGGCCTCGAGGCCACGGCGGGCCTCTTCGTCGAACTTGAGGATCTTGGGCATCGAAGGACCTCTACTTCACGGTCGCGAGCACGTCGCGAGCGTTGAGGATGAGGAGGTCTTCGCCACCGGAGGTGATCTCGGTGCCGCCGTACTTGCTGTAGACGACGGTGTCGCCGACGCTGACGTCGTTGGGGATCAAGTCACCGGTGTTCTCCGAGCGCTTGCCCGGGCCGACGGCCAGGACTTCGCCCTGCTGGGGCTTCTCCTTGGCCGTGTCGGGGATGACCAGACCGCTGGCGGTGGTCTCCTCCGACTCACTGGGCCGCACCACAATGCGGTCTTCGAGGGGCTGCAGGTTCATGCACGTCTCCTGTTGAGCAACCTGGACTGCAGGCGTTAGCAGTCTCCTAGGGCGAGTGCTAAGGCTAGGCCCAGCGGTCAGAATCGCGCAACGTGGCAAACGGGTTTTGTGCAATATCCACCACACCGCGCACCCCCGCTGATCGCAAGGCGGGGCTGTCACCAGCTCAACGGACTTCGTCCGACCCGACAACAGTACGAAACCAAGGGGCCGACGGAGGAGGCCCCGGGTCAGCGCCTCCGGCGCAGCCCCGTCAGGAGCGCCGCATCAGGCAATCGTCGAGGCCCCACAACGTGGAGAGGCCAGAACCCCAGACCCAACAAGAAGAAGCGGCGCGAGTAGGGGGAGCGAAGCGGGAAACAAGGGAGCGAGGGACAAGCGACCGGGTCAGCGCCTCCGGCGCAGCCCCGTCAGGAGCGCCGCATCAACCCACTCACCAAGACCACAACCGGCAGCCACCCAAACACCGAGACGACACCAACCTCGCGGCGCGAGTAGGGGAAGTTACGGCACACCGGCACCGGGGTTGGCCCCGGTGTCGAGGGGGGCGGGACCGTCGCGGCGCAGTCGCCACCAGCCGGCGGCGGCCACCATGGCGGCGTTGTCGGTGCACATCGAGCGGCTGGGCAGGAAGGCCCGCAGGTCGTCTTCCACGCACACATCCAGCAGCCGTTCCCGGAGCTGGGAGTTGGCGGCCACGCCACCGGCGAGGCACAGGCCTTTGGCACCCACCTCGGTGGCGGCTCGGCGGGCCTTGTGGGTGAGCACGTCGACCACCGCTTCCTGGAACGATGCGGCCACGTCGGCGGTGGCGACGTCGGGGTGTTTGCGAACATGGTTCACCACGGCCGTCTTCAGGCCCGAGAACGAGAAGTCCAGCCCCTCGTTGCGCATGGCGCGGGGGAAGGCGATGGCCGACGGATCACCCTCCATGGCCAAGGCGTCGATGGCGGGGCCACCCGGGTAACCCAGACCGAGGTAGCGGGCCACTTTGTCGAAGGCCTCGCCCGCCGCGTCGTCGAGCGTGGACCCCAGCACCCGGTAGTCGCCATGGCCGACCATGTGCACCAGTTGGGTGTGACCGCCCGACACCAACAGCACCACCAGCGGCATCTCCAGATCGGGTTCTTCGAGGAACGCGGCGTAGAGGTGGGCCTCGAGGTGATTCACCGACACGAACGGAACGTCCCACACCAGTGCCAGCGCCTTGGCTGCGCTGACGCCGACCAACAACGAACCGATCAGGCCGGGCCCGGTGGTGGCGGCCACCGCTTCGATGTCGGCATCGGGTAGTCCCGACTCCACCACGGCCTGGGCGATGACCGGGGCCAGCAGCTCGACATGGGCCCGACTGGCGATCTCGGGGACGACCCCGCCGAAGCGGGCGTGGAGGTCGACCTGGCTCGACACCACCGATGACAGCACCGACTGGGCGCCCACCACCACGGCCGCCGCAGTCTCGTCGCACGATGTCTCGATGCCGAGCACGATGTCGGCGCTCATGAGTGGGCGTCCTCACGGTGCGGCACAACCATGAGACGGTCGAGCGACGGCTTGATCACACAGTCGCCCACCTCTTCGACCAGCCCGTCGAGTCGTTCGGTGTACGCCGGTTCGCTCACGCCATGGGCCCACATGATGAGCGCATCCTCGCCGTCGTCGGCGTAGTAACCGGGCCGCACACCGGCGGGCCCGAAGCCGAACTGCCGATACAACGATTGCGCCGGTTGGTTGCCGGCCCGAACCTCCAGGGTGAGGGCGTCGAGACCGAGCGCCACCGCTCGCCGAGCCAGCACCAGCATCAGCTGGGTGGCGATCCCGAGCCGGCGGCGCTCCGGGTCGACCGCCACCGTCACCACATGCCCGTCGCCGGCTTGCACCAACAGGCCGGCGTGGCCCACGTGACCATTGGCCACCGACGCGGCCACATAGCAGGCCTCGGACGCGGGCCGGGCCAGCTCACGGCGCCACAGGTCGACCGACCAGGGGCTGCGGTACACGATGGAGTCGATACGACGCATGTCGTGCACGTGGGCCGCACGGGCCGATTCGATGAACAGGGCGGCAGGCATGATCAGCGGCTGGTCCAGTTGATCTCGGCGTCGGGCAGTCGAAGGTACAGCGGCTCGATCTCGCTCGGGGTCACGAACTCCTCGCGTAGCGCTCGGGGATGAGCCAACTGCACCAACGATGCCGCGCTGGGGCAGGCCAGCCCCTGCTCGGCGATCTCGGTGTGACGCAACTCGTCGAACTCATCGCGGTATCGGAGGGCACCGTCGCCCACCAGCAGGCACTCGTCGTCGAGAACGGACAGCTCGCCGGCCAGGTCGGCCGGGGTGCTCACCGTGTAGTCGGTGACCCGTTGGACGCCGCCCGGTACCGCTCGGTACGAGGCGTGGAACACCTCACCGCGGCGGGCGTCGAGGATGGCCACGATGAGCCGCCGGTTGTATCGGACCGGCCACGCCACCAGGTCGAGGCTGGACACGCCGATCATGGGCACACCCAGTCCGTGGGCCATGGCTGTGGCCGTGGCGATCCCGACTCGCAGGCCGGTGTACAGGCCGGGGCCGACATCGACGGCCACCACGCTGATCTCGGAGAGCTCGATGCACGCCTGCCGTCGGATGAAGTCGATCTGGGGTGCCAGCGATTCGGCATGGCGGCGACCCTTGGCCGCGTGAGCCGAGGCGATCACCCCTTCGTGACCGCCGATGGCGCACCCCACCTGGGCGGTGGCCGACTCGATGCCCAGGATCAACACGTCGACACCGATCCGGGTCGATCGGCGTCGAGTCGCCGGGCCAGGGCGGCCTCCCGGCTGGCCCATCGACCACCCACGGGCCGCAACTCCACCAGTCGGTCGTCGTTGCCCTCGCCGAAGGTGAGCCGGATCTCGAGGTAGTCGGGGGGCAGGACGGGAACGATGGCGTCGCCCCACTCGATCAGGGTGACGGTGTCGCCGTCGAGCAGGTCGGGCAGATCGAGGTCCATCGTCTCGGCCAGCTGATCGAGGCGGTAGACGTCGAGGTGGTGCATCAGGAGGCGCCCCTGGTACTGGCGGGCCAGCGTGAAGGTGGGGCTGGTGATGGGGTCGGCTACCCCCAGCGCCATGCCGAACCCCTGCGCGAAGGCGGTCTTGCCCGCCCCCAGATCACCGATCAACACGATGAGGTCACCGGCATCAACGTGCTCGGCCACCACTCCGGCCAACGAGCGGGTCTGGTCTACAGAAGTGGTGGCGATGTGCAGCATGAGCAGGCCTCATCGTATGCCGTCGACTTCGACGGGACCTCCAATCGAGGTCAGCTCGATTCGTGGGTGATCGAGGTGACCGCGGCCTCGACAACGGCCGCGGCCAGCACCCGCAGGTGATCGATGTCGGCCTGGTGTGCGCCCACCGAGGCAGCCACCAATGCGTCGCCGTCGTGGCGGGTGTGGGCCGGGTGCAGCGATCGAGCCAAACCGTCGTGGCCTCCTTGGGCCAGCAGGTAGCAGTCACTCTTGGTGACCGCCGCGTCGGTGACGATCACCCCGACCGTGGTGTTCTCCCCCGGCGCCACCTCGGCCCACCGACCGACCGCATCGACGCCACGAACGAGCGGGTCCTCGGCTCGCAGGGCACCCCCGAGCGCATTGACGGCCAGCAGGGCCCCGACGGTCACGTCGCCGTGGCGCACCGAAGCCCACCCGATCCCCCCGGGGGTGGCCTGATCGGGACCGACCCAGTTGCCCACGGTGGCGCCCGTTCCAGCACCCACCGGGCCCACGGCAAACTCGCCGGCCGCCGCTATGGCCGCGGCTCGGCCGTCGGCGGCGGTGGGGCGCACCGAACCATCGCCCACCCCCAGGTCATAGATCGACATCCCCACCACGATCGGCACCGGCCCGGCGGTGGTGGGGAACCCCACTCCCTCGTCGGCCAGCACATCCATCACCCCGTCGGCGGCAGCCAGCCCGAAAGCGGATCCTCCGCTCATCACCACCGCGTCGAGCCGGTCGACCCGCCGCTGTGGGTCGAGAAGGGCGAACTCGCGGGTGGCCGGCGCTCCACCCCGCACCTCACCCGACGCAACCGTGCCCTCGGGAAAGCGCACCACGGTGCAGCCCGTGCGGGCCGCGGCATCGGTGTGGTGGCCGACTCGCACACCATCGATACCAGTGGCCGCCATGTCAGTGGTACCGACGGCGCACTCGGGACCCGATGTCGCACACCACCTCGTAGGCGATGGTGTCGAGGCGTTGCGCCATGTCGGTGGCCGAGATCTCATCGTCGCCTTGTTGGCCGATGAACACGACCGGGTCGCCGGCGCGCACCGACGCGTCGCCGCAATCGACCAGCAACTGGTCCATGGTGACCCGGCCGACCATGGGGCACCGTCGCCCGCCGATGAGGACCTCGCCGCCCAGCGACGACAGCCGTCGAGGAATGCCGTCGGCGTACCCGATGGGCACGGTGGCCACCGTGGTGTCGGTGGGGGCGGTCCAGGCATGGCCGTACGAAACCGCGGTGCCGGCCTCGACCGGCTTCACGAACGAGACCTCGCTGTGCAGGCTCATGGCCGGCACCAGGTCGGCGAGGCCGTCGAGCGCGGGTGAGGGCGGAATGCCGTACACGGCGATGCCGCATCGGACCATGTCGTAGTGGGCGTCGGGGCGAGTGATGGTGGCCGCCGAGTTGCAGACGTGCACCAGGTCAGGTTGGTGGCCGGCCGCCCGAACCTCGTCGACGGTTCGACCGAACTGCTCCAGTTGGCTGCTGGTGAAGGGATTGTCGGGCTCGTCGGCCACCGGGCAGTGCGACCACAGACCGGTCAGGCGCAGCGAGTCCTTGGCGGCGATGGCGTCAGCCAGCCGCACGGCGTCGGCCGGGGCCACACCGACGCGCGCCATGCCGGTGTCGACCTTGAGATGTACGGCCAGCTCGACACCACCCTGCTTGGCCGAGGCCGCGGCCGAGGCCAACCCTTCGCCGGTGTACACGGTGGGCGTGAGGCCGTATTCGACGACCAGGCCCATCTGGTTGGGCCGCGGCTCGCTCAGCACCAGGATCGGCGCCGTGAGACCGGCGTCTCGCAGCTCGATGCCTTCTTCGACCAGGGCCACCGCCAACCAGGTGGCGCCGGCTCGCAGGGTGGTGCGGGCCACCGCAACCGCGCCGTGGCGGTAGCCGTCCGCCTTCACCACTGCGCACAACTCGGCGTCGGGGGCGGTTGCTGCCAATACCTCGGTGTTGTGGGCGATGGCGGCCAGGTCGACCGACGCCCAGGTGGGCCTCATATCAGGCCCCAGCGAGTGAGGACGGCGCCGACTCGATCGGGCAGGTCGCCGGCCACCATCGACGTGGAGCCGGCGGCCGAACCGGCCCGTCCGTGCACGTGGGCCGCACCGGCGGCGGCGTCGAGGGGGGTGGCGCCACGGGCCAGGAACGCACCCACCACACCGGCCAGCACATCACCGGTGCCGGCGGTGGCCAGGGCCTGCGATCCCGAAGTGACGAGCCGAGCCCGGCCGTCGGGATCGGCGACAACCGTGGTGGGGCCCTTCAACAGCACGGTTGCACGGTATTCCACCGCCAGCGATCGGGCGGCGGTGAGGCGGTCCTCGCCGACCGGTGCTCCGGCCAGCCGGGCGAACTCGCCGTCGTGAGGGGTGAGCACGGTCGGCCCCGATCGTGCATTGATGAGACTCCGGTCGAGCCCCGCCGCCAGCGTGAGGGCATCGGCATCGAGCACCAGAGGCGCGTCGGCCGCCACCACGTCGGCGAGCACGGCGGCGGCCGATTCACTGGTGCCGAGCCCCGGTCCCATCACGACCGCGGCGTAACGGTCGGCATCGGCGCGAAACGACGCGGTGTCGAAGTGCTGACCCACCACTTCGACGGCCGAACCGGGGTCGGGTTGGCCGTCGATGGCCAACCATCGGACGTAGCCGGCCCCGCTCCGCATCGCTGCTCGAGACGCCAGCCGGGCCGCTCCCTGCATCCCGGACGTGCCGCCGATGACCGCCACCGCGGCCCGCCACTTGTGGTGATCGGCCGGCCGGCGCGGTACCCAGGTCACGATGTCGTCATCGGTGACCCATCCGATGTCGGACTCGCCGACCGGCAGGCCGATGTCGGCCACTTCGATCGACCCGGCGCCCATACGGCACGGTGGAAACAACAACCCCGGGGTGGGCGCAGCAAAGGTGACGGTGACCGTTGCCGTCTGGGGTCGGCCTTGGCGCTGTCCGGTGTCGCCGTTGTAGCCGGAGGGTATGTCGACCGCGAGCACCGGGGTACCAGGAGGTGGTGTTGGTGCGTCGTAGGGACCGGACAGACCCGTTCCGTACGCGGCGTCGGCCATGAGGTCACAGGCGGGAAGCGACGGCGGCGCATCGGCGGCGGCGAAGACGGTGGCACGAGCCCCCCACTGCTCGAGCAGCGCGGCGGCCGCCCGGCCGTCGGCACCGTTGTTGCCCTTGCCCGCCACCACCACGATCCGTCGACCATAGGTTCCCCCCAGCATGCGCCGGGCGGTATGGGCCACCGCGGAACCGGCTCGGCCGATGAGCACCTCGACCGAGTCGGCGGCGGCCGCGTCGATGGCTCGCATCTGTTCGGTGGTGACCACCGGTATCACAAGGCCACCACGATGGCCTGGGCCAGTGTTTCGGTGTGCGACAAGGTGACCAACCATCGCTCGACCCCGAGCTCACCCGCCCGCTCGGCCGCCCGGCCGGTGACCATCAACGAGGGGGCTCCGGTGTCGTCGTTGCGCACCACCTCGACATCGTGCCAGTCGAGACCGCCGAGCCCGAGGCCGAGCGCCTTCATGGCGGCTTCTTTGGCCGCGAATCGTGCTGCGTACCGTTCGGTGGGGTCGGACCGCTGGTCGGCGTAGGCCCGTTCGGCGTCGGTGAACAGTCGGCTCACCAACGAGGGAGTCCGCTCGATGGCTTCGCGGAAACGAGCCAACTCGACGAGGTCGGTGCCGATGCCGATCACCGGGCCACCACCACCCTCGGGGGCACGCTCAGCACCGGGCCAGGCCGGTCAGCTCCGCCACTGCATGACCAGATCGGACAGGTCAGCGGTGAGCATCTCGATGACGTCGAGATCGGCGAGCAGGTCTTCACGAAAGGTGGGTTCGGTCTCGGTGACTGCATCGCGCAGGGCGGCGTACCGGTTGCGATACCCCTGCAGCACACCGCGGGCCGCTTCGGCACTGAGACGATCGTGGAACCGAACGTGCAGCAGCGTGATGCCGGTGGTCTCACCGTCTTTGATCTCGGGCACCAGGATGATGCTGCGACCGTCGCTGGCACCACGGTTCACCAACAGCCGCTGTTCGGTGGCCACCCGCCGCTTGGTGCCGCGCAGGCTGGGGTCGCGTTCGGTACGGGAGCGGATGCTGCGAGCGATGCCGCCTTGGTCGACCACCACCGCCCGGGCCTCGTTGGTGCGAACATCACCCTCGATGCGATAGCGGGTGTAGCCGCTCACATCAGCCACCGC
Organism: Acidimicrobiales bacterium; assembly: GCA_051011595.1. Taxonomy (GTDB): domain Bacteria; phylum Actinomycetota; class Acidimicrobiia; order Acidimicrobiales; family SHLQ01; genus JAOUEE01. The sequence goes on from JBPCTQ010000002.1 coordinate 8,616, forward strand.
TGGGTCGAGGTCGGCCAATGTGCGCAGCGACCGGTAGGTGAGCTGATCGCGGGGAGCACCGGCGTCGAGTACGGCCGCGGCCAGCTCGACCTGGAGCAGTGTCTCGTCGGACCGGCTGATGCCCACGGTGACGGTTTTGGCCTGGTGTTTGATGGCGTCGATGGGGCGGGTCAGTTCGTCGATGGCCAGGGTGAGCCCGGTGACCAGGTCCTCGAGCACCACGCTGGGGGTTCCTACCTTGCCGAACTCGACCTGGTAGGCGTCGAGGGGAAGGGTGCCCAGGGCGAAGCGGTACTGAAGGGCCAACCGCACGGCGGTGCTGGCCTCGAGCGCACCGTTGTAGCTGCCTTCGCGCAGTGATGCGTAGAAACGAGCCGCCTGGCTGCGAAACGCCGGCCGCAATTGCGTCAGCAGGGCTTCGGCCCGTGTGGACCGGTCGATCTCCGACGCCGCCTGCTCGATGGCCGCTCGGCTCTCGCGCAGCGGTTGGGCGAGGGCGTCGATGGCTCGGGCCGCCTCGTAGCCGAAGAGATGCCCGACCACCGTGGCCAACACGAAGTCGAGCCGGGGGTGGACGGCGGGAACCATGATGGCCTGGTGGGCAGCGGCGAACCGGGTGTCGCCTTCGCTGGCGATCACGATGGGGGTCGCCTTGTGGGCCCGGTAGATGGCCACTTCCTTGGCCACGTCGTCGGCGGTCGAGCCCACCAGCCCGGCGGCACACACCAGGATGAGCGGCTCCGCCGAGAGGTCGATGTGTTTCTTGTCTTCGGTGTGATCGACGGCGATCGACTTGTAACACAGCTCCGACAG
>JBPCTQ010000003.1:0-7862 GCA_051011595.1 Acidimicrobiales bacterium
TGCCACGACTGGGTGTAGCGGGTGAACGCCTCCATCGACCGCTCCTCGGGCCGGGGGCGCAGCAGGTAACTCCGCCATGTGATCTGGACCCGGTCTCGGGCCCATTCGGTCAGTTGGTCGAGACGCACGGCCCCGACGTAGCACCATGGTCAGAGGTAGTCGGAGTACACCGTGAAGCGGACAGCAGCCATGGCGACCAGCCTGGGTGTCGCGGTGATCATCGTCAAGCACCGGGTGGCCCTCGAGCTCTCCCGATGCCGCGAATCCGCGGGTGGGCGCTCTGGCCCGATATGCGGGTTTAGCATGGCGCCGTCGACCGCGAAGGAACGGATGAGGCCTGTGCGAAACCCCGACACCGCCGGCGATCGACGGGCACCGCGAGGCGGCGGTCGGCCACGACTGACCGTGCCGTTGGTGAGGCGGAACGGATCTCTCGAGGAAGCCTCGTGGGACGAAGCGCTCGACCGGGCGGCCACCGGTTTCGGGTCGATCCTCGACGAGCACGGTCCGAATGCGTTCGGCATGTTCAGCTGTTCGAAGGCCACCAACGAGATGAACTACATCGCCCAGAAGTTCGCCCGCACCGTGGCCGGGACCAACAACATCGACTCCTGCAATCGAACTTGACACGCACCTTCGGTCGTCGGTCTGGCGACAGTGTTCGGAGCGGGAGGGGGCACCAGTTCGTACGCCGAGATCGAAGAAACCGATCTCATCGTGTTGTGGGGGTCCAACGCTCGCGAGGCGCATCCCATCTTCTTCCACCATCTGCTGAAAGGCATCGACGGAGGAGCGCCGATGTTCTGCATCGACCCCCGGCGCACCTCATCGGCCCGGTTCGCCGACCAGTGGCTGGGGCTGCGGGTGGGCACCGACATCGCGCTGGCCAACGGCATCGGGCGCGAGATCATCGCCGCCGGTCTCACCAACGACGCCTTCATCGAACGGGCCACGACCGGGTTCGACGACTACCGGCGATCGGTCGAGGCGTACACGCTCGATGTGGTGGCCGACATCACCGGCGTGCCGGCCGAGGCCATTGGTGAGCTGGCCCATGCCTACGCGCGGGCCGAGACCGCGCAGCTGCTGTGGACCCTTGGCATCACCGAACACCACAACGCCGTCGACAACGTGCTGGCTCTGTGCAACCTGGCCTTGTTGACCGGCCACATCGGGCGCTGGGGATCGGGGCTGGTTCCGCTGCGGGGTCAGAACAACGTGCAGGGCGGCGGTGACATGGGCGCCCTGCCCGACAAACTCCCCGGGTTCCAGGACGTGGCCGACGATGCCGGCCGGGCCCGGTTCGAAGCGGTCTACGGCCGATCTCTCAACCCCACCCCGGGCATGCACCTCACCTTGATGTTCGAGGCCATGGAGACCCAAGAGCTGCGGGCGCTGTACGTCATCGGCGAGAACCCGGCCGATTCCGAAGCCGACATCGGTCACGCTCGCCAGCTGCTCTCGCAGTTGGAGATCCTCGTGGTGCAGGACATCTTCCTGACCCGAACGGCCGAGATGGCCGACGTGGTCTTCCCCGCGTCGGTGGCTTGGGCCGAGAGCCACGGCACGGTCACCTCGAGCGAACGTCGGGTTCAGCGGGTGCGTCCCGCCGTGGTGCCTCCGGGTGATGCCCGCCACGACATCGACATCCTCGTCGATCTGGCCGCCACCATGGGCACCGAGTTGGGGCCTCGCGATCCCGAAGCGGCGTGGGACGAACTGCGGTCCTTGTCACCGGTGCATCGGGGTATGAGCTGGGAGCGCCTCGAGTCCGAGGGCGGCCTGCAGTGGCCCTGCCCCGATCTCGACCATCCGGGTAGCGCGTTCCTGCACGGGTGGTTGTGGGAAGACGATCTGGGCGGGCGTGGCCCAGCGCCGTTCTCGGTCGTCGAACACGAAGGGCCGGTCGAGGCCCTCACCCACGAGTTTCCCCTGCGCCTCACCACCGGTCGGGCGCTCGACTCGTTCAACACCGGCGTGCAGTCGAGCGGTTTCGAGTCGCCGATTCGTCACGGTCACGAACTGGAGGTCAATCCCGACGATGCCCGGGGCGCGGGGTTCGACGACGGCGAACTCGTTCGGGTGTGTTCGCCCCGGGGCGAGGTCGAGATGGTGCTGCGCTACCAGCAGGGGCTGCCATCCGGCCTCACGTTCACCACGTTCCACTTCCCCGAGTTGGTCGACACCAACGTCCTCACCACCGGGGCATGGGACAAGAAGTCGGGTACCGCCGAGTTCAAGGCCGCCGCCATCCGCATCGAGAAGCTCCCGGCCGCAGCCGGGGCCGGTCACCATGGTTGATCTCAAGCTCAACGACGCCACGGCCACCGACGCCGAGCGAGCTGCAGTCGACGATGTGCTCGGTCCCGACGGTGTTGTCGTGGTGATCGAGACCGAACGCCTCGTGCGATCGGGCGCCCGTCGTCGTCGCGACCGACGCCATCTGCTGCTGCCGGCCCTGCACGAGCTGCAGGCCCACATCGGCTGGATCAGTCCGGGCGGAGTGAACCATGTGGCCGACCGCCTCCAGGTACCGCCGGCCGAGGTGTTCGGGGTTGCGTCGTTCTACGAGCTGTTCCGGACCGACGACCCGGGACACGATCAGTCGGTCACCCATGTGTGTGTCGACGCGGCCTGCCAGATCGCCGGAGCCGCCGAGCTCATCCAGCAGCGAGAAGCGGCCGGCGACAAGGTGCACGGCAGCCCGTGTCTGGGTCAGTGCGAGCGGGCACCGTCCACCTTCGTGCAGGGGCGAGGCCGCCCCGACTCGGTGCCCGCCGACAGCAGCGAGCCGTATCACCCGGCCCAGCCGGCCGATGCCGATCGCCCGCTCACCTCGCGGCTCGGTGTGGTCGACCCGGCCAGCCTGGCGTCGTACCGCGAACACGGCGGCTACCAGGCCCTGATGCGGGCCATCGAGATGGGCCCCGACGCGGTCGTCGAGGCGATCGCTGCCTCCGGCCTGTCGGGACGAGGCGGCGCCGCTTTCCCCACCGGGACCAAATGGCGGGCGGTGGCCGATCAGCCCGGTGGCGACAAACACGTGGTGGCCAACTGCGACGAGTCCGAACCGGGCACCTTCAAGGATCGGATCCTCATGGAACACGATCCCTTCGCATTGGTCGAAGCCCTCACCATCGCGGGTCTGGCCACGGGTGCCGAACGGGGGTGGATCTACATCCGGGGCGAGTATCCCCGGGCCACCGTGCACCTCGAGCAGGCCATCGCCCAGGCTCGACGGGCGCGACTGCTGGGCGACGACGTGGCCGGCAGCGGTGCCCGCTTCGACATCGAGATGCGCCGTGGTGCCGGTGCCTACATCTGCGGCGAAGAGACGGCGTTGTTCAACTCGATCGAAGGTTTTCGCGGCGAACCACGGAACAAACCGCCCTATCCCACCGTGAGCGGGCTCTTCGGCCGACCGACCGCGGTCAACAACCCCGAGACCCTCGTCAACGTCCTAGCCATCCTGATCGACGGGCCCGACGCCTACCGGAGCCGCGGCACCGAGCAGTCCCCGGGCACCAAACTCTTCTGCTTGTCGGGATCGGTGGCCCGTCCCGGGCTGTACGAGGTGGCCATGGGTACCACCTTGGGCAGGCTCCTCGAACAGGGCGGAGGTGTTCTCGGCGACCTGCAGGCCATCTTGATGGGCGGCGCGGCCGGTACCTTCGTCGGCCCTGACGCCCTCGATCTCCCGCTCACTCTCGAAGACGCCCGTGCCGCGGGAACCACCTTGGGATCCGGCGTGGTGATGGTCTTCGATCAGCAGGTCGACATGACACCGGTGGTGGTCCGGATCGCCGAGTTCTTCCGCAACGAATCGTGCGGGCAGTGTGTTCCCTGCCGGGTCGGGACCGTGCGTCAACACGAGGTCCTCGTCGAGCTGACGGAGCGCGGCACGCACGACCAGTCCCGCCGTGGACTCATCGACGAGATGGCCCGAGCGATGCAGGACGCATCGATCTGTGGCCTGGGTCATACCGCATCCGGGGCCGTGCAATCGGCCCTGCAATTGGGCGTCATCGGAGCCGCATCGTGACCACCACCGAAACCACGGTCAGCATTCGGGTCGATGGCACACCCGTCGACGTTCCCGAGGGCGCGACCATCCTCGACGCCTGTCGGGCGGCCGGTGTGGAGACACCCACCATTTGTTACGCCGACAACCTCACGCCAGTGAACGTGTGCCGGGTGTGTGTGGTGGAGCTGGAGGGGTCGCGGACACTGGTGCCGTCGTGTTCGCGGCCGGCCGAGGACTCGATGGTCGTCGAGACCGACTCCGAACGGGTGCGGCACAGCCGCAAGATGGTGCTCGAGTTCCTGGGCAGCGGGGTCGATCTGTCCCAGGCGCCGGACCTGGCCCGCTGGTCCGAGCAGTACGGAGCCGACCCCGATCGCTACGGGGATGCCGTGGCCCGGATCGACGAGGAGGTGCGAGTCCAGGACGACCTCTACATCCGCGACTACGACAAGTGTGTGCTCTGTTACAAGTGCGTCGAAGCGTGTGGCGACGACGCCCAGCAGACGTTCGCCATCTCGGTGGCGGGGCGGGGATTCGATGCCCGAATCTCCACCGAGTTCGACGTCGCCCTACCCGATTCGGCCTGTGTGTACTGCGGAAACTGCGTGGCGGTGTGTCCCACCCACGCCCTGCAGTTCAAGACCGAATTCGATCTGCGGACGGCCGGTGAGTGGCGGCCCGACGAACAGACCGTGACCCGCACCGTCTGCTCGTACTGTGGGGTGGGATGCAACCTCGACCTCCACGTGCAGGACAATCAGATCGTGAAGTGCACGTCACCCGACGATCACTCGGTCACCAGCGGCAACCTCTGCATCAAGGGACGTTTCGGTTGGCAGTACGTGTGACCGACGCCGAGCGGACCCCGTCGTGAGCCGGGGGCCCACCAAGGCGGTGTTCGTCGATCGCATCGACAACGGCGGCCGCCAACGACGACCCGACCATCTGGTGGTGGAGGAGCCGCTGTCGATCCAGCTCGACGGCGTGCTGGTGGCCACCACCATGCGCACCCCCGGGCACGACTTCGAGTTGGCGGCCGGGTTCTGCTTCGGTGACTCCATGTTGGCGGGTGCACCGGTGCAGGGCATTCGGTACTGCGCCAGCGGTTCCGCGGTCGACACCGCGTTCAACGTGGTCACCGTCGAGACCGGCGGGGTGGCCCCCACACCCGAACCTCGTTTGGGCCCCACCAGCTCGGCCTGTGGCTTGTGCGGGCGCGACAGCATCGACGGCCTCACCGACCAGTTGGCCCCCATCGTCGGTGCGCCCCAGTTCGATCCGGCCGTGTTGGCTGGTGCACCGGACCGCATGCGCGAGGCCCAGGCGTTGTTCGCCACCACCGGCGCGGTCCATGCGGCCGCCTCGTTCGACACCGCGGGCCAGGTGGTGTTGGTTCGCGAGGACATCGGCCGCCACAACGCGGTCGACAAGGTGGTGGGTGCCATGCTGCTCGGCGGCGATCTGCCGGCCCGTGAGCAGGGGTTGTGTGTCAGTGGTCGGGCCTCGTTCGAGATGGTGCAGAAGGCGTGGGCCGGTGGGTTCGGCACGCTGGTGGCGGTGAGTGCACCGTCGGCGTTGGCCGTCGAACTGGCCGAGGCGGCGGGTATCACCCTGGCCGGTTTCGTCCGCGACGGCACCATCAACATCTACACCGAACCCCCCACCTGATCCCTGCCATTCGTTCTGGCGGTCCAGCGCGTCATACGTGACGCGTTCCACCGCCAGTTCGGAAGCGGCGGCGAACTGGCGGTCCGGCGCGTCATAGGTGACGCGTTGTACCGCCAGTTGGCCCCGACGGGTGCCGCGGACGGTGGGGACCGCGGGTCGGTATCCTGGGAAAGGTGCCGGCGATGGACCGGACGAAAGACGAGGAAGACATGTCCGACGCCTCCGGCGTGCAGCTCCAGCCCGTGATCACCCTGCCCGAGAACGATCGGGCCACCTTCATTGCTCGGGTCTACCAACACCTGGCCATGGCGATCGTGGTGTGGCTCGGCATCGAGGTCGTGCTCTTCTACACCGGCATCGCCGAACGTCTCGACGAGTTCTTCTTCCGCGGCAGTGGTGGGGCCACCTGGCTGCTCATGCTCGGCGGGGTGATGGTGGTCAACTGGTTCGCCACGTCGGCGGCCCACGACATCCTCAACCCGTCACGGCAGTATCTCGGACTGTTCGCCATGGCCGGGGCCTACGCCGTCATGTTCGCGCCCTTCCTGCACTACGTCTTCGACACCGACGGTGCCGGCACGGTGTGGAGTGCGGCCGTCATCACCGGTATCGGCTTCGCGGCCCTCACCGGCGTGGCCTGGTTCACCCGGTCCGATCTTTCGTGGATCCGCCCCCTCCTCCTCTGGGGTGGTATCGGCGCCATGTTGCTCATCGTCGCCGCGCTGTTGTTCGGCCTGCACCTGGGGACCTGGTTCAGCGTGGGCATGATCGTGCTGGCCGGGGGTTCCATCCTCTACAGCACCCAGAACATCATCCGGAATTATCCGGCCGACGCGTACGTGGGCGCGTCGCTCCAGCTTTTCGCCTCGGTGATGACGATGTTCTGGTACGTGCTCCGCCTGATGATGCGCCGCTGAGCGGTCCCCCTCAGCGAACTGGCGGTGGAGCGCGTCACCTGTGACGCGTTGTACCGCCAGAACGGGATCAGCGGCGAACTGGCGGTGGGGCGCGTCATAGGTGACGCGTGGTACCGCCAGAACGGAGCTTGGGGCGCGTTAGCATTGTGCCGCTCCGGTAGGCAGAATGAGCGGATGTCCGACACCACCCTTACCCCCGACACCGAGGCCCAGACGGTTTCCGACGCCGTCGATCGCCTTCTGGCCGACCACGATCCGACCACCATGTCCCAGGTCGAGTTCCGGGGTCATCAATACGACTACGGCGTGGGGTGGGTGCACTTCCCCGAAGGGCACGGCGGGATGGGTGTGCGCCCCAACCTCCAGCGTGATGTCGACCGTCGCCTGCGCGAAGCCGGGGCCAAGGCCCAGGACCCGACCACCTTCTTCATCGCCCTGGCCGGACCCACCATCGTCACCCACGGCAACGACGAGCAGAAACAACGGTTCCTCCGCCCCATGTTCACCGGCGAGGAGCGCTGGTGTCAGCTGTTCAGCGAACCGGGTGCGGGATCGGACTTCGCCGGTCTGGGAGCCAAGGCCGAACGCGACGGCGACGAGTGGATCGTCAACGGCCAGAAGGTGTGGAACACGCTGGCCCACATGGCCGACTGGGGCATGTTGGTCACCCGCTCCAACCCCGAGCTGCCCAAACACAAGGGAATGACCTACTTCGCCGTCGACATGCACAGCAACGGGGTCGACGTACAACCGCTGCGTCAGATCACGGGTGAAGCCGAGTTCAACGAGGTGTTCCTCACCGACGTGCGCATCCCCGACACCAACCGCATCGGCGACGTCGGTGAGGGGTGGCGGGCTTCGCTCACCACCCTCATGAACGAGCGCACCGCCATCGGTGGTGGCGGCGGGGGAGTACCCAAACCCGGATCGGGTCCCATCGCCGGGGCGGTGCATCTCTACGGCGCACTCGACGACAGCCGCAAGAACCCCGCGGTGCTCGATCAACTGATGCAGCTCTACTGCCAGTCCGAGACCCTGCGGATGACCAACATGCGGGCCAGCGTCGCTCGCAAGGCCGGCAACCCCGGGCCCGAAGGGTCGGTGGCCAAGCTGGCCTACGCCGAACTCAACCAGAAGATCACCAACCTCTGCATCGATCTGCTCGGCCTCGACGGTCAGGTCGGGTTCGACTACTCGTACCGCCAGCCCGAAGAGCTGTCGGTCGACGGGTCCGAGGGTGGTCCCCGCCACGG
>JBPCTQ010000004.1:0-49782 GCA_051011595.1 Acidimicrobiales bacterium
CGGGAGAACCGTCGAGGCCGGTCACGGCGGTCTCCGCCGCCTGCATGGTGGCCGACAGCGCGGCCGACAAGTTGATGCACACGATGGCGTCGGCGCCGTCGTCCAGCAGCTTCTGGAACGCGGCGGCGAACAGTCCCGGCGCCGGGGCGGCGGTTTCGGGCAGGACATCGGCCTGGGCCAGTCGCCGATAGAACTCGTCGATGCTCAGCTCGATGCGATCGACGAATTCGTCGTCGCCGAACCGAATCGACAGCGGCACCATCTCGATGCCGTGTTCGGCCAACTCGTCGTCGGTGAGGTCACACGCACTGTCGGTGACGATCCGGACTCCGCTCATGGCTGTTTGTCTCCGTTTCCCCTCCCATCGGAGGTGCGGCGCGCACTGTATCGGTCCGCCGAGGTGTCCGACGGCCCGACCAACCAGTCCGACCCGTTGTGGGAGCCGATCGTTACGCGGGGTTGCCCCTCCGCCGGCGCCACACCTGGCGGGCCCACCAGGTGACCAACACGCCGAGAGCAACCACCGAGATCACGATGCCCAGGCCCGAGAGCACCGTGGAACGCACGGTCACCTGGGTGGAGTCGCCCAGTCGGAGGCGATCGTCGGGTGATCGGGGGGTGATCTCGAGCACGGCGTCGCCCGATGTTCGGGCCCGCACCGGGATCTCGACGGTGGACGTTCCCGGCTCCAGCAACATCTCCAAACGGCCCCCGTCGGGAAAGTCGAGCTTGTCGGACTCGAGCACCAGCTGCACCCGGGCCGGAACTCCGAGATCGTTGATCAACGAGATGGGAACATCGGCTTGGCGGGCGGTGAGGCTGACCGACTGTTCGGACTCGGTGCTGATCGCATTGGTGGCCAGGTCCAGGTCGGTCCTGACGGCATCGAGGTACGCCGTGCGTTCGTCGCTGTTGAAGGGCGCGGCACCCGACACCAACAGCAGGTCACTCAGCGGAGCCGAGAGCGGGCCGTCGGCGCCGACAACGGTCTCGAAGCTGGTCAGGTCTTGTTGGGCCGCAACCAACTGTGCCGGGAAAGCACCCAACGACGGGGCTTCCTCGGCCGCGGTGAGACGCCGGACCAGCGGGAAGCTCGTTGCTTCGGCATCGGGTCCGTTCCCGCCGGCATTGGCCAGCGGGCCGTCGAAGGCGTCGTCGACGGACGACGAAACGAGGAGGGGGCTGCGCTCGACGCCGGTGAGCAGGGTGGTGAGCATGAGCGGGTCGGCCAGCAGGTTGCCGGGCGGGGCGATGAGGGTGCTGCGGGCGGAGTCGGTGTCGTCGAGCGCCAACAAGGTGAGGTCGGCCAGCATGCGGTGGGCATCGAGTACGGGCGACCCCGTGGCGCCGAAGTGTGAGCTCAGCACGGCATCCACCGAGAGGGCGTCGATCCCACCGTCGGCATGTTCGAGGACGAAGGGCTGGGTGAGGGTGAGCGGAAAGAGGTCAGGATCGAGCGGTTGCAGCCGGTCGTCTGTGACGACGACCCGCTCGACGCCCTGTTGTTGCAGCCACAGCAGGGTCTCGCCCGTGTCGGTTTCGGTCACTCGATGAGTGGTGGCATCGATCGCGGTGGGGGACAGGTGTTCGTCGAGAGCCGCTTCGTCGGCCTGGCGAAGTTGTCGGCGGTAACCATCGACCCTCGTGTCGCGCCAGGCCTCGCTGTCGATGTCGACGTAGGTCTCGGCCGCGAAGGTGCGACCGTCGGCGACCGACTGGAGGCCCTCGAGGGTGGCGGTGTTGTCATCGGTGCCGCTCCGGAACAGGGCTTCGATCGTCTCGCCGGTGATCCGGAACGTCAGAGGTGTGCTGTCGTGTACCAGCAACGTCTCGACCCAGTTGTCGATGATCGCCCTCGATGCCGGATCGACCACGATCTCGCGGTCGGGACCCAGGGCAACGGGCGCGTCGACAGGCACGAGCAGGGCGACCGACAGTTGCTCGATGCCCTGGGTGTCGGGGGGCAGGGCCACCAGGTGGGTGATGACCTCGTCGACGGGTGTGGCGTCGGGCCGAGACAGCACCACCCGCACCGGGTGGACCCCGGGGGTGACGGGCGCGGTGTCGGGCCTCGGTTCGTCGGGATCGCTGGTCCGGATCCGTACGGAGATGAGGTCGGTGTTGGCCGGTTGTAGTGCGTCGATCGGACCGGCATCGACCACATGGACCGGTTCGCCCAGGTCGGCACCGGGCCGCAGTCCGTCGAGGAACTCCGAACGGCTCTGAACCGCCGGATACACCTCCACGGTGATGGTGTGGCGAACGCCCACCCCCGCCACCCGGAGCTCGAGGTCGAAGAACCCGCGCGGCCGGACGAAGGTGGTCTGTCCGGTGAGCGACAGCGCTCCACCATCTTCGACCTGGGCCGCACCCACGGTGGTGGGCCCGGTACCGATGGCCACCGTGGCGACGGTGATGGCGAGGGCGAGAGCCCATCGCCGAGCGGTCATCGTTCGAGCGACCGTTCGAGGACGAACAGCCCGTGCGCCTGTCGGGCGAATCCCAACGATTCGTAGAGCGCCAGCGCTGCGGTGTTGGATTCCTGGGTGTTGACCATCATCGACAGGCAGCGTCGCCGGCGGGCCCAGGTGAGGGCATCGATGGTGAGATCGCGACCCAGCCCTCGTCCTTGGGCGTCGGGGTGGACGGCCAGCCGTTGCAGGTATGACAGCGATCCGGCTCGGCCCGAGATGGTGTAACCCAGCGTGGTGCTGCCGTCGACCAAGGTGCGGAATCGGCTGATCGGGGTGGCCTGGCGGGCTTCGTCGAGACCGGCCTCGTCGAGATGCCAGAACGGTTGGAACGCCCGCCGGTCGAGTTCGAGAACCTCGGCTCGTTGACGACGCGTCGCCCGTCGGGTGCGGGTGGTGGAGCCGGGCGGGATCTCGCGCAGGGGGTGGCGGAGCAGGTGCAACCGTTCTCGGACGTCGTATCCGGCATCGGCGAACACCCCACGTTCGCCCGCGCCGACGGCACCCGTGATGATGCCCCGATACCCCTCGTGGCGGAGCTCCTCGGTGGCGTGGTCGACCGACCGGGGGCTCAGGTGGGTGAGCGGCGACAGGTAGCCGATCGAGGGATCACCGCGCCACGGCCCGATACGGCACCGCTCGCGTCCGATCTCCAGCACTCGCAACGCCGACCGGCGTCGAACGTTGATCACCGGCGTGACCTGTGAAGGAGAGTCTCGGGCATCGTGATCAGGGTATTACCTCGACCGGTCACGAACCGCCGCAGCCGAGCTTTGCCGCCCTGAAGCGGGGCCGTTGCCGAACGACACGGTAGACAGGGACGGTGACCCTGCTGTGGCTCAGCCACCCCCGATTCCTCGAACACGAAGCCGGTGTCCGGCACCCCGAGCGTCCGGCCCGCCTCGACGCGGTGTCGGCCGGTCTCGAAGCGGCCGGCGTGGGCGACGCAGTGGTGGTCCGAGCACCCCGACCGGCAAAGCGGGTGGAGCTCGAGCGGGTGCACGGCGTCGATCTGCTCGACACCATCACCCGGGTGGCCGACCTGGGAGGAGGCCGCCTCGATGCCGATACGGCCATGAACGAGGCGTCGTACGAGGCCTCGCTGCTGGCCGCCGGAGCGGGGCTCGAGGCGATCGACGCCCTCGAGTCCGGTGAGGTGACCGACGCGTTCTGTGCCGTGCGCCCACCCGGGCACCACGCTACTGCCGACCAGTCGATGGGGTTCTGTCTGCTCAACAACGTGGCGGTCACCGCCGCAGCGCTGCGGGATCGGGGTGAGCGGGTGGCCGTGGTCGACTTCGACGTGCATCACGGCAACGGCACCCAGGACATCTTCATGGCCGATCCCGGGGTGATGTTCGTCTCGATGCACCAACAGCCCCTCTATCCCGGCTCCGGAGCGGTCACCGAAGTGGGAATCGGTGAGGGCCGCGGGGCGACGGTGAACATCCCCGTCCCAGCCGGAGCCACCGGGCAGCTGTACCGCCAGGCCTTCGACGAGGTGGTCGGCCCGGCCCTGGCCCGGTTCGCACCCACCTGGTTGCTGATCTCGGCCGGCTTCGACGCCCATCACCGAGATCCATTGGGTGAAGTCGAGTTGACCGCCGGTGACTACGGCGAGTTCATCCGTTTCCTCCGTGCGCTCGTTCCCGAGGGCCGCTGCATCACGTTCTTGGAAGGGGGCTACGACCTCGACGCGCTGGCCGCCTCGACGGCGGCGGTGGTGGCGGCCCTGGTCGACGTGGTCCACGAGACCGAGGAGCCGTCGACGGGGGGAACCGAGAGCGACGTGATCGGGCACGCCGTGCATCTCCACGAGCTGTGACCGACTCCACCCTCGACGAGCTGTTGGAGATGGTCGCTCCTTTGAGCCGCGCCTTCTCCGAGGCCGACCACCGTCTCTACCTGGTGGGTGGGGTGGTGCGGGATCACCTGCTCGGCCGTCCGGTCGGTGGCCGGTCCGATCTGGATCTCACCACCGACGCCCATCCCGACACGGTGAAGCTGCTGGTCGATCCGCTGGCCGACGCGGTGTGGACCCAGGGGGAACGCTTCGGCACCATCGGCTGTCGGATCGACGGCCACATCTACGAGGTGACCACCCACCGGGCCGAGCGCTACGACCCCGACAGCCGCAAACCCGACGTCGACTTCTCGACCTCGATCGACGACGACCTCAGCCGCCGCGACTTCACTGTGAACGCCATGGCCCGGCAGTTGCCGTCGGGTGAGTTGGTCGACCCGTTCGGTGGGGCCGACGATCTGGCCGGCCATCGTCTCCGGACACCACTCGACCCGGAGCTCTCGTTCACCGACGACCCGCTCCGGATGTTGCGGGCGGCGAGATTCGTGGCCGGGTACGGCTTCGAACCCGACGCCGCGTTGGAAGCAGCCGTGGTGTCGTTGGCCGATCGCCTCGAGATCGTGTCGGCCGAACGTGTCCGCGACGAAACGCTCCGGCTGCTGGCGGTTGCTGATCCGCGACCGGGGTTGGAGCTGCTGGTCCGCACCGGCCTGGCTGCGGTCTTCTGGCCCGAGCTGGCCACCGGCGACCGAGCGGCCGCGGCGTCGGCGCCGCCCGATCCGATCGTACGCATGGCCATCGTCTTGGCGCCCGGAGGCGCCCAGGCCGCCCGTGACCGGCTGGAGCGGATGCGCTGGACCAACCGAGACGTGGCCAGTGTGGGCCGCATACTGGCGGGAATCACCGAGCTGGACGGCAACGACGACGAGTCGTTGCGCCGTTTCGTCGTCCGAACCCGCCCCGACACAGAGCGCGCCCTCACTGTTGCCACCGCTGTCGCACACCCGGTGTCGTCGACGCTGGCCGACGATGTGGCGTCGTTGCTCGATCGCGAAGGAGCCGACGACTTCGCTTCGCCCCTGTCGGGCGGCGAGCTCATCGAACACTTCGGTCTCGAACCGGGCCCCCAGGTCGGTCGGGCGGTGAACTGGTTGACCGACCAGCGACTTCGCCGCGGACCCATGTCGCGCGCCGACGCCCTGGCGGCGGTCGAAGGGTGGCTCCAGGAGCAGTGATCGCCGGAGGCGGTTTCCGGCAGTTCTAGGGTGGGTCGATGGCCGAGCGATCCTTCCACCGCTACTCGACTGCCTTCCCGGCCGGGTTGACGCGGGCAACCGACCGGGTCGAGCTTGGTCCCGGTGTCACCGATGTCGTCACCCATCGGCTACTCGGTGACCTCGACGACCGGCGGGTGGTCGAGCTCGGCTGCGGGATGGGGCACACCTCGGTGGCCATGGCCGGCGCAGGGGCGCGGGTGGCGGCCATCGATCCCGACGATGCGCAACTGGATCGGGCCCGCGAGCTGGCCCATGACCACGAGGTGACGGTCGAGTTCCATCGGGCCGACCTGGCCGATCTGGCCTTCCTTCCCGCCGACAGTTTCGACCTGGCCATCGCCGTTCATTCGGTGGTGACCGTTGATCATGCCGATCGTGTCTTCCGACAGGTGCATCGCATCCTGCGGGCCGGTGGCTCACTCGTGGTGTCGGCACCCCATCCGGCGGCGATGTTGGTCGACCCCTTCGCCGACGAGCCGGATCGGGTGGTCGGCGGCTACTTCGACACCGAGCCGTTGGGCAGCGGGCCGAGCCTCACCCACCGCTACACCATCGCCGACCTCTTCGGTGCGTTGACCCGGGCCGAATTCCGGGTTGATTCGCTGATCGAGGCGGGTGGGGCGGGGGATCGGTTACCCACCACGGTGGTGTTGCGGGCCAAACGCTGACCGCCCTGGAAGGCGTTGTCCCACTGGTGGGCGCCGGGGCGTACTGTGGTGGGGGTGAAGTTGGGCCTGTCCGCCGCCACCACCGATGTCCCGGGGGAGATCGATTATCGGTTGGAGCGTCAGCGGATCTTGTCGGAGTGGCGGGCCGGTGAGCTCTCGGCCCACCAGATCTGTGACGCCCAGGCCGAACTGCGGCGCAACGCCGCGCACTGTGGTGTCGACACCGACGAACCGTGCCCGGTGTGTGAGGACCACTCGCTGCGCCACGTCACCTATGTGTTCGGGCCGCGTTTGCCGGCCCATGGTCGCTGTATCACGTCCGACGGCGAAATGGCCCGTATCCGCCGGCGGAAGGGGGTCTTCACGGGCTACGTGGTGGAGGTGTGCCCCGGCTGCGGGTGGAACCACCTGGTGCGCAGTTCGTTGCTCAATCCACTGGGCTGAGTCGTTCACCTCGCCGGTGATCCCGCCCCGGTTTCGGGCGGCAGCACGGTGATCGGGAGCAGACCTGGTCGCGCCTCGGATGGGTGGATATACTGAGATGTGCCGCCGGCAGCCTGTGTGCGCTGGACGGTGAAAGGAGCCAGAAATGGCCACCCCAGAGACCCCCCGCAAGGTGACTGCGCCGGCTGTCGCGGCCCAGAAGCGCAACCAGGGAGCCGATCCCCTGGTGATGCTCACCGCGTACGACGCACCCAGCGCCCGCCAGGTCAGCCGAGCCGGCGCCGACATGATCCTGGTCGGCGACTCGGTGGCCATGGTGGTGCTCGGCTACGACGACACCCTCCAGGTGACTGTCGACGACATGGCCCACCACACCGCGGCCGTGGCCCGAGCCCGTCCCCACTCGCTGATCGTGGGCGACATGCCCTGGATGAGCTACCACGTGTCGGCCGAGGAGACGGTGCGAAACGCCGCCACACTCATTCGGGCCGGCGCCGAGGTCGTGAAACTCGAAGGTGGCCGCAAGCGGTTGCCCATGATCGAGGCCATCGTGGCCGCCGAGATCCCGGTGATGGGCCATCTCGGACTGACCCCCCAGTCGGTGCATGCGATGGGCGGCTTCAAGGTGCAAGGCAAACAGGCCGACGCCGCCCTCGCTCTGGTCGAGGACGCCAAGGCGCTGGCCCACGCCGGCTGTTTCGCGATCGTGCTCGAGGGAGTACCCGTGCGAGTGGCTGAGATGATCACCGAAGCCATCGACATCCCCACCATCGGCATCGGCGCCGGTGCCGGCTGTGATGGCCAGGTGCTGGTGTATCACGACGTGCTGGGAATCGAGGACCGGTTCATCCCCAAGTTCGTGCGGCGGTACGCCGACATCGGGGGCGACAGCACCGAGGCGCTCGAACAGTTCGTGCTCGACGTGCGGTCCGGTGCGTTCCCCAACGACACCGAGAGCTACCACATGAGCGACGACCAGGCCGACGCCCTCGGTCTCTACGGAAGCTGATTCGTGCCCTGCCCGATGGCGGGCGATCCGAACCTGGCGCTACCCGCCGATGGTCGACGCCTCGGCCGCGGCGACGAGGTCGGCGCGGTCTTCGGGGAGTATGAAGCCGGCGGCGATGGTGGCGTCGAGCGACGCCGTCCAGGCCGTGACGAAGTCGTCGTGGGTGGGGTAGAGCGCGGCCAACTGTGCGGCGGACAGCGGTGTGGTGCTGCCGAAGAGGCGGCAGAACGAGAATCCGGAGTTGAGGCCGTCGATGGTGGCGATCGGCACCTCGACGTGGGGTGATCGGATGCCGCCGAGTGCGTTCCCCCACTGGTCTCGTGCCAACACGGTGGGGTCGGTCGACTCGGTGTCGAGCGGCGGTCCCACCGGTGGGGCGACGCCGCTGCGCACCCAGTGCTCGAGTCCGGCAAAGGCGGCCTGAAGGATGAGCCAGTGGGGCCCGGCGTTGACCGGTTTGGTGCAACCGGCGTCCTGGGGATCGATGAGGTAGTCGAACATCTCCGCTGTTCCCGAGCCGTCGCCGATGTCGCGATACCCGGCGTTGATGGTGTACGAGTCGGCGTGGGCGGTTCCGGCCATCTCCCACGAGCGGTACAGGGGTGTGTCGGGTTGGCGGATACCGAGGTTCGAGCGGATCACGTCGTCTTCGCTCTGCACGACCATGACCGGGACGTCGAGGTCGTCGCGGAGCAGGCCCGGGCGAGGCGTCGCGATGGGGTCGAGCGGATCCTGGCGCAGCGAGGACCCACCGCTGCCCCGGCTGTGGATCATGTAGCCGTCGTAGATGCCGTCGATGGGGTGAACCGCGTTGACGTAGGTGACCAAGCGGCTGGCTGATTGTGACTCGCCGGTCGCGAGCAAGACCTCGACGTCGAGGTCGTTGCCCAGGATCTTGGGCACATCCCGTATGGCCTGACCGGCCTGGCTGAAGATGTCGTAGGAGTAGCTGTCGCCCGGATGGAACAGGTGGCCGTATCGGGTGGGGTCGTTTGCTTTGACTGCGTTGACACCGACGGCCTGGGCCGAGACACCGACCCAGGCGTGACCCTCGCGGATCATCCGGTTGTGGGCCGTGACCCAGTCGTTGGGCAAATCGGCACCAGCAGTGACGTTGAGCCATTCGACAACGACGGTGCCGTCGAAGTCGGCGGGATCGACGGGCCGGTGCACGACCAGTCGGGTCCAGAATGGCTCCTCGAGCTCATCGGCGGTGACCGTCCATCGACCGTCGGCGCTCAGCGGGTCAGCCGATGAGTAGCTCTTGGCTGTCTCCACCAGGAAGAACTCGGATCGTTGGTAGTCGACGTCGGCCACGTCGATTCCGCTCGACAGTGCAATCTGTCCCGGCCCCGCGATGGGGCCGAGCACACAGGCGGTGGCCAGCAGGGCCAGCGCCAGCACCAGGGCGATCAGGCGAAATGGGTGTCGTCGAAGCTGCATCCGGGTCCCCGATTCTGGCGTCTACCGGTACCGACGCCGCTCGGACACGGTAGTCCACGACCTCATCGTGGTTCCCCTCGGTGGCCGCCGCTCGGTCGTCCCTGGGGCTCGAACGGCTTCTGCTACCGCCGCTCCCGACACTTCTGCACCTTCCGTGTGCGGGCATCGAAGTCGAGCTCGAGCACATGCCTTCCGTGGCGGAGGTCGTACTGCGTGGCGAGGCGGTCGACGTGTCCCCAGCGCGAGTCGTGGCGGGGGAAGTCGGTGATCTGTTGCTCGTTGCCGTCGACCACGAACGGTGCATCCCACCCGAAGGTGAGCAGGCCATTGGTGGGGGAGTGCCAGGCCACGTCGAACCCTTCGGCGGTGCGGGTGATGGTCGGGTCCGAGGAGG
The DNA here is from genome assembly GCA_051011595.1 of Acidimicrobiales bacterium. Taxonomy (GTDB): domain Bacteria; phylum Actinomycetota; class Acidimicrobiia; order Acidimicrobiales; family SHLQ01; genus JAOUEE01. The sequence continues at coordinate 9,511 of JBPCTQ010000004.1, forward strand.
TGGTGGAGGCGACGAAGTCGTCGAAGGTGCCGTCGTCGTCGGTGCCGACCTCGGTGATCCACACGTTGTCGGGACCGCCCGGAGCCACGAGATCGAACGGCAGGACCATGCCGTTGGTGGCGTTCACCGCCGGGTCGTAGGTGCGCCAGTTCGGTTCACGCCACGACCACAGGGCGATGTACCCGCCGTCTTTGGCACCGAGGGTCCAGTGCCCGACTTGGGTGACCTGGTCGAAGTGGTCCTGGGGGAAGTAGGCGTGGGTGAAGTCGCGATAGCCGAACACGGCCCACAGGATCGCGTCCTGGGTTTCGTCGTAGGCCGGCAGGTAGATGTGGATGGCGCTGTTGTGATGTTGCGCCGACCGGGGCATCGACGCCTCGCCGGTCCAGTAGCCGGGTTCGTCGTCGTCACGCCAGTTGGTGGAGGCGGCCACGTCGGTCGTCGGGTGGGTGGTGAACACCCGGGCCTCGGTGTCGATGGTGGCTTGCCACATGTGGACCTGATCGCGCAGCTCGCCCTTGCGATGATCGAGCACGCTGGCCAGCGCCACCTTGCCGGTGCGGTAGGAGTACGTGTTGCCCTCGGCCAGGAACCCGAGGTTCAAGATCATGTGGTTGGCCTGCTCCCACGCCTTGATGCGCTCGACATCACCGCCGTTCACGTCGCGGAGTTGGGTGATCAGCTGGAACGAATCGCTCTCCCACAGCCGGTACTGGTCGGCTTCGGCCACACTCATCTCGGCCAGCTGCCACATACCGATGCCGCCCGTCGACCACCAGAACGGAAGGTTGTCCGGGTCGTCGAAGTCGTACCCGAACGGTGCCACCGGATCGTCGATGATCGGGGTACTGGCATCGACGTACACCCCGTGACGTTCGCGGGTCACGGTCGGTGAGTCCTGCCGGGCCACCTTCACGATCAGCCGTGGTGGTCGGTACCGCTCCGCCGCGCAGAAGAACGTGGTGGTGGTGTCGGTGGGGGTGACGAACGGCGGGTCGGTGTCGTTGAACAAGAACTTGGCGAAGCCATAGCTGTCCTCGTCGCGGGCCGTCATCTTGTCCTTCTTGTACGTGCGGCCGTGGGGCGCCACGTAGGCGCCGCGGTGATAGTGCGTCGCCATGTCGAACAGGCACAGGTCGAGGGCCATGGCTGCGGCCTGCACGATCTCGACGTCGTCGCTCAGCTCGCAGAGCATCAACAGCGGCGTGATGTTCTTCACCATGTACACGTTGGAGTGCCACTCGAAGAACCCGAAGCGGGCTCGTTCGTGGATCCACTCGAGGATGTCGGGTTTGGCCCTGGCCGCGTGATCGGCGCCAGTCAGTCCGGTCACCGTGAACACCTGCTCGGGCAGGAACTGACCGGCCAGCAACTCGTTGGCCAAGACGATGATGCGGTGATTCTCGGACCAGTACCAGAGGTGGTCGACCCGGTCGCCGGGCAGTGGGTCGTTGTAGCGGTAGCGGTTGTCGATCAGGCGCTGCTCGATGGCGGCGATCACGGTCGGGTCGATTCGGGTCATCGGTCGGTTGCCCTGACCGAGGGTGTACACCCAGTTGAGGTACATGAAGTTGAACTCGCGGGTGTCGCGCCATTCGTCGATCTGGGTCCACACCGTCGACAGGCTCTCGACGGTGACCCCGCCGATGTTCCACTCGTACCGGGTGTCGCGGTGGGCTTGGATCAGATGGACGGCGATCCCCGGAGGGCTGTTGAAGCGCTCGAATTCGGTGGCGTAGTCGAGGTAACGCCGGATGCGGCGCTGGTAGTAGCGCTCGGGGATCAGACCCTTCGATCCGGGGCGAGCGAGCACATTGTCGACCGTGGTTCCGGGGAGGGCACACCGGGCCCACCCGCGCCCAGCGGCCTCCGGCTCGACCGATGCTCCCACCCGCCCGGGCAGGCTGGCGCCGGCCGCAACCGCCGCCGCGCCCCACAAGAACTGTCGTCGATCGAATCCGCTCATCGTCCTACCTTCCCCAGCACCGGAATGTACCGACGTACGTTGCCACGCGGCAAAGCACCGGCCGGTGGGCATCCGCGCCAACTCACCCGCCGACTCACCCGCCGTCGGCGCCGGCGCGGCGTGGTGACGACAGAACCTGTCCTTGGGCGTCAATAGGGTCGACCCATGCTGTGCGCTCGGAAAACGGCCGGTCACTCGTTAGCATTGGCGAGTCCAATTGAACCCTGCCCCAGATCGGGGCCCCGGTTGCTCCGGGTCCGTAGGGAGGTGATGTGTCCGGTGAAACGGGCATACGAGCTGATGATCATTTTCGGCGGTGAGGTCCCCGACCTCGACGTCCAGGCCCATCTGACCAGCGTGAATGCGCTCGTCGTCGAGGGTGGTGGCACCGTCGTCAACACCGACAACTGGGGCAAGCGCCGCTTCGCGTACGAGATCGACCACAAGTGGGAAGGCACCTACGTGGTGCTCGAGATCGTGACCGAGGCCCGCGACCTGCACGAGGTCGAGCGCACCCTTCGTCTTGCGGACGAGGTCGTCCGCCACAAGGTCATGCGTCTCCCCGAATCCGAGGCCACCAAGCGTGGTCTGTTCGGTGACGCCCCTGTAGAAGGAGCAGCCTGATGGCTTTCGACAACACCGTCACCGTGGTGGGCAACGTCACCCGTGACCCCGAACTGCGGTTCACCCCCGGTGGTGCCGCGGTGGCCAACTTCGGTGTGGCCTGGAACAAGAAGAACCAGGACGGCGAGGAGACCGTGTCGTTCTTCGATGTCACCTGTTGGCGCCAGCTGGCCGAGAACGTGAGCGAGTCCATCACCAAGGGTTCGCGTGTGGTGGTCTACGGCCGACTCGATCAGCGCTCGTGGGAGACCCAGGACGGCGATCGTCGGTCCAAGGTCGAGATCATCGCCGACGACGTCGCGCCCAGCCTCAAGTGGGCGACCGCCGCGGTCACCCGCAACGAATTCAAGGGTGGCGGCGACTCCATGGGCGGTAGTGGCGGTGGTAGTGGCGGTGGCCAGCGGGCCGTAGCCAACCAGCCCCCCACGTACGATCTTGACGAGGAGCCGTTCTAGTGGCGAAGAAACCAGTCAGGGGCAAGGGGAAACCCAAGGACCTCAACCGCCGCGGCAAGAAGCGGGTCAGCCCGCTCACCGAGGACAAGATCGACTACGTCGATTACAAAGACGTCAACCTGCTCCGCAAGTTCATGTCCGACCGGGCCAAGGTCCGGGCTCGGCGGGTGACGGGCAACGATGCCCAGCAGCAGCGTGAGGTGGCCAAGGCCATCAAGAACGCTCGCGAGATGGCTCTGCTGCCGTACTCCAACCGCATCACAACCCAGCGGGGTAATCGTGATCGCGACCGCGGTTCACGGGTCGAAGGTCCGCCGCCCACGCCGTCGGCACCCCCGCCACCGCCGCGCGCCGACGGTGAGGCCCCTCCCGATCTCGAAGCAACCGGTGTGGTCGATGTGGTCGACGACACCGCCGTGGCCGAGGAGACGGCGGCACCCGAGACGGTGGAGGTCACCGAATGAAGGTGGTGCTGCGCGGCGACGTCGACGGTGTCGGCCGCAAAGGTGACGTGGCCGATGTGGCCGACGGTTACGCCCGCAACTTCTTGTTGCCCAACGGTCTGGCCCTCAAGGCCACACCGGGCATCGCGGCCCAGGCCGAAACCATGCGCCGGGCCCGTGCCCTTCGCAACGCCGAAGACCGGTCCGATGCCGAGGAGCTGGCCACCCGGCTGGTGCCCATGGTCATCACCATCGGCGCCCGTGCCGGCGACGAAGGCAAGTTGTTCGGTTCGGTCACCACCGCCGACGTGGCCACTGCTCTCGAACAGCAGGCATCGGTCGAGCTCGATCGGCGGGTGCTCGAGATCGACGAACCCATCAAGTCCACTGGCACCCATCATGTGATGGCGAACCTGCACCCCGAGGTGCAGTTCCCGATCACCATCGAGGTCGTCGCGGTCTGATCATGACGGACCGTCGATCTCGACGGGTCCCGATGTCAACATGTGGAAAACTTGCCTGTTTCGGGCAGTTGTCCACAGTTCTACCCGGGTTTTCCACCGGGAAATCCCCGCTGTTTTCTTGGCTGTCCTCTGGTTGCCCACAGCCACCGGCGGTCATGATGCGGAGAGCCCGACCACGGCTGTCACCGCTGAACTCTTCGCCCGAGGTGGGCCTGCATGTCTGAATTCGAGTCGTCGTCACCCCATCGGGTGCCTCCCCACAACCTCGAGGCCGAAGAGTCGCTGATCGGCGCCATGTTGTTGTCGCGCGATGCCATCGCCGATGCCTTCGAAATCGTCGAGGTGGCCGACTTCTACCGGCCCGCCCACGCCCACGTCTTCGAGGCCATCACCAGCCTGTACTCCGCCGGCGAACCGGTCGATCCGGTCACCGTGGCCGAGGAGCTCGACCGAGCCGGGCTGCTCGACACCCTCGGTGGGTCGGGCATGTTGGTCACCCTGCAAGCCAACACCCCGGCTACCTCCAGCGCACCCCGTTACGCCCGCATCGTGCACGAGCACGCGTTGTTGCGGCGCCTCATCCACACCGCGAACGACATCGCCGACATCGGGTACAGCCGCCCCGACGACGTCATCAAGGCCATCGATGAGGCCGAGAACCAGATGTACCAGGTGGCCCAGGGTCGAGCGGCCGACACCTTGGCTCCCATCTCCGATCTGTTGGGCGCCAACCTCGACCGGCTCGAAGAGCTGTACGAACGAGGCGACACCATCACCGGTACCCCAACCGGGTATCTCGATCTCGACGACATGTTGTCGGGTCTGCAACCCAACGCACTCATCGTGGTGGGGGCCCGACCGGCCATGGGCAAGACCAGCTTCGCGTTGGGTATGGCCGCCCATGCCGCGCTGGAGGCCCAGAAGCCGACGTTGTTCTTCTCGTTGGAGATGAGCCAGCTCGAGCTCACCCAGCGCATGTTGTGCTCCGAAGCACGCGTCGATGCCAAAGCCGTCCGCGACGGCAAACTCACCGAATCGGACTGGTCCAAGATCGGCCACGGAGTGGGACGACTGGCCGAGGCACCGGTGTGGATCGACGACAATCCCAACACCACCGTCATGGAGATCAGGGCCAAGGCTCGGCGGCTCAAGAGTCGCATCGGCGACCTGGGCATGGTGGTCGTCGACTACCTGCAGCTCATGACCGGCCGCAGCTCGGCCGAGAACCGCCAGGTCGAGGTATCCGAGATCAGTCGTGGCCTCAAGATCCTGGCCCGCGAGATCGAGGCGCCGGTGGTGGCCTGTTCACAGCTGTCCCGTGGCCTGGAGATGCGCCAGGACAAACGGCCGATGTTGGCCGACCTCCGGGAGAGTGGCGCCATCGAACAAGACGCCGACGTGGTGATGTTCTTGTACCGAGACGAGGTGTACAACCCCGAATCGGCCGATGTGGGCACGGCCGAGGTGATCGTGGCCAAACACCGCAGCGGGCCGACCGGAACCTGCCGGCTGGCGTTCCTGCCGCACTACACCCGCTTCGCCAACATGGCCAAGAGCCCCTGATCGATCAGGTCGCCATCCAGGCCCGCACGACAGAGACGTGGCGGGCCAGGTAGTTGCCGTGATCGGGGCGGGCCACGGTCAGGGCCAGGTTGATCAGGTTGAGTGATCGACCGGCATCGAAGGCATCGGCGAGGCCCGCATCGGTGAGCGGCCAGGGCCGCACGGCGTCGTAGCCGAGCCGGAACGAGTCGACGGCTGCGGGTGAAGAACCCGCCCGCCGCAGGTCCGACAGGCTGATCCCAAGATCCTGGACGTCGAACCCCCACAACAGGTCCTGGAAATCGACCGGATTGAGCGCGTCGCCGCTGGTCAACACGTTGTGGGGACCGAGGTCGCCGTGCAACAGGTGCGGCGGGTGTGGCGGCCGTCGCCACAACTCGTCGATGACGGCGCGGCACCGGGCCTGCGCATCGATGAGGAGTGCTCGGTCGCCGCCCGACCACCGATTCAGGCCGTTGCGGGGCCCGAAGGTGATGGGACCCTCGGCTCGAAAGCGTTGTTGCCAACGGGGTTCCACCGCCAGGGTGGCCGCATCGAGATGCAGCTGGGCCGCCAGCTCGCCCAGTTGTCGGGCCTGTCCTGGGCCCACCGGTCGCCGCAGCCGACGACCGGGTACCCAGGTGAAGACCGTGATCACTCGGTTCGGTTCCGCTCCTTCACCCTCGAGGGGCACCGATGCCCGACCGCGGCCGTCGGGCACAACTCGAGGTGCGACCAGATACCGATGACCGACCAGATGCTCGAGCCAGTGCCGTTCGATGTCTTCCACACCCATCGGATGGATGCGGTGCTCGCTGCCGATCCGTACCGCCACCCGCGAACCATCGGCCAGGACGGCCCGCACCATCTGGTTGAACGTCGGAGGTCGAGCCCGCAGGTGGGAGGGCTCCAGCCCGTACTCGTCGATCAGCACCCGCCGAGTCCTGGTCATCAGGCGCCGGGCCTGGCCGGCGCGGCTGGTGTGGTCTGTTGCCGACACGGCGATGATGCTGCCACAGGCCGAATCGAAGTCGGGATCGATTCCGACGGGCATGGGCCAAACGACTCATGGGCCCACGGCCCGGGCCGATGGACAACGGTGACCGATCCGGCACCACCACCCGACGCGGCTACAGGCCACGACGACGCCCACCGCCGATTGGTGGCCGTGGTGGTGGTTCTCGCCACGCTGCTGGTCGTGGTCGCCGTGACCGCGGTGCTGCTCGACCCGGGCGACCAGGGTGCGGTGGCTTCGACACCAACCACCACGTTCGACCTCGATGCCGAGCACCGTTCGGTGGCTGCCGACTTCCTCGGCGCGTGGCAACAGTGGCGCACCACCGATGTGGTGTTGACCGGTGCCTTCAGCCGCGAGCGGCCAGACGGCGAACGCCTGGAGTCAGAGACCGTGATCGCCCAGGTCGGCGACCAGCGCATCGTTTCTCGCCTGGGTGGTGCGGAGGGATACGACGGCACCGACAAGATTCGCTGTGTCAACGAATCGAACGGCGAAGTTCGTTGCGACCGCACTCCCACAGGAGAAAGTGCCGAAGAACGACTGGCGGCCGAGCTCGACCAGTGGGCCACCTATCTGTCGGGTTCGCCGCCCTACTACCGGGCCGGGCGGAGCGACGCAGTCGCGGGTCTCGACTGTTTCGAGCTGGTGTTGACCAGAGCGAACCCGACCGCCGACTTCGGCACGGTTGCCCTCTTCTGCTTCGCCGTCGATGGGCCGCTGCTGCACACCCGGATCGACTACGCCAACGGCCTGGTGGAGACGACCGACATCACGACGGTGCAGACCGAGGCCATCGATCCGGCGGTCTTCGACCGGCTCGAGGGGGAACCCGCCGGTCGGTGACACCCCACAACTGAACGAGTCCGCCCCCTGAGGGACGGACTCGTTGGTGGTGGGGGGAGATTTGGGGGAGGGCAGAGGCCACGAGGCGCCAGCACCCTGGAGAGCGCTGTGGCGATGCGTTGGAGGGAGTGTGACCCCCGCCCCATCCCCGGTGCCGGTGGGGGCGATCTCCACCGGCAGTTTGGGTATCGACGTACCGTCCGAATCCTTGAGTGATTTCTTCGGGGAATCTCCGCCGATGGCTTCCGCGGTCGGCGCGGCTGCGATCATGAGCAGGTGTTCGGTGATGACCTACTGGTGTGGTTGGTGCTGGCCCTGGGAGGGGCCATGGTGGTGGGCAACGCCCTGGCCCTGATGCGACCGCCGGCGCAACGCCGGGCCGACGATGATCTCGAGCGCGCCCCCACCGGCCGCAGCGTTCTCTTCATCGTGGTCGGTTTGGTAGCGGCGGTGTGGGCACTGGCCAGCCTGCTCGGGAGCTGAGGCCCCGCCGTTTGGACGGGAAGGGGTCAGACCGCGGTGAGGGCCCGGTAGGTCTGGTTGTTGGTGGCCAGGTCGGAGGCCGGTGCGAAGCCGGTGAGCCGGCCGTTGTCGAACACCATCACCCGATCGCAGTGGGCCACGGTGCTCAGGCGGTGGGCCACCACGATGGTGGTGATCGAGCCGGCCAGCCGCTGCAACGTCTCACCGATGGCCGCCTCGGCATGAGAGTCGAGGGCACTGGTGGGTTCGTCCATCACCAACAGCTCGGGTTCGCCGACCAGCGCTCGGGCAATGGCCACTCGTTGGCGTTGACCGCCCGAGAGGCCGCTTCCTCGGGGCCCGAGCTGGGTTGCATACCCATCCGGGAGGGCCACGACGTCGTGATGGATACCGGCGTCGCGCGCCGCCGCCTCGATCTGATCGTCGGTGAATCCCTGCCGGTGGAACTTGATGTTCTCGGCGATGGTGCCTTGGAACAGATGGCACTCCTGGGGAACGAGGGCAACCTTGCGGTACCAGGCGTCGAGCGCCACCATCGACAGGTCGACCCCGTTGACCAGCAGCGAACCGCTGGTGGGTTGGCGCAGCCGCATCAACAGGTGCATCAAGGTGGTCTTGCCACTACCCGAGGGACCGACCACCCCGATTGACTCGCCGCGGTGGACGGCGAAGTCCACGGTGTCGAGCGCCGGTCGCTCTCCGTCGTAGCGCATGGTGAGGCCCCGGGCCTCGATGTGGTCGATGGATCCAATGGCGACCGACCCGGTGTCGGCCGGCAGAGCGTCGTGCATGTCGTGGGCTCGCTGGAGCTGGTCGGCGAAGGGCAACGCAAAGTGCAGTCGCTGCCACGCCGACTGCAGCGACTGGCCGTGGCCGAGCGACTTGACCACCAGCAGGGCGATGGCTCCCATGGCGGCCAAATCGGCCGGCTCGAACCGCAGCAGGAGGGCGATGCCTCCGGCCGCCACCAGGATCACCACCGCTTGGTAGGTATAGGGCAGCATCGGTTGCACCAGGTAGCGACGAAACAGCGGTGCCCGCAGGTCCTGCAACAAACGCCGGCCCCGCTTCTTGACGGGATTGCCGACATCGAACGTCTGCACCTCGAGAGCCATCGACTCGATCTGGCTGACCTCGGTGCTGTAGCGGCGAATGGCATCGCGTTCGCGGGCTGACATCTCGCGGCCGAAGGCCACCACCGGTCGGAACACGAAGAACAGCACCACACCGATGACGGCGATGACGATCGACGCCCGGGCATCGACCAACAGGGCACTGATGAGCAGGGCGGCCAGGTTGAGCGAGGAGGTCAACAACTTGGTGACGTGGGTGGTCATCTCCGACACCCGGGTGACCGGTTCACCGAGCAGCTGTTGCAGCTCGCCCTCGCGAAACTGCGTCTGTTGGCCCCAGCTGGCGTCGAGGAACACCTCGAACGCAGATTGCCGGGCGCGGATGCTCACGTCGGCGACGATGCCGGCTGCGGCCCAGGCGGCGACCATCTGGAGGGCGAAACGACTGAAGGTGAGCCCGGCGACGACGGCCAGCGCCGTGCCGTTGGAGAACGACAACGCCAGCCCGAAACCACCCAACTCGGGAAACTCGGCGTTGGGTTCGGCCAACGCCAAGGCCACCTGGGCCAACATGACGATGGCCAGGGCGTCGGCCAGTCCGGCGAGGAACGAAGCCACCGGAATGACGACCAACCGGCGGCGGTACCGACCGAAGTAGTGCCGAAGCGTCGCGGCGGTGTCGGTGTCGTGGTTGGTGGCGGTGGTGCTCACAGATCTCCGTCTGCCCGCGCCGCGTGGCGGGCCTCGTGCTGCCAGTCGGCACCCCTCCAGACGATGTGAGCAGCCGCGGCCGGGGCCGACCGGGACCGGTAACCTCGCCGCCGTGACCACCACCGACTGGAATCCGGTGCTGCGGGAGCAGTTCGACCAGCCCTACTGGAAGGACCTGCAGCAGTTCGTGTTCGAGGAACGCACGAACCACCAGGTCTTTCCGCCCCACGAGGACGTGTTCGCGGCTCTCCACCTGACCGCATATGCCGACGTGAAGGTGCTCATCCTCGGTCAGGATCCCTACCACGGACCCGGTCAGGCCCACGGTTTGTGTTTCTCGGTGCGGCCGGGGGTGGCGATACCGCCGTCGCTGGTCAACATCTACGCCGAACTGGAGACCGATCTGGGACTCACTGCCCCTGATCACGGCTGTCTGGAGTCCTGGGCCAGCCAGGGGGTGCTGTTGTTGAACGCAGTGCTCACCGTGCGGGCTCACGGCGCCGGGTCCCACCAGGGAAAGGGCTGGGAGCACTTCACCGACCAGGTGATCGGCGCGGTCAACAACAAACCCGACCGGGTGGTCTTCATCTTGTGGGGGGCCTACGCCCGCAAGAAGAAGCCGCTGATCGACCAGACTCGCCACACCGTCATCGAGTCACCCCATCCATCACCGCTGTCGGCCCACCGCGGGTTCTTCGGTAGCCGACCGTTCTCGCAGGCCAACGCCGCCTTGGAGGCCGCCGGGCGCCAACCGGTCGACTGGGCACTACCGGCGGTGGCGGACCAGTGACCGCACCCGACGTCGAGTTCTTCTGGGATCCGATCTGTCCGTGGGCCTGGATCACCTCGCAATGGGTGCGCGAGGTGGCGGACCAACGTGACCTCGACGTCGACTGGCGTTTCATTGCCCTCCGCATCGTCAACGAGGACAAGGACTACAACGGCGCCTTCGCCGACCACGCCGTCGGTCACGACATCGGTCTGGCGCTGTTGCGGGTGGCCGCCGCCGTTCGGGCCACGGAGGGCCGCCAGGCGATGGGGCCGCTCTACCTGCGGTTCGGGTCCGACATCCACGTGCACCAGCGGCGGGCCGAACTGGCCGCCGAGCTCGACTCCGGGTTGTCGGGGTATCTGGGTTCGGCGGGTGTGGCCGAGCAGCATCGAGCCGCGGCCACCGACCCTTCGTGGGACGAAGTCCTGCGAATCGACACCGACGCCGCCCTGAGCCGTACCGGGCGTGATGTGGGAACACCGATCATCACGTTCAACGCCGGGGCCGGGCCGCGGTCGTTCTTCGGGCCGGTGCTCAACCGAGTCCCTCGGGGCGAAGAGGCAGTGGTGTTGTGGGATGCCGTGTGGGCGGTGGCCGGCGTCGACGGCTTCGCCGAGCTCAAGCGCAGTCTTCGGGGCGGCCCCCAGGTGGCGTCGTGAGAAGGCACAGCCCGGTCACGGCCTTTCCTCGCAGGGCTCGGAAACGCCCGCCTTCACGGCCAGGGGTGTGCATGGTCGGGGTCTAGGACGGCGGTTTCGGGTCGGCCATGGAGCGGGCCACTACGCTCCGGTCATGACTGGTGTAGATGTCCTGGAGTCAGCCGGAGCCGTCGCCGACGATGTCCGCCGGTTGCGGCGCGAGATACACGCCCACCCCGAACTGGGCCTGCACAATCCCGACACGCAACAACGCATTCTCGGGGCCCTCGAAGACCTTCCGCTCGAGGTTCGAACCGGCACTGGATGCACGTCGGTGGTCGCCGACCTGGCCGGCGGCGACGGTCCGCGGCTGCTGTTGCGAGCCGACACCGATGCCTTGCCCATGACCGAAGACACCGAAGTCGACTTCAAGTCCACGATCGACGGACGGGCCCACGCCTGCGGCCACGACGCCCACGTGGCCATGCTCGTGGGTGCAGCCAGGGTGCTGGCCGAACGGCGCGACGAACTCCCCGGTCCGGTCCGGTTCATGTTCCAACCCGGCGAAGAGGGGTTCGGCGGCGCCGACGTCATGGTCGATGAAGGTGTGCTCGATGGTGTCGATCGCGCCTTTGCCATCCATATCTCGCCCAACATCCCGAGTGGGTACGTGGTGTGTCGCCCGGGGCCGATCATGGCCTCGGCCAACACCTTCCACGTGACGGTCACCGGCAAGGGTGGCCATGCATCCACGCCGCAGTTCTGTATCGATCCGGTGCCGGCCATGGCCGCCATGATCAACGGTGTGCAGACCGTGGTGGCGCGCGAGATGGATCCCTTCAATCCGGCTCTGGTCACGGTGGCCAACGTGCACGCCGGCACCACCACCAACGTGATCCCCGAGAGCGCCATGTTCGAGGGCACCATTCGCACGGTGTCGGAGAAGACCCGAACCGGGGTCCACCTCGCCCTCGAGCGGATGTGCCGTCACGTCGGCGACGCCCATCGGTGCCAGGTCGATTTCGAGATACAGGCCGGGTATCCGGTCACGGTCAACAACGCCAACGAAGTGGCTCGCATCGCCGCCCTGGTGCGGGGCACCCTCGGCGACGGCCAGTACATGGAACTGCCCACCCCGGTGATGGGGGCCGAGGACTTCAGCTACGTGCTGCAACGCGTGCCGGGGGCGATGGCGCTGCTGGGGGTGTGCCCCGACGACATCGCCGATTCGCTGCAAGCACCGTCGTGTCACTCCAACCGGATGCGGCTCAATGAGGACGCCTTGGCAACGGGTGTGGCGCTGCATTGTGCGGTGGCCCTGTCGGGCTGAGCCAGGCTGTCGATCCCGCCCGCCGCCCGAGCCCCGCGGTCGGGCCACAATGGAGCCGACGACAAATCGAGGGGGACCCCATGGCCGACGTGCTGACCGCCGACACTCGCGAGCGCATGAAGTGGTTCATCAACGAGGTCGTGATCCCCGAGGAGGGGGTACTCGGTGGCGACGACGAAGAGGCCGCGTCGCGCTGCGCCGCCACCTTGAAGCAGCGAGCCAAGGATGAAGGACTGTGGGTCCTCGGACACCCGGCCGAGATCGGCGGTGGTGGCCTGCCGTTCCTGGACTTCGTGGGTCTGAACGAGATCATCGGCCGGTCGCACTGGGGGCAGATGGCGGTTGGGTCGTTGTCGATGCAGGACTCGATCATGTTGCACCTGTACGGCACCACCGAGCAGCAGGAGCGATGGCTGGCTCCCTTGGTGGCCGGTGACATCTACCCGTCGGTGGGACTGACCGAACCCGACGTGGCCGGGTCCGACCCCACCCTGATGGAGGCCACTGCGGTGCTCGACGGCGACGAGTGGGTGATCAACGCCCACAAATGGTTCACCTCCGGCGCCAACCGGGCTGCCTTCACCACCTGCTTCGCCATCACCGAACCCGATGCCGAACGCCACGCCAAGTTCAGCGCCATCGTTGTCCCCACCGACACCCCCGGCTACGAGATCGTGCGGGTGGTTCCCACCATGGGCCACACCGGCGGCGGTCATTGTGAGGTGCGGTACAACGATGTGCGGGTACCGGCCGATTCGATCCTGGGTCGGCGCGGGGAGGGGTTCGTGGTGGCGCAGAAGCGGCTGGGCCCTGGCCGGATCTTCCATTGCATGCGGTGGCTGGGGCAGGCCGAGCGGGCGTTCGAACTGATGTGCGAGCGGGCCAAGAGCCGCTGGGCCCACGGTTCGCACCTGGCCGAGAAGGGAGAGATCCAAAGGTACATCGCCGAGTCGGCGGCCGAGATCCAGGCCGCACGATTGATGACCCTCGACGCTGCCCGCGCCCTCGACGCCGGTGGTGAAGCGCGCACCGAGATCAGCCTCATCAAGTTCTGGGGGGCCCGCATGCTGCACAACGTCGTCGACCGGGCCATTCAGGTGCACGGGGCCATGGGTGTCACCGGTGACACCCCACTCGAGTTCATGTATCGCGAGGCTCGGTATGCCCGCATCTACGACGGTCCCGACGAAGTGCACCGCATGGTGGTGGCCCGGCGCCTGGTTCGTGATCCCTACCAGGGTGTGCCCTGGGCGTGACGCCGTCGAGCCTGGCTCAGCGGTGGCCGCGGGCCGTGGAGAACCAGAACGGGGACGAAGCTTCGGCTGGTGGTGATCCCTCCCAGGAGGTGCCCTGGGCGTGACGCCGTCGGGCCTGGCTCAGCGGTGGCCGGGGGCCATGTAGAACCAGAACGGGAACGGGGCCTCGGCGTCGCGGAGGGCCTGGCGTGCACCCATCACCGTGGACCCAGCTTCGGTTTGGTCGAAGTACCAGGACTCGGCCGCCCGGCCGCCCGGTGGTGGGCCGTCGACCAACTCCAGCGCCGCCTCTTCGTAGTAGGTGCGAATGTCGTGGCACACCGCGATGGTGTTCTTGCCCGGGAGGGCGACGGTGGTCCAGTCGGCCCCTTCGGCGATCTCGTGCAAGGCGGCCAACGCGTCGGGGATCCCGTCGGCGTCGAGAACCCGTCCCACCGATGTCACACCGCGACGTTCGAGGGTGCGGTCGTACGCCTTGCGGATGCCACGGGCCTCATCGACGCTGGCCGGAACATCGGGGTCGAATCGGGGCGGGAGCTGACACGACAACACCGTGTCCTCGGCCGACTCCACCACGGTGGGGTGGTCGACCAGGGTGGGTTCGCTGACCTCGAGCAGGGCAAAGGCGCGGGTCAACACGTCGGTCTGGAAGTCGGCGTCGGTCGGACGACCGAGCGGGCGTCCCATGGGGAAGTCGCCGTAGAGGCCTCGGGGGATGTTCATCCGTTCGGCGACGTCTCGGGTGGAGACCAGCACGACCGTGGCGATCCCGGCGGCTTCGAAGATGTGGGCGAGCGTACTCACGGTACGCGTACACAACGGTCAAACCGGAGTGAGGATCACCACGTCGACACCGTCGGCGACCAGCTCGGCCGCGGCGGCCGGGCCGGAGTCGTGGCGGATCGTGGCCACGTCGTCGGGTTGGTTGCCGGCGAAGGACACGTGTCGAGGGGCGACTGCCCCGATCACCCCAGCCGAGGCCAGTTCCTCGAGGCGGTCGATGGGATACACCACGTTCAGATCGATGGCGATGCCGGTGCGGTCGAAGTTGGGGCTCCAGTGGCCCAGCACCAACTCCCGTTCGGATCGGTCGAGCAGGCGATAGCTGGTGTCGCCGGCGGTGAAGGCCTGATCGCCGTCGGGGCGATGCAGCGCAGCCGACGTGACGATGGCCACGGTGGCCTCGTCGAGGGGTGGTGGCGAAACCAGTGTCGGCGCATCGAACTCGGGTACTGGGAGTGATGCTCCCAGGTCTCGCATCGCCACATCACCGGACATCGGGGCCTCCTCGTCGGACAGCCGGACGATAATCATCTGGCACGGACTGTGCCAATAGTCGACGTCAGGTGCGAGGGGCCACGATCGTGACCGTTCCCTGGGCGGCACATACCGCCTGGTCGTCGTTGGTGACATCGACGCGGGCCACCCCGGTCCGGCGGGTGAGGGCCAGGATCTCGGCGGTGGCCACACAGGTGCCGCCGGTGACGGCGCGCAGCAGGTTGAGTTTGAACTCGGTGGTGGCCACCCAGGCCCCGGCCGGGATGACGGGGTAGAACACCACACCCAGGCAATGGTCGACGAAGGCCGACAGACAGCCGCCGTGAAGGTTGCCGAACGGTGTCATGAGGTCGTCGCGAGCGTCGAACTCGGCCACGAGGCGGCCAGCGGTGAACGTGGTGTGGCGAAAGGCCAGGTAGGTCGACAGACCGCCGGCCCCGTCGGCGGTGGTGAGCATGGCGCGGGCCATGGCCTCGTCGAAATGGTCGAACTCCATACTCCTCCTCGTCGGCGTCTCGGGTGTCGCTCGGTCGCCGACGGGACAAATTGCATCCAGGTCGACGGCTTCGACGAATCACCCGGCAACCCCCTTCTATCCAATCTCTGGAGGATCCTGAAAATGAACACCCGATTGTTGCGGCTCGTAGCCGCCCTCTTCGCTCTGACCCTGATTGCGGCCGCGTGCGGCAGTGACGACGACGAGTCCGATGGTGAGACCGGTACCGAGACCACCGTGGCCGAAGCCGGCGACAGCGAAGCCGCCGATGAGGAGATGTCCGATGAGGAAATGTCGGACGAAGAGATGACCGACGAGGAGATGTCCGACGAAGAGATGTCGGACGAGGAAATGACCGACGAAGCGATGACCGAAGACGACATCGTCTCGGTGGCCATCGCCTCGGGTGAGTTCCCCACCCTCGTCGCCGCCATCGAGGCCGCCGGCCTGGTAGAGACGCTGCAAGGTGAGGGTCCCTTCACCGTGTTCGCCCCCACCGAGGAAGCCTTTGCTGCGGCCCTGACGGCTCTCGACATGACCGCCGACGAGCTGCTGGCCGATACCGACCTGCTCAACTCGGTGCTCACCTACCACGTGGTCCCCGACGAGGTCGGTTCCGACGTCGTGGTCACCCTCGATGGCGCCGAGGTCACCACGGTCAACGGTGCCACCGTGCTCATCACGGTCACCGAGGAGACGGTCACGGTCAACGATGCCACGGTCGTGCAGACCGACATCGCAGCGTCCAACGGTGTGATCCACGTGATCGACACGGTGCTGCTGCCCCCGGCGGAGTAGTCAGTCCCTCCACTGACCGCCCGTTGCGGCGGCAGTACCGTTACGCCCGGCCGGCCACCTCTGGTGGTCGGCCGGTTGCGTTTTCGACCGTCACCGGCGGCGTCCGCCCCGGTTGGCCTCGGCCTCTCGTTTGGCGATGGTGAGTGTCTTGCGTTCGGGAAGGGCCTTGTAGAACGGGTCGAGTGGGTAACAGCCCGAGACCAGTCCGTTGCGCGGTGCGGTGGTGCAGTCGCTGAAGGTTCGACAGATCAGCCGGCGTTCGAGCTCGCGTTCAGCGGCCACATCGGCCGGCAGGTGCGGGTAGGACAGCACCATGCGGCCCAGCCCGATCGACGCCGCGCCGCCCGACGCCACCACCGCTTCGCCCACGTTGGGCAGCCACTGCTGGAGATAGCTGTAGCCGCTTCCCACGATGGCCATTTCGGGATGAGCCTCGGCCAGCCGACGGGTCACATCCAGCTGGCGCACGACACCGACGAGCGGGTCCTCGGGCGGGTGGTAGCCATCGGAGGGCGGAAAGAAGGCCGGCCGCTGGATGTGGGGGTTGTAGTACGGGCTACCGACGGTGACACAGACCATCCCCACCCCGCGACGGCGCAGCTCCACCAGCAGTTGGTTGGGTTCGTCGAGGTCGATGTCGCCGGTGTCGTCGTTGCGGCCGAAGGCCAACCGGAAGGTGGCGGCCGGGTCGGCCACTCCCACACCGTCGTCGCCCATCTGGTGGGGCAAGTCGTCGATGGCCGAGAGCCGTACGCCGATACCGAGGTTCGGGTGCTCGCTGCGGATTCGGTCGATGATGCCCAGCAGCAACCGGGTGCGACCGGCGAAGTCTCCGCCGAAGGGCCCGGTCCGATCGAAGGCGGTGAGCGATTCGTGCAGTAGATAACCGTGGCAGGCCTTGACGTCGACGAACGCAAAGCCGGCGTCGGCGGCCACCCCGGCCGCGGCCACGTAGCGGTCGGTGATGTGGTGGAGCTCGTCATCGCTCAGCACTGACCCCGCATCGGCGCCGACCCGGCTGTCGAGCACCGGGTGGGTGTACATGGTGCGAGGTGCGGGTTCGGCGACTGGGCGCGACCAACGCCCCGAATGGGTGAGCTGGAGTCCGACAACGAGGTCTTCGGTGTCGAACCCGGCCTCGGCATGGGCCGCGAGCAGGTCGCTCCTCAGCGCGGCGAAGGCTTCGGTGCGGTCGACGTCGTAGGTCACCTGACGAGGGTTGGCCCGGCCCTCCGGAACCACGGCGACGGCCTCGCCTCCCCAGATGAGTTTGGCTCCGCTGGAGCCGAAGCGGCGCCAGCGACGGTGCACCAGCTCCGACGGCCGGCCGTCGGCTTCGGCGTCCCAACCCTCCATGGGCAGGATCGACCAACGGTTGCCGACCACCAGATCACCCGCGCCTCCATCGGTGATGGTCAGCCGCCGGCTGAGTGATCCGGTGCCGCTGACCCGGTCGACCAACGGGAGGTCGATGCCGAGGGCGGCCGTGTAGGCGGTGAGGGCCTCGATCGAGTCGAGCTTCTTGACCTGGGAGATGGTCATCGGACCTCCAATCGAGTGGCGATCTCCGCCAGCACCTCGACATCGCTGTCGGGTCGTCGAGGGGCGCCGTCGGGCATTCCCGATTCGTCGATCCACCCCCTCAGCTGCATGAACTGGGCCGCGTTGTGGCGATAGCCGGGCACCGGCGTTCGGAAGGTGAAGTGGCCGAGGTATTGCAGCGTGTCGTTCAGCTCGTAGAAGGCAGGGTCGCCTGCGGCCCACAGCCGGTCTCGTTCGGCGAACAGGTCAGGCGCAAAGGTGGACAGACCGAGCAGGTAGTCGGATCCGTACATCACCATGTCGATGGCCAGGTCGTTGCCGGTGAAGACCCTGAAGTCGGGGCGCCGCTCGTCGCGCAGCGCCAGCCGATCCCACTCCAATTGGCGCGACAACGAAGAGTGTTTGGCGCCGATGCACTGCGGAATCTCGAGCAGATCGCCGTAGGCCTCGAGTGAGTAGATCCGGCCCCAGGGCACGAACATGGAGCCGAGCTCGAATCCGATGAATCGGTCGAGGTGCTGTCCGATCCGGCTGTGGGCTTCGACCCACTCGGGTTCGTCGAGGCCGTTGAGGCCCCACGAGGGGAACAGCACCGGGGTTCCGCCGCGGGTGGCGATCTCGGTGCCGGCCCGTACGTACCCGTCGAGGTCGAAGGGGTCGTTGTCGGAATCGGGCACGTCGGCGCCGGCCACGAAGTCACCACCCACCAACGATGTGGTGCGATCGAGTACTTCCATGCGGGTGGCCTGGTCGAGCAGTTGGACGAACCCGGTGTCCATGTTGACCGCCGGTGTGAGCCCGGCGTCAGCCGTGCGGGCCACGTGGGCTTCGAATCCGGGCCAGTCGATCGTCCCGTCGTGGCGGTGAGGAAGGAAAATGGCCGACATGCCGGTGATCGGGCGGCGGTCGATGATGCGCTCGCTGATGGTCATCGGGTTGTTGCTCACCGGCCAACGAAGCTGACTGCCTCGCGAAGCAGCTCCTGGGCCCGGGTGTCGTCGAAGGCCTCGATGAGCACCCACTCCTTGAACACCTTGTCGGCCGGGGCGAACGATCGGCCCTCACCATCGTCGATGAGCTGTTGCACCCGGTCGCGGGGCAACTTCACCACCATGCCCGGACCCTTGTGGTGGGGCATGGCGACGAACTCACCGGTGGTGTCGCGCAGACACGGGCCGTTCATGATGGTGCCCTCTTCCAACAAGCCGTCGGCCATCAGCGGGGCGGCGGCATCCCAGAATTCGTCACTCATCGTCGGTGTCTCCCCCGAGCCTCTGCCGTCTTCTCGGCCCCTCGTCGGCCCTCTCGTCGGCCCTCTCGTCGGCATGGTAGGCCCCGACTTGGCGCCCTTGCCCACCATGACCTAATGAAATACATTAAGTCGAACCTTCATCCAGGAGATGCTCGTGGAATTCGGTGTTTTTCTCAACGGTTACGTTCCCGGCCCGGCGGCCCACAACGCCGACGCCGAACACCTGTCGCTCATGCGGGAGATCGAATACGCCGTCGCCGCCGACAAACACAACTGGAAGTTCGCCTGGTTCGGTGAGCATCACGCCCTCACCGAGTACAGCCACATGTCGGCGCCGGCTCCGGTGATGGGGTACGTCGCCGCCAAGACCGATCGAATCCACCTGGGCACGGCCATCAACAGTTTCCCCACCACCAAGGAACACCCGGTCCGGTTCGCCGAGCGGGCGGCCATGCTCGATCACATCTGTGAGGGCCGGTTCGAATTCGGTACCGGACGAGGAGCAGGTAGCCACGAGGTGGCCACCTTCAACGGGCTCACCACGGGTGAGACCAAGGCCATGTGGGACGAGGTGGTGCGCGAGATCCCGCGGATGTGGGAGGAGCGTGACTACTCCTTCGAGGGTGAGCACTTCTCGGTGCCCACGCCGCACAACATCTTGCCCAAACCCTACGGCAAGGGTCATCCGCCCATGTGGGTGGCGTGTGGCAATCCCGCCACCTTCAGCAAGGCCGGTGCCCATGGCATCGGGGCCATCGCCTTCAACTTCGAACCGGCCCACAACCTCAAGGGTCGCATCGACGCCTACAAGGAGGCGGTGGCCGACCCGGTCGATCAGGTCGGTCAGTACAAGAACGACAACGTGATGATGACCAATGCGGTGATCTGTCTCAAGGACCGCGACCGGGCCCGCGAGATCGCCATGAGCCCCGGCCGGGGGTACCTGTACACGATGGTGTGCTTCTACCACGACACCATTCCCCCCAAAGAAGGCCATCCGGTGTGGCCGGCGCCTCCCATCGGCATCCCCAGCGAGGAGATCCTCGATCTTTTGATCGCCGAGGGGCACATGCTGGTGGGGAACCCCGAGGAGGTGTCCGAGCAGCTCGAGGCCTACCAGCAGGTCGGTTGTGACCAGCTGGTGTTCGGTCTGCCCAACGAAGGGTTCACCCACGACGAGATCCTCGAGAACATCGAGCTGTTCGGCGATGAGGTGATTCCCGAGTTCGACAAGGATCCGGTGCACTCCACCACCCGCTACCGCGAGAACGCCGTCCCGCAGTACAAGGCGTGGAATCACCCCATTCCCGACGACCTGGCCGTCGAGGTCATACCGGAGTCCGCCCATCTGCCACTGCCGTGACGGCCGGGCCCGACCGAGGGGCCGACCATGCGGCGTGACACGGCCCAGACCCGCGATCGCCTGCTGGTGGCCGCGCAGCGACTGTTTGCCACCCGCGGCATCTTCCGCACCACCATCCGCGAGATCACCGAGGAAGCCGGGCAGCGCAACACCTCGGCGGTGAGTTATCACTTCGGATCGCGTGGTGGACTGCTCGAAGCGTTGTTGGTGCAGCGGGGAGTTCCCCTCGACCACGAACGGGGTGAGTTGTTGACCCTGGTCGGACCCGATCCGACCACACGCGAGCTGTTGGCCGTGCTGTTGACCCCGTTGATCGGTTGTCTCGACACCCATGAGGGGCGTTGCTACCTGCGAATCGTCGTACAGCTGACCGGGCAGTTCGCGCAGTGGCGCGACGAAGCGCCCATGACCGGCCCCAACCTGCGTCTGGTGCTGGCCGAGCTCGAGCATCGCCCCGTCGCCGCTTCCACCGAAGCCCGGGATGAACGGCTGATCGCTCTCATCATGTTGTTGACCACGGTGATGGCCGAGCGGGCTCGCCAGATCGACGATGGGGGACCATTACCCATCGACGAGTGGCAGTTCGAAGCCAACCTGCTCGACATGCTCGTGGGCATCGTCGACGCACCGGCCACTGCTCCGGTCGACGCCTGATCGGCGGCTGCTACCGGGTCACGTGCTGCGGTCGTAGCGGTCGAGGTCGAAGACGTCGATGGGGGTATCGCCGTCGGCCACCCGCTGCAGCTGATCGATGACCCGCTGCTGTTTGGCGTCGAGACCCGCCCGCGCGGGCCAGTGGTTGTTGGTGATGAGGTGGTAGGTGAGCAACAAGTTGTCGAGGCCGCGGATGGGGTGCTCGGGTTCGAGCTTCTCTGGTTCGAGCACATCGAGGCCGGCTCTGAGTCGACCGGTGCTTACCTCCGCGAACAGCGCGGCCTGATCGATGATGCCGCCCCGAGCGGTGTTGACGATCACCGCACCGTCGGGCAGTTGGGCCAGGTGTTCGGCGGTGACCGACCCGCTGGTCTCGTCGCTCCAGCCGGCATGGATCACCAGCGCCTCGGCCCACTGACACAACGCCATCAACGATTCGGCACGATCGACGCCCGGCGGTAGATCGTCGACGTAGGGGTCATAGATCATCACCCGAGCATCGAACGGGGCCAACATCTCGACGAAACGGCGGCCGATGACCCCGTAGCCGTAGATCCCCACCGCTAGGTTGGACAGGCCACCGAGACGAGGGCCATCGAAGCCGTAGCCCCCGTTGTGTTGGGTGTCGAGGGCTCGTGGCAACTCGTGGAGCATGGCCAGCAAGAGGGTCATGGCGCCCTCGGCCACGGGCTGGGCCGGCAGGTCACCCCAGTTGCTGACCGGGAGGCCGGCGGCGATCAGGCGGCGAGGTACCAGCGCCTTGATGGTGCCCGAGTAACAACACACCAGTCGTAGTGATCCCCGATCATCGGCCAGGGCCTCGGGCAGTGGTCGAGCATCCCAGCCGATGATGGCGATGTCGGCCTCGCGAAGCAGCGTCGCCGCCTCGGCGTCGTCGATCCGATGGCCGTCGTCGACGAGGGTGGTGGATCCCAGCTGCTCGAGGCCGGCCACGAACTCATCGGTCCACACCGTTTCCAGGCGAGCACCGTTGGCGATGTTGACGATCCGCATGAGTCTCCCGAGCCCGTGGGTCCCCGATACTACTCGGCTCGCCGATGCCGTGCCACCGCCGAGCGGGTCGGGAAACACCGATGTCGGCGGTTCGGTGGTGCCTAGACTCCGGGGCGAGCGAGGAACTCGCGGTTCTCGGAGGGAGACGACCATGGCCAAGAGGCTGTTGACACTGCTGCTGGTGTTCGGATTGTTCGCGGCGGCTTGTGGGAGCGACGACGACGACGGCGACAGCGCCGGCACCACCACCGGCGACGAGGCCGCGGCCGACGAGGCCGCCGGTGATGAGGCCGCCGGCGACGAGGCGGCGGGTGGTGGGTGCGACACCTTGCCGCTCAAGAACGATGGTCAGCTCACCGTTGCCACCGGTGAGTCGGTCTTCCCGCCCTGGGTGTTGAACGACGATCCCAGTGGGGGAGAGGGATTCGAAGCCGCCCTCGTCTATGCCGTGGCCGGTGAGCTCGGACTGGAGACCGTCGAGTGGTCGGGGACCACCTTCGATGCTGCCATCCAGCCCGGCGAGAAGGACTACGACTTCAACCTTCAGCAGTACTCGATCACCCCCGACCGCGACGAAGTGGTCGACTTCAGTGACGGGTACTACGAGGTCGAGCAGGCCATCATCGGTCTCGACGCCAGTGCCGCGGCCGGCGCCACCAGCGTGGCCGATCTGGCCGAGCTGCGTCTGGGTGCCCAGATCAACACCACCAGCCTGACCTACATCGAAGATGTCATCGCACCGTCCACCCAGGCGGCGGTCTACGACGACAATGTGGCGGCCAAGGCCGCTCTCGATGCCGGTCAGGTCGACGCCGTGGTGTTCGATCTGCCCACCGCCTACTTCGTGACGGCCGTCGAGATTCCCGATGCCACGATCATCGGCGTGTTGCCCCGCGGCGGCACGGTTGAAGAGCTGGGCATGGTGTTCGACGAGGGCAGTCCGCTGGTGCCCTGCGTGAACGAGGCGCTGTCGACGCTGCGTGATGGCGGCACCCTCGAGGCCCTCGAAGAGGAGTGGCTCAACGATGGTGGCGGCATCCCCACGCTTGCCAGCTGAGGATGCGAACGGTGTCCCACCCGATCTGATGGACTGATCGGGTGGGAGCACCGAGCCCGACAACCGAGAAGACCCCTCCGGTCGAGCGCCGGCGATCGGCGGTCGCTGAGCTGTTCGCCGAGCAGGGGGCCAAGGGCGCGGTGGTCGCCACCGTGTCCACGTTGGTGGTCTTCGGCGTATTGATCGCGCTGGTGGTGTCCTCACCCAACTGGCCCGCGGTTCGTAGTCAGTTCTTCAGCGGTGAGGACTTTCGGGCGGCCTGGCCCGACGTTCTGGCCGGGTTCCGGGTCAACCTCGAGCTGTTCTTCTGGTCGATGCTCATCATCCCGGTGCTGGCGTTGCTGGTGGCGGTCATGCGCAGCTTTCGCGGCCCGGCCTTCTTCCCCCTGCGCTTGTTGTCGGTGCTCTACACCGACATCTTCCGAGGCATCCCGGTCATCTTGCTCATCCTGCTCATCGGGTTCGGGCTGCCGGCCCTCCAGATCGAGGGTCTGCCCAACGGCGCCCGCTTCTGGGGTGTCACTGCGCTGGCCCTGTCGTATTCGGCCTACACCGCCGAGATCTACCGGTCGGGCATCGAGGCCGTGCCGGAGAGCCAGCGTTCGTCGGCTCGCGCCCTGGGCCTCACTCAGTGGCAGGCCCTACGTTTCGCCATCTTGCCCCAGGCCATCCGCAACGTGGTCCCGGCGCTGATGAACACCGTGGTGTCACTGCAGAAGGATGTCGCCCTCATCTCGGTGCTCGGTGTGCGCGAGGCCGTACGCGAGGCTCAGATCTACACCGGCCAGACCTTCAACTACACCTCGTACATGGTGGCCACGGTGCTGTTCCTCGCCATCAGCATCCCGCTCACTCGATTCGTGGATTGGTACACGGCTCGTGACCGAGCCCGACGCGGGCAGGTCGCAGTGTGAGCAAGCTCGAGCTGACCGACGTGGCCAAGGCCTACGGCGACAAGCAGGTGCTCGACGGCATCGATCTGGCCGTTGCCGTTCACGAGGTGGTGTGTCTCATCGGCCCCAGCGGGTGTGGGAAGTCCACCATCCTGCGGTGCATCGATCTGCTCGACACCATCGATGGCGGTGAGATCCGCCTCGATGGGGAGCTCATCAGCGGTCGAGGGGTCAATCAGAACGACGTCCGTCGCCGCATCGGCATCGTGTTCCAGGCGTACAACCTGTTTCCCCACATGACCGTGCTCGACAACATCACCCTGGCCCCGCGTCGGGTACGCAAGCAGGATCGGTCCGAGGCCGATGAGGCCGCCCGGGTGTTGCTGGAACGGTTCGGTCTGGCCGACAAAGCCGACGACTACCCCGATCAGCTGAGTGGTGGACAGAACCAGCGGGCGGCCATCGTGCGGGCCCTGATCAACGATCCCGAAGTGCTGCTGCTCGACGAGATCACTTCGGCCCTCGATCCCGAACTGGTGGGCGAGGTGTTGAGTGTCGTCCGTGATCTGGCCGGCCGCGGGCTCACCATGGTGCTGGCCACCCACGAGATGGGTTTCGCCAAGGAAGTGGCCGACCGCGTGTGCTTCCTCCACGAGGGGCGAGTACTCGAGGCTGCGCCCCCGGCCGAGCTCTTCGCGCACCCCCGCGAGCAGCGGACCCAGCAGTTCCTCCAACGGGTCACCGAGGCCGGTCGTTTGTGACCACCGACATCCGACCGGTCGACGACAAGGCCGAGTTGATCGAGTTCTTCTCCGACGATCCGCCGGCCCATCTGTACGCCCTGGCCGATCTCGACGAGGTCTTCTGGACCAACAGCCGCTGGTGGCGGCGAGATGACGCGGTGGTGGGGTTGGTGGGACTACCCGAGGACGGCGGATTCGCCGTGTACTCGGTCTCCACCCGCGATCGGCCCGGGTCGCTGGCCTTGCTCGTCGACCTGCAGGCCGAGATCCCACCGGGAACACTCATCACCGGCCCCGTCGGGTGTGGTGCCGCCATGGGTGCGGTGCGCCCCGTCGTCTGGCACCGTACGTACCACCGATTCCACCACCCGGACCCGGGATCGCTCACCCTGGCCCGCTGGGACGTCGAACCGCTCGATCGGTCGAACACCGGCGAGCTGCTCGACCTCTACGCCCGCGACCCCGGCGCGGCGTTCTTCCTGCCGTCGATGCTCGACACCGACGCGTTCGTCGGGGTGCGTTCGGCCGGCCAACTGGTGGCGGCGGCCGGCGCCCACGTGGTGAGCCACGAACAACGGGTGGCGGCCATCGGTGCGGTGGTCACCGACCCTCACCATCGGCGCCAGGGTCTGGGCCGAGACGTCACGGTGGGGGTCTGTCAGAGGTTGTCGGGCCGGGTCGACCACGTCGGCCTCAACTGCGCCGATGCCAATGTCGCCGGGCGCACGCTCTATCTGGGGATGGGGTTCGCGGAACACATCGCCTACGAGGAGTGCGGGCTGGCCTGAGAGGCCGGGTTGTCAGCGGTGTTTGCCGGCGTCCCACCCCGACTCGGCCAGGTGTTCTTCGGCGAAACCGAGGGGGACGGTTTCCAGCGCAGTGGCCATGGTGTCGTTCCACCGATTGAGGTACCCGAACAAGCTGATGACCGCCACGATCTGGATGATCTGGTCTTCGGAGTAGTGCTCGCGCAGCGCAACGAAGTGGGCGGCGGTGACCGCGTTGGGGACCTGCGCACCGTCGCGAGCCACCCGCAGTGCTGCCCGTTCGGCGTCGTCGAAGAGATCGTTCGTCTCGAACTCCCACACCGCTTCGATCTTGTCGGGGTCGGCCCCGGCATGGGCCGCATGGGCCGCGGTGTGGGCTTGGCAGTAGCGACACCCGGCGGCCCGGCTGGCGACGTGGGCCACCAGCTGCACCAGGTCACCATCGACGTGGCCCAACACGTTGACGGTGACCGCCAACTGGGAGAACGCCTCCATGAGGGCCGGCACCTTGGCCATCGTCATGAGGCTGGTGGGGACGAAGCCCATTGCCCCTTCGATCAAACGAAACTGATCCTCGTACTGCGGCAGCTGGTCTCTGCTGAGAGGTTCGATGTGGGCCATGGCGCCAGCCTAGGAGGGTGGGTTGGTGGTGCTGCCGGTGCCCGGCCCCGTCGGTGCAGACGACTCCGCGCCGGCGTCGTACGATGCCGGGCAGTCGTCCCGAGGAGCCCCGATGTATCAGTGGTCCGACGAGCACCAGATGTTGCGTCAGGCGATGAAGGATTTCGTCGCCAAGGAGATCCTTCCGCTGAAGGACGACCTCGAGCACGGCGATCTCCCGCCCTACGACGTGCTGCGCAAGCTCTACGCCACCTTCGGGATGGACGACATGGCTCGGTCGAGTTTCAAGCGCCGCATCGAGCGGGAGAAGGCCGAAGCCAGGGGCGAATCCGTCACCGAGGACTCGTCGGCTTCGGGTGATCCCGGCTTCATGCTGATCCCCATCATCGAGCTGTGCCGCCACTGCCCCGGCATGGTGACCGCCATGGGCGTGTCGTCGGGTCTCACCGCATCGGCCATCTCGGCCAAAGGCACCATTGCTCAGAAGGAACGGTGGGTCGAGCCGTTGTTGACGTTGGAGAAGATCGGCGCTTGGGCCATCACCGAACCCAACTCCGGATCCGATGCCTTCGGGTCGATGCAGGCCACTGCCCGGCGCGACGGTGAGGAGTACGTGCTGAACGGGTCGAAGACCTTCATCACCAACGGTCCCTACGCCGACACCATCGTGTTCATCGCCAAACTCGACGAGGGGAACCCTCCCGCCGAGCGCAAGGTGTTGAGTTTCGTTCTCGACCGCGGCATGGACGGACTCGAACAGTCCAAGCCGCTGCGCAAGATGGGGATGCACTCCTCACCCACCGGTGAGTTGTTCCTCTCCGATGTTCGCGTCGGACGCGACCGCCTCATCGGCGAGACCGAAGATGTGGCCAAAGGTGGCCGGGAAGGGGCCAAGGCCACCTTCCAGCAGGAGCGGGCCGGGGTGGCCGCCATGGCGCTCGGCATCATCGAACAGTGTCTCGAGGTGTGCGTCGAGTACGCCAAGAACCGGGTCCAGTTCGGCCAGCCCATCGGAGAGTTCCAGTTGATCCAGCAGAAGCTGGCCATGATGGAGGTGGCCCGCCTCAACGTGCAGAACCTGGTCTTTCGCACCATCGAGTTGGGCCAGGCCGGTGAGTCGATGACGTTCGCCGAAGCGTCGGCCATGAAGCTCTACTCCGCTCAGTCGGCCACCGCGGTGGCCCTGGAGGCGGTGCAGTTGCACGGTGGCAACGGCTACATGGCCGAGTTCCAGGTGGAGCAATTGGCCCGGGATGCCAAGGTGCTCCAGATCTATGCCGGCACCGACGAGATCCAGACCACCGCCATCGCCCGGGCCCTGCTGGCCTGACGGGCACAGCCGGCTCGAGGAGAGGCGCCCATGACCCGTACCACCGTCACCCGCACCATCGAATCGTTGCCCGCCGAGGTCTTCGATGCCGTTGCCCACATCGAACGCTTCGCCGAGGTGGTCGACGACATCACCGACGTCGAGTTCATCTCCGAGTCGACTCGGGGGGTGGGAACCCGGTTCCGCGAGACCCGGCTCATGCGGGGTCGGCCGTCCACCACCGAGCTCGAGGTCACCGAGTACCAGCCCGACCATCGGGTCAGGTTGGTGTCGGATCAGGGCGGCACCATCTGGGACACGGTGTTCGAGGTGGAGCCGGCCGGGGCCGCCAGCCGGCTGACCATGACGATGGACGCCCGGCCCTACAAGTTGCTGGCCAAGGTCACCACCCCGCTGTTCAAGGGGGTCATCGCCCGGGCGATCGAATCCGATATGGACGCGGTGAAGCGGTACTGCGAGCGCTGAGGGCCTATTCGGGCACCGACCAGTCGAATTGCACGTGGAGGGGGTCGTGATCGCTCAGGGGCTGGCCGCCACCGTCGACGAAGGTGCCGGTTTCGAACTGCCACGAGGTGGGTTCGATGGTGAGACCGGCCGAGCTCCGGAAGAAGAACCGGTCGATGGCATCGGTGTCGGGGCAGCCGAGGTGGCTGCACGCGTCGACGAGGCCCGTGCCGGCCGTGAAGGTGGCGTACACCGCGGCGTCGACCGGATCGTCGCCGTGCAGGTTGAAGTCGCCGCCCACGATGAGCGGCCGGCCGACCGAATGGGTCTGGATGTAGGCAACCAGCTCGTCGATTCCCTGAGCCCGTACCCGCTCGTCCTCGGCGCTGCCGCCCGCTTCGGCATGCAGGTTGTACACGTCGACTTCCACTCCCGGTGCCAGGGTCAGCACGGCGTGGCTGAACCCCTTGAGGGCGAGGCAGTCGCTGGCCGAGTCGACCAGGCCCACACACTCGGTCCATCGCTGACGGGTGACCGGAGTGCTGGCGGCATCGGAGAAACGGTTGAGCCCATCGGAGAGCTGCGCCGACGGCCGCAGGGGATCGGTTCCGACCGGCTGATCGAGCGGAACCGACATGAACGAGTGGGTCGACGCCGCCTCGAGGATCTCGTGGTACACCCGCAGCGGTGCCAGCGTGTTGGGATCGGGTGTCTTCCAAGATTCCTGGAGCAGCACCAGGTCGAACTGGTTCAGCAGGGGTGCGATCAGCGGCGTGTTGACGTCGGGTGACGAC
Source organism: Acidimicrobiales bacterium (assembly GCA_051011595.1). Taxonomy (GTDB): domain Bacteria; phylum Actinomycetota; class Acidimicrobiia; order Acidimicrobiales; family SHLQ01; genus JAOUEE01. The sequence goes on from JBPCTQ010000004.1 coordinate 38,175, forward strand.
CCCGAGAGGGGCGCCGGAAGTCCGGCCACGTTGTAGGTGAGGGCGTCGAGCTGGCCCGATGGGGGAGCCAGGAAGCCGTCACAGGTGCCGTTGGTGAGGATGCCGATGATCTGGGCCGCCCCGCCGAGCAGGATCGAGATGTCGGCGGCGTCGAAGTTGGCCTCGCCCTCGGCCACCATCGTGGTGAGTTGGCCGGCGAAGCCCGTGATGGTGGCCTGGTCGGCGGCGTTGAACCGGTCCAGGTCGGGCAGGGCGGTTTGTACCACCGCGTCGAGGGCCAAGGCGTCGGCGTAGGTTGCCAATGGCGCCGCGCCGTTGAAGGCCGGCGTCAGGGCGCCGCTGCTCAGCTGCAAGGTGAGGTCGGCGGCGATGGCCACCTGCGCGTCGAGCTTGTCGAAGTCGACCACCGACAGCTCGTCGTCGACGGTGTGGTAGCAGGGGCCGGTGGAGTCGCTGAAGAACACGGTCGGCACTCCCGCGCCGATGAGCACCGCGTAGTCGCTGCGGTTCTGTCCGAAGATGGAGCTGACCTGTCGGGTGTCGAGGGTTTGGGTGCCGATGGCTGCCTCGACGCCGGCCACGAAATCGCCGCCCCCTGTTTCGGCTCCCACCGCGAAACTCGACGACCGGAGGGTGGGCAGGAGGTTGGCGCCCAGGATGTCGAAGTTGATGTAGGCCACGGTGTCCCCGATGGGTACCAGCGGGTTGGCCACGTAGTGCCCGGCCCCCAGCAGGCCGTCTTCTTCGCGATCCCAGAAGGCCAGGATGACCGAGCGGCGCGGGCTGTTGCCGGGGGTGGCCAGGATGCGGCCGATCTCGAGAACCGCGGCCACCCCGGCGGCGTTGTCGGTGGCCCCGTTGCAGATGGTGTCGCCCGGTTCACCCGATGCGCAGTTGCTACCGACGTGGTCGTAGTGGGCGCCGACCATCACGTATTCGTCGGCCAGGTCGGTGCCGGGGATGACGGCCAGGATGTTGGTGCCGCCAGGGATCGTTTGCCGGTAGGCGTCATCACCGGACGCACCGCTGTTCAATCCTTCGGCGTAGAACGACACGATGTCGATGAGGTAGTCCTGGGCCAGGATCGATCCGGGTGTGGCGTTGTCGCGCCCACCCATGTTGTCGTCGGCCAAGACGGTGACGTGGATCAGGGTGCACGACGACGCCAACAGAACCGTGGCGATCATGAGGGCGAACAAGCGGCGATTCATGAGGAGCCTCCTACGCACGAAGGTACGCGGAACCCGAGCCGAATGCCTGTTCGACAGTTGCGTGGGGTGGTCTCGTTCAGCGGCCCTCGGCCGGTGACCCGAAGGTGAGGCGATGGCCCACACAGTCTTCGACCCGGATCTCGTTCTGCCCGTAGGGCGCCACCGACGGTGGATCCCAGATGGCGGCACCTCGCCGGGTCAGCTCCTCGTACACCCGATCGACATCGTCGACATGGATGTACACGTCGGTCTCGATGTGCTCCCGACGGCGTTCGTCCTGGGGACCGCGGCGAATCTGGAAATGCACGACGCAACCATCGCGGGACACGATCGCGTACACCCCGCCGGACTCGTCACCCTCGACACCGAACACTCCGTGGTCGGCGTCGAGATCGAACCCCAACACATCGCGCCAGTATTCGGCCACCTTCTTGACGTCGCGAACCCCCAACACCGGTACCGCTGTCCAACCGCTCCGTTCGGGCTGGTGTGTGTGGTCGGAATCCACCAGATCTTCGTCGGCGGTGCGCTGATTGCTCACGGGACGGCTCCGGGGCTGGACGGCATGCCCTTTGGCCAACGACCATAGGATCTCGTCCGGTCGGCATCCATCGCGACCCGGCCGGCACGGACTGACGTCACAACGAGAAGAGGGCGAGCATGGCTCACGATCTGATCATCAAAGGGGGCACGGTGCTCGACGGCACCGGGGCCGACGGCATCCGAGCCGACGTCGCCGTCGACGGCGTCCGCATCAGCGCGATCGGTGACCTGGCGGGAGTCGACGCGACCCGCGAGGTCGATGCCACCGGCAAGTTCGTGTCACCGGGGTTCATCGATCTCCACACTCACCTCGATGCCCAGATCGGGTGGGATCCGATGCTCACCTCGTCGAGTTGGCACGGTGTGACCACGGTGTTGATGGGCAACTGTGGGGTCACCTTCGCCCCGGTCGCCCCCGACAACCGTGAATACCTGGCCGAGATGATGGAGTCGGTCGAGGACATTCCCAAGGACGCCATTCTCGACGGCCTGTCGTGGTCGTGGCGCACGTACGGCGAGTATCTCGACGCGGTCGAGGAGATGAACCCGGCCCTCAACGTGGTGGGGCTGATGGGCCAGTGCGCCACTCGCTACCACGTGATGGGCGAGCGTTCGCTCACCGACGAGGCACCCACCGAGTCCGAGGCGGCCGAGATGGCCGAGCTGGCGGGCCAGGCCATCGACGACGGCGCGGCGGGGTTCTCGACGTCGCGGATCCTGCTCCACAAGGTGCCCGATGGCCGCCACGTCCCCGGTACCCACGCCCCCATCGAGGAGTACGTCACCATCGCCGAGGCCATGGCGGCGGCCGGAGGTGGGTTGTTCCAGGGTGTGTTCGACATGACCAAGGCGGCTCACGAATACAAGCTCATCGACGCAGTGGCGGCCACCGGATGCGACGTGATGTTCAGCGGCGGTGTGGGCGACGCCGACCCCACCGTGGTCGACCGCGCCGCCCGCTACTTCCAGGATCAAGCCGACCAGGGTCGGCGGGTCTCGGCCATCTGCCAGACCCGTCCCGGTGGTGTGTTGGTCGGGTTGGCCCAGTTGATGCCGGTCTTCTCCCCGGCGTGGCAGCAACTGTCGGAGCTTGCTGATCCGCAGGCCCGGCTGGAGGCGCTGCGCGACGACCGCACCCGGGCCCAGCTGCTCGAAGAAGGACGCGAGGTGGGCACCTGGTACGACCCGGCTCACATCCACCCCCTCGGTCTCGATGACCGACCCGACTATTCAGTCGACGACGCCACCCGTCGCTCGGTGGCCGACCTGGCCGACGAAGCCGGTGTGCATCCGGTCGAGCTCATCGTCGATCGGTTGCTCGAGAGCGACGGCCGCGAGTTGTACAACGTGTGGTTCTTCAACCGTCGCACCGACAGCCGGGCCGGGTATCTCGGCATCGATCAGGTGGTGCCGGGACTGGGCGACGCCGGTGCTCACGTGGGTCAGATCTGTGATGCCGACGCCACCACGTTCGTTCTCAGCTACTGGGCCCGCCAGCGCGAGCACTTCACCCTGCCCGAGGCGGTGCGCAAGCTGACCTCGCAGTCGGCCGACATCCTGCGCCTGAAGGAGCGGGGCCAGATCCGAACCGGATGGTACGCCGACCTCAACGTGTTCGATTACGACCGGCTGGCCACTCGGTATCCCGAGTACGTACACGACTTCCCCGGCGGCAAGGGACGATTCATCGTCAAGTCCGATGGCTACGCCGCCACCGTGGTGAACGGTCAGGTGGTGGTGGAAGACGGCGACCACACCGGCGCCCGACCAGGTTCGGTGCTCCGGGAGTTCGCCCGCTGAACCAGTCTGGCCGCCACCCCCACCGGGCCGCGAGGTACCGGTGACCGGGCGGGTCTCCATGGGTACGGCTCTGGTTGGTCGGGATTCGAGGATGGCGGTACCTTGCGAGCACGTTGTGCATGGCGTGTGAATCAGCGAAGACGGCCTGTGAGCGAGTCAGATCAGCCAGAACTCACCCAGCGTGACCAGCGAGAACCGGTTGGTGCACCATCGCTGCCCAGCATCGGCTGGCGGATTCAGCGACCCCGTCTGACCACGCTGCTGCGTCACCGGTTCGACCATCGCCTCACCGTGGTCGCGGCCCCGGCCGGGTTCGGCAAGACCAACGTGTTGGCACTGTCGATCGAGAACAACCTGCTCGACCCCCGCGGCACCGACATCTGGTTGCCGGTCGGCGAACGTGAAGGTGATCCGGTGGTGTTGTTCACCACGATGAGCCGTGCCTTGGGGCTCGACGGCAACGCGTCGTGGCGCGACGCACTCGATCAGGTGGTGGAAGCGGTGTGGTCTCGCAGCCCCGACGACGTTGCCCTTGTCATCGATGACGCCCATCTCGTCACTGCCACCGCCGAGGGCGCCGACGCCCTGGCCCTGCTGCTCGAACGGTTGCCGCGTAATGGTCACCTCGTGCTCGGTACTCGCGATCGGACCGGCGTTCGGTATGCCCGTCTCGAAGCGGATCGTGAGGTGCTCGTGATCGACGAGTCGGTGCTGAGTTTCGACGCCGACGAGCTCGACGAGCTCCGCCACACCGTCACCACACCCGAGGGTGACGTCGACGATCTCCCGAGCTGGCCGGCATTGGCGGCGTTGCAGTTGCGGTCGGGAGTCGCAAGCGGGTTCGACTACATCTGGCAGGAGATCCTGGCCACCCTGCCCGCTGACCGGGTGGAACAGTTGCGGGCGGTGGCCTCCCTGCCCGATTTCGACGACGACATCGTGGCGGCCGTCACCGAAGGAGCGGTCACGTCGGCCCGAGACTTGATGGAAGGTCTGGCCGGTGTGGCGTGGGCCGCCGACCGGGGCCGGCTGCATTCGTTGGTGCGTGACGCGATCCTCGCCACCACGTCGCTCGATGTGCGGCGCCGCGCCGCGTCCCGGGCGGGTGAACTCGAGTTCGAGCGTCGTCGTCACCGACGAGCGGTCACCCTCTTCGCTGCTGCCGGGTCGGCCGATCGGGCGCTCGCCGTGGCGCTCGAGTTCGCGCACCTGCCCACCCTCATGACCGCAGTCGACGACCATGCCATCATCCATGCCGCCCTGGTCGAGGTGGCGCCCGACCATCCCCTCACCGAGTACTACGCCACCTCCTGGTACTGGGATCAGCAGGAGGCCGACGCCGGCGACCGTTTCCACGCGGTGGCCGAGCGAGCCCGGGTGGAAGGGGTACACGACGTCGAGACCATCGCGTTGTGGCGGGCCCTCCAGGCCTACCGGCTGGACCGCCGGGTGGTGGCCGACTCCACCACCGAGCGTATGTATGAGCTGGCCGAAACTGTTCCGTTCGCCCGTGGTGCGGTGGCACTCATCGACTCGTACGCACTCCAGCTCGAGGGAGACACCGAGGCCAGCCTCCGAGCCATCGACGACTTGTCGGGTATGGGTCGCTACAACATCATCGTCAACCACGCTCAACGGTGCGGCGACCTGGGGTGGCCCGAGTTGGTGCGCAACGACCACGGCCCGTCGGAGCTGACCTCGTTGTTCCACGCCCAGGCCATTTGGCTGCGAGGCGACGTGTCGCCCGAGGACGCACTGGCTCTGGGCCAGCCGGCAGTGGGGAACACCCGCCGCCGCGGTGTCATCCACCAGACCGTCTCCATCCTGGGGGTGATGAGCCTGGTGGCCTTGGCGGCCGGCGAGCTCGAGCGCGCCCGGGTATGGGCCGACGAGGCCAGCGAGCTGGCGGGCCGGTCCTTCGGCGCCTCGGTGGAGGCCTTCGCCCTGATGGCCCAGGCGGCCATCGCCAGCCTGGAGCAGAGCGACGAGGCCGCGGGGGCCATCATCGCCGAAGCCTTTGCCGACATGGCACCCGATCCGTGTCCTGACCGCAGCCACCTGTACGTGCTGCCGCTGATCTACCTCACCGCTCCCGACCATCGGTCGGTGCTCGATCGGGTCAGTCTCGGTCCGGCCCATTCGGCAGCGTTGGTGGCGGCCCGGGCCCTGGTGGCGCTGCGCGACGGCGACCCGGGGCCGGCCACCGAGCTGAACTGGACGGCAGCGAACGGGCTGCGGGCGCATGTGCAGCCGCACCACCTGGCCGAGCTCGCCGTAGCGGCCTCCGCCGGTGGTTCCGCGGACGCCGAGGCGCTGGTGGCGACGCTGCCATTCCTCGAACGGGTCTGGGAGCGGTTGGCCAGCCACCCGGTGCCCGAGGTCGCGGCCCGAGCCGAACAAGAACTCGACACCTTGCCCCATCGGGCGATCCATCCGCTTCGCGTACACGCGCTGGGACCCTTCGACATCGACCTCGGGCCCGATCAGGCCGTGTCCGACGACTGGAGTCGCCGCGAACGGGTTCGCCGACTGCTGGCCTTCCTGGTCGAGCATCGCCGGGTGACCAGAGGTCAGTTGCGGGTCGCGCTGTGGCCCGAGCTCGACGACAAGAAGGCCGATGGCAATCTGCGGGTCAACCTCTCTCATCTTCAGAAGGTGCTCGAACCCGATCGGCCGGCCCGGGCCGGGACCTGGTTCATCGAGACCAGCGGGGAGCATGTCGAGCTCACCGATCGGGCGTGGATCGACGCCGACGAGTTCGAAGCCGCGGTGCGCACGGCTCGGCTGACCGACCAGGAGGGAAGCCCAGCCGCTGCGCTGGTGCAGTACGAGGTGGCCGTGGAGCTTTTCCGCGGTGACTACCTGGTCGACTACGAGGTGGAGGAGTGGGGCGCCTTGGAGCGCATCCGCCTGCGGTCGATGGCCACCAGCTCGATGTGTCGAATCGGTGAGCTCCAGCTGGCCAAGGGTGAACCGGAGCTGGCCGGTGAGTGGGCGGTGAGGGCCCAGCGGCTCGACGCCCTGCTCGAACGGGCGGGGAGATTGCTCATCAAGTCGTTCATGGCCGTCGACGAACGTTCGGCGGCCGCCGCCACCGCGCAGACGTTGCTCGATCGCCTGAACCGGGCCGGCCTGCCACCCGATGCCGACACCACCCGGCTACTGGCGACGGTTGGGGTGACGGCGGCCTGATCTCCGGCAGCCGACGGTCTGTTCCGAGGCTGATGGCTCAGATCGTCGACGAGGGAAAGCTGTGCAGGGTCTGCACGTAGTTGGCCCGGACGAACTCCTCGGCATCCTCGACCGCCGACACGCTCATGGCGCCGCGGAGCTGGTCGACCGACTCGTAGTCGTGCTGTTCGAGCCACTGTCGGAGCTGAGACAGCACCGTGGTGACGTGGGCGGTGCCGTTCTGTAGCAACGCCGACGCCATCATCGCCACGTCGGCCCCCACCAGCAGCGCCTTCACGACGTCGTGGCCGTGGTGAACGCCGGTGGTGACGGCCAGATCACAGCCCACCAGCTCGGACAGCACGGCCACCCACCGCAAAGGCAGGCGTAGTTCGGCCGGGCTGCTCAACACGATGCTGGGCACCACCTGGAGCATCTCCAGATCGATGTCGGGTTGGTAGAAGCGATTGAACAACACCAGCCCATCGGCACCAGCCAGCTCGAGGTCTCCGGCTGTCGCCGCCATCGACGAGAAATAGGGGCCGATCTTGACGGCCAAAGGAATCGTCACCGTCCGACGAACGGCCTGGACCAGCTCCCGGTATCGCTGTTCGATCGCTCGGCCGTCGGTGTTGGGGTCGGTGGCCACCAGGTACACGTTCAACTCGATGGCGTCGGCGCCGGCCTCCTCCAGCAGTGCGGCGTGGCGAGTCCAACCTCCCAGCGTCGAACCGTTCAAGCTGGCGATGACGGGTATCGACAGGCGCTGCTTGGCGGTCTCCAACGCCTGGAGGTGGCGGCTGGCCATGGTCTCGACGTCGCCGAATCCGGGCAGGTAGCCGCCGGCAGCCTCGGCGAAGGCCCCCGCGCCATGACGGTCGAGCTGCTGGAGGCTGGCGGCTTCGTGTTCGATCTCCTCCTCGAACAGCGACGGCAGCACCACGGCGCCGACGCCGGCTCGCTCGAGTTGTTCCAACGTGTCGATGTCGGCAGTCATCGGCGACGGGGAGGCGACCACGGGGCTGTCGAGGTCGAGGCCCAGATACCGGGTGCGGAGGTCGATGGTCATGAATCCGGCTCCTCGTCGTCGGCCAGCTCGTCGGGTATCCGACGCTCGAGGTCTTCGAACTGTTCGTAGAGACTCCACCGTTCGTCGATGTCGGCCTGGGCCAACGCAAACAATCGTTCGGCCACCTGTGGGGACGACCGCGTCAGCATCGCGAAGCGGGCTTCATCGCGGGCCACCTCGGCGAACGACAGCGTGGGCGTTCGACTGTCGATGTGGAATGCATGTTTGCCTTCGAGTGTGACCCGGGGGTCGTAGCGGTACAGGGGCCAGTACCCGGCCTCGGTCAACCGTTTCTGCTGGGTCATGCTGGTGGCCATGTCGATCCCGTGCGCGATGCAGCTGGAGTAGGCGATGATCAGCGACGGTCCGGGAAAGGACTCGGCCTCCACGAACGCTTTCACCGTCTGGGTGTTGTTGGCCCCCATCGCCACTTGGGCCACGTAGACATCCTCGTAGGCCATGGCGATCTGGCCGAGATCCTTCTTGGGGATGGCCCGACCCGATGAGGCGAACTTGGCGACGGCACCGCGTGGTGTGGCTTTCGAGGCCTGCCCGCCGGTGTTGGAGTACACCTCGGTGTCGAGCACCAGGATGTTGATGTCGCGACCCGAGGCCAGGGCATGGTCGAGGCCACCGAAGCCGATGTCGTAGGCCCACCCGTCGCCGCCGACCAGCCACACCGTCTTGGGGACGAGGGTGCCGGCGATCACCTCCAACCGGCGGGCCGGCTGCTGGTCGACTTGGCCGAGGATGGCGACGAGATCGTCGACTCGCCGGCGTTGCGCGGCCAGCCCGGCGGCGTCGTGGCACTGGGCATCGAGCAGCCCGGTGCGGAGGTCGTCGCCGATGACGTCGCCCAAGGTGTGCACCAGCTGGCGGGCCTCGTCCTCCTCGTGGTCGAGGGCCAGACGTAGTCCCAGACCGAACTCGGCATTGTCCTCGAACAAGGAGTTGGCCCACGCCGGCCCCCGCCCGTTGGCATCGGTTCGCCATGGTGTCGTCGGCAGGTTGCCGCCGAAGATCGACGAGCAACCGGTGGCGTTGGCGACGATGACGCGGTCACCGAACAGTTGGGTCAACAGCTTCAGGTACGGCGTCTCCCCGCAACCGGCACAGGCGCCCGAGAACTCGAACAGCGGGTCGATGAGCTGGGAGCCCTTGGTGGTGTCGAGCCGGATCTTGGTGCGGTCGGGTTCGGGCAGGGTGGTGAAGAAGGCCCAGTTCTCCCGCTCGGCGTCGAGGTGGTCGGCCTTGGGAGCCATGTTGATGGCCCGATGGCTGATCTGTTCCTTGGACTTGGCCGGGCACACGTCGACGCAGACCCCGCACCCGGTGCAGTCGTCGGGTGCCACCTGCACGGTCATGAGGTGGTCGCCCAGCTGTTTGTCGCGGTAGCTGCGAGTGCGGAAGGTGACCGGCGCGTCGGCCACGGCTTCGGCCGTGAAGGCCTTGATCCGAATGGCCGCGTGGGGGCAGACGATGGCGCACTTGGCGCACTCGACACAGATCTCCGGATCGAAGATGGGGATCTCGCGAGCGATCGAACGGCGCTCGTACTGGGTGGTGCCGGTGGGGAAGGTCCCGTCCACCGGCAGCGCCGAAACCGGGAGCAGGTCACCCTCACCCGCGAGCATCCGGGCCGTGACCCGCTGCACGAAGTCGGGGGCATGCTCGGGGACGATGTCGCGGAGCTCGACGGTGCTGGTGACCGTGGTCGGGATGGTGACCTCGTGCAGCCGATCAAGAGCCCCATCGACGGCGGTGATGTTGCGGTCGACGACGGCTTGGCCGAACCGGCCGTATTCGTCCTCGATGGCCGCCTTGATGGCTTGGGTCGACACGTCGGGGTCCATCAGCTCGGCCAGGGCGAAGAAGCAGGTCTGCAAGACCGTGTTGATGCGACCGCCCAGCCCGGCTTCGGCGGCCACGCCATGACCATCGACGACGAACAGCCGCAGTCCCTTGTCGATGATCTGTTGTTGCACCGGGGCCGGCAGGTGATCCCACACCTCGTCGGGACCGTGTGGCGAGTTCAACAAGAAGGTGGCCCCTGGTCGGGCGACCGACAAGATGTCGAGCCTCTCCAGGAAGTCGAACTGGTGGCAGGCGATGAAGTCGGCTTCGGTGATGAGGTAGGTGGAGTCGATGGGTTCGGGCCCGAACCGCAGATGCGACACCGTCCTGGCTCCGGATTTGCGGGAGTCGTACACGAAGTAGCCCTGCACGTGCAGCGACGTGTTGTCGCCGACGATCTTCATGGTGTTCTTGTTGGCCCCCACCGTGCCGTCGCTGCCCAGGGCATGGAACACAGCCCTGGTGGTGGCCGGTGACTCGGTCGACCAGGTGCGATCCCACGGGAGCGACGCGTTGGTGACGTCGTCGGTGATGCCGATCGTGAAACCTTGTTGCGGGTCGGCTCGGGCTGCTTCGTCGAACACCGCTCGGGCCATGGCCGGCGTGAACTCCTTGGACGACAACCCGTATCGTCCGCCGATCACGCGAGGCACCGCCGTGGCCGACCAAGGGGCCGTTCCTCGGCGAGTGCTCTCGAGGACGGCGGCGGCCACATCGGTGTAGAGCGGTTCACCCACCGCACCCGGTTCCTTGGTTCGATCCAGCACGGCGATGGTGCGAACCGTCTCGGGTATCGCCGCCACGAACGCATCCACCGCAAAAGGTCGGTAGAGGTGCACGTTCACCAGCCCGACCTCGGCGCCGTCGCGGTTGAGTGATTCGACGGCTTCGCTGGCCGCGCCCACGCCCGACCCCATCATCACCACCACCTCGGTCGCGTCGGGGGCCCCCACGTAGTCGAAGAGTCGGTACTGGCGGCCGGTCCTGGTGGCCAGCCGGTCCATGGCGTCGGCCACGATGCCGGGGGTGGCGTCGTGGAATGGGTTCGACGCTTCTCGGGCCTGGAAGAACACATCGGGGTTCTGGGCCGTACCCCGCAGCACCGGTCGGTCGGGGTCGAGCCGTCGATCCCGCATTGGGGCCACGTCGTCGAAGGAGATCAGCGCCCGGATGTCGTCGTCGGAAAGGGTGTCGATCATCTTGAGCTCGTGCGACGTACGGAAGCCGTCGAAGAAGTGCACGAACGGAATTCGGGACGTCAGGGTGGCGGCTTGGGCCACCAACGCCAGATCTTGCGCCTCCTGCACGGTCGAGCTGGCCAACATCGCCCAGCCTGTCGTGCGGGCGGCCATGACGTCGCTGTGGTCACCGAAGATCGACAGGGCGTGGGTGGCCACCGATCGGGCCGCCACGTGGATGACCGCCGGCGACAGCTCGCCGGCGATCTTGAACATGTTGGGGATCATCAACAGCAGACCCTGGGAGGCGGTGAACGTGGTGGTCAGCGCCCCTCCCTGGATGGCCCCGTGCACGGCGCCGGCGGCCCCTCCTTCGCTCTGCATCTCCATCACCGTGGGCACGGTGTCCCAGATGTTGGTCCGACCCTCGGCCGCCCAGGCGTCGGCCGCCTCGCCCATGGGTGAGGCCGGGGTGATGGGGTAGATGGCGATGACTTCGTTGCATCGGTAGGCCACCGACGCGGCCGCGCCGTTGCCATCGACCACCACGCGGTGAGGTGTGTTCAGGTCTTGGCTCATGAGGGTGCCCCGTGGGTTTCGGCTGCTCCACTCTGGCGTGGCGCCGCCGGACTCGACAGGGGCGGAAGTCCCGAGCCCACTCCCACATGATTCGGCATGATTCGGCCCTCAAACCCACCGTTCTGGTAGTGCAACGACAGTCCGAGCGTGTCGCTGCACTACCAGTTCGGCCCCCACATGGTTCTGGTAGTGCAACGACAGTC
>JBPCTQ010000005.1:0-5343 GCA_051011595.1 Acidimicrobiales bacterium
CTCATGTAGCCGTCCTGTGTCGTTCGAGTCGGTTGCCCGCGCCGACTAGTTGCTCTTGGAGAGGAAGCCCTCGTAGTTGCGCATCATCAGCTGGCTGTCGATCTGCTTCATGGTCTCCAGCGAGACGCCCACCGCAATCAGGATCGACGTACCGGCGAAGGCGAATGCGAACTGATCGGTGCCGTCAGGCAGGAGCACCAACAGGCCGATCGGCGGAATGAGGGCGACAGCCGCCAGGAACAGTGCGCCCGGCAGGGTGATCCGGGAGAGGATCTTCTGCAGATAGCGCTCGGTCTGCGGACCGGGCCGGATGCCGGGGATGAAGCCACCCTGCTTGCGGAGCTGGTCGGCCTGCTTGGCCGGGTCAAAGGTGATCGCTGTATAGAAGTAGGCGAAGCCGATGATCAACAGGCCGAAGACCGTGAGGTACACGATGTCGCCCGGCTGGGCGAGATGGTCGTTGACCCACTTCTGCACATCGGCACCCCAGCCATCGGGTGGCAGGAGGACCGATGCCAGCTGCGGCAGGTAGAGCACCGAGCTGGCGAAGATGATGGGGATGACGCCGGACTGGTTGACCTTGAGCGGGATGTACGTGCTCTGGCCGCCATACATCCGCCGGCCGACGACGCGCTTCGCGAACTGCACGGGAATGCGGCGCTGACCCTGCTCGACGAACACGATGGCCACCACCAGACCCACGGCCATGGCGATCAGCAGGAAGAGGGCGACGTTGCCGTTCTCGGCCTGCACCGTGGTGCCCTGGGCCGGGAAGGTGGAGATCACCGAGGCGAAGATGAGCAACGACATGCCGTTGCCGATTCCCCGCTGGGTGATGAGCTCGCCCATCCACATCAGCAGCGCCGTGCCGGCGGTGAGGGTGAGCACCACCAACGACACGGTCCAGACGTTGAAGTCCTTGATGAGCTCGATCCCGGCGTTGGTGCTGCCCCCGGTGATGGGGTTGTCGGGGTTGTTGAACAAGAAGGCGAACGAGGTGGACTGCACCAGGGCGATGGCCACGGTGAGGTACCGGGTCCACTGGGTGATCTTGCGCTGACCGACCGCACCCTGTTGTTGCCACTCTTCGATCTTGGGGACCACCACCCCCAGGATCTGCATGATGATGCTGGCCGTGATGTAGGGCATGATGCCCAGCGCGAAGACGGCGAACTGGGTGAGCGCACCGCCCGAGAACAGCCCCAGCAGCTGCAGGATGCCGCCTTCGGCAGTGCGGTCGCGCAGCAGCTGGACGGCGTCGACATCGATGCCGGGGGCGGGGATGAACGAACCCAACCGGTACAGCGCGAGGATCATCAGCGTGAACAGGATCTTGTTCCGGAGGTCCGGAACCTTGAACATGTTCGGCAGGGTCTTCAGCACCCGGCGCTCCTCACGGGGTCGATGCGTCGCCAGACGCGAACGCTAGCTGGTCAGCGGTTGGTAAGGGCATTGCCCTGAGCCGCAGGGCGAACCTTGAACGGCTTGGGCAGGATCTCAACGGTACCGCCGGCGCCGGTGATGGCAGCCTCGGCCGATTTCGAGAAGGCATGGGCCTTGACGGTCACCGCGCGGGTGACTTCGCCCCGACCGAGCACCTTCACCAACGCACCCTTCGACACCAGGCCCTTGGCCAGCAGGGTGTCGGGGGTGATCTCGTCGAGCTCGCTGGCCTCGATGGTGTCGAGGTTGACGGCCTGATACTCGACGCGGAACGGGTTGTTGAAGCCCCGCAACTTGGGCACACGCTGGTGCAGGGGCATCTGGCCGCCCTCGAAACCGACCCGGACGGTGCCACGGGCACGCTGGCCCTTGGTGCCTCGACCGGCAGTCTTGCCACCCTTGCCGCCGATGCCGCGACCGACTCGTTTGGCGCGCTTCTTCGACCCTTCGGGGGGCTGGAGATCGTGGATCTTCATGTCAGACTTCCTCGACGTCGACGAGATGGGGCACCCGAGCAAGCATGCCGCGCACCTCTGGTTTGTCTTCGAGCGTATTGGTCTGGCCGATTCCTCTCAGCCCCAGCGCCCGCAACGTTCCCCGCTGCTTGGGTTTGGTACCGATGGCCGACCGCACCTGGGTGACCTTCAACGACGACATCACGCCCCCTCGGCGGCGGGCACCGGCGTGGCCTTCTCGGCCTCGTTGTAGGCGGTCAACAGCCCACCGGGCACGAACTCGTCGGCCGGCAGGCCCCGGAGACGGGCCACATGGTCGGGTCGCCGCAGGGCCTGGAGCCCCGCAATGGTGGCCCGGGCCACGTTGATGTGGTTGGCCGAACCCAACGACTTGCACAACACGTCGTGGATGCCGGCTTCTTCGAGAATGATCCGCGCCGCACCACCGGCGATGACACCGGTACCGGGCGCAGCCGGCTTGAGCAGCACTCGCCCGGCGCCGGTCTCGCCGATCACCGGATGCACGATGGTCTGACCGGCGAGGGCCACGCTGAACAGGTTCTTGCGGGCTTCCTCGGTGCCCTTCTGGATGGCGAGCGGGACCTCTTTGGCCTTGCCGTAGTCGAGGCCGACCCGGCCGGCGCCGTCACCGATCACCACCAATGCGGTGAACGAGAAACGGCGACCGCCCTTGACCACCTTGGCCACACGGTTGATGTTGATGACGCGGGATTCGCGCAGCTGCGCTTCACCTGCGGGGGTCTTCTGATCGTCTGACATCACAGCTCCAGTCCGGCCTCGCGGGCGGCGTCGGCGAGGGCGGCGACCCGGCCGTGGTAGCGGTATCCACCCCGGTCGAACACCACCTGGTTGATGCCGGCGCCCTTGGCCCGTTCGGCCAACAGGGTGCCGACGGCAGTTGCGGCTTGTTTGTTGCTGGTTGCTCCCGAGCGGAGATCGGTCTCGAGGGTCGAGGCCGACACCAGCGTGGTTCCGGCCAGGTCGTCGATGACCTGGGCACTGATGTGTTTGTTGGAGCGGTAGACGGCCAACCGAGGGCGGCTGGCGCTGCCCGCGACCTTCTTGCGCACCCGACGATGACGTCGGAGTCGCTGCTCGCGTCGGTACTTGGATTGGTCCTTCACTTGGCGGCCTTTCCGGCCTTGCGGATGACGTGCTCGCCGGCGTAGCGCACACCCTTGCCCTTGTACGGCTCGGGCTTGCGAATGGCCCGGATGTCGGCGGCCACCTGCCCGACCTGTTGTTTGTCGATGCCGCTCACGATGATCTGGGTCTGCTGCGGGACATCGAACTCGACACCGTCGGGCGCGGTGACCTGCACCGGATGGCTGAAGCCCAGCATCAACTCGAGGGCGTTCTTGCCCTTGGCGTTGGCGCGGTAACCAACACCCACGATCTCGAGCTCCTTGGAGAACCCCTCGGAGACACCGATGACCATGTTGTTGACCAACGAACGACCCAGCCCGTGCAGGGCGCGGGATTCGCGTTCGTCGTCGGGTCGGTCGACCAGCAGCTCGTCGCCCTCGTGGCGAATCGTGAGTCCGCCCGGCAGTTCGCGAGTGAGGGTGCCCTTGGGGCCCTTCACCTCGATCGAACTGCCCGAAATGGACACCTCGACACCGCTGGGCACCGCGACCGGAGTTTTGCCTACACGTGACATGGTCGACGCCTCACCAGACGTAGCAAAGCACTTCGCCGCCCATGCGACGCTTGCGCGCCTCACGGTCGGTCATCAGTCCCTTGCTGGTGGACAGAACGGCGACACCGAGGCCACCGAGAACCCGCGGCACACCGTCGGCTTTGCTGTAGACCCGCAGACCGGGTTTGGAGACCCGGGTGATACCGCTGATCACTCGCTCACGTTCGGGCGAGTACTTCATGTCGATGGTCAGGGTCTGGCCCGGGCCCGACTCGGCATCGGCCACGGCGAAGCTGGTGATGTACCCCTCGTTCTTGAGCAGGGAAGCCATGGCTTCCTTCAGCCTCGAAGAGGGCATGGACACGTCGTCGTGCATCGCCACGTTCGCGTTGCGAATGCGGGTCAACATGTCGGCGATTGGATCAGTCATCGTCATGCGTGTTCCTCCTCACCAGCTCGCCTTGGTGAGCCCAGGTATCTCGCCGGCGTGGGCCAGCTGTCGCAGGCACACTCGGCACAGGCCGAACTTGCGGTACACCGAACGAGGCCGACCACAGCGGCGGCACCGGGTGTAGGAACGCACCTTGTACTTGGGTTTGCGTTGTTGCTTCTGGATGAGGGCCTTCTTGGCCATTACTCCTGCCCCTCACGTCGGAATGGGAAGTCGATGGCATCGAGGAGGGCTTTCCCCTCGGCATCGGATCTGGCGGTCGTGACGATGGTGATGTCCATCCCCCGAGTGGTGTCGACTTTGTCGTAGTCGACCTCGGGGAAGATGAGCTGTTCGGTGACACCGAACGTGTAGTTGCCGTTCCCGTCGAACGAACGTGGGTTGAGCCCACGGAAGTCACGGATGCGCGGAATGGCCAACGAGATGAGACGGTCGAGGAACTCCCACATACGGTCGCCTCGCATGGTGACCTTGGCCCCGATGGCCTGGCCCTCACGCAACTTGAAGCCGGCAATGGAGTTCCGGGCTCGGGTGATGGTGGGACGCTGACCGGTGATGATGGCCAGGTCTTCGACGGCACCTTCGAGCAGCTTGGCCTGGGCCACGGCGTCGCCGACACCCATGTTGACCACGACCTTCTCGAAGCGGGGAACCTCCATGACGTTGCCCAGTTCGAGCCCGGCCTGGAGCTCCGCTCGGATCTCGTCGTTGTAGCGCTCTTTGAGACGCGGCAGCGTGCTAGTTGTCATCGAGGTCCACCCCCGTTCGTTTGCAGATTCGGATCTTGGTTCCATCGGGCGAGAACCGGTAGCCGACCCGGGTCGGTTTTCCGTCGGACGGGCTCACGATCGCCACGTTGGAGGCGTCGACGGGCATGTCCTTGTCGATGATGCCGCCCTGCATGGTGGCCCGAGTGGGCTTCTGGTGCTTCTTGGCGACATTCACGCCCTCGACGATGACCTTGCCTTCGGCGGGCAGGGCAAACATGACCTCGCCCTGCTTGCCTTTGTCCTTGCCGGACAGGACCTCGACGGTGTCGCCCTTCTTGATCTTCATCACAACACCTCGGGTGCGAGAGAGACGATGCGCATGAACTTCTTGTCGCGGAGCTCACGGCCGACCGGTCCGAAGATGCGGGTGCCGCGGGGCTGGGACTGCTCGTTGATCAGCACCGCTGCGTTCTCGTCGAATCGGATGTAGGACCCGTCGGGACGCCGACGTTCCTTCTTCACCCGGACGATGACGCACTTGACGACCTCGCCCTTCTTGACGGCCGCGCCGGGGATGGCGTCTTTGACCGTGGCCACGATCACGTCACCGATCGAGGCGTAGCG
>JBPCTQ010000006.1:0-9577 GCA_051011595.1 Acidimicrobiales bacterium
GCCGCGGCCGACTATGACAACGACGGTGATGTCGACGTGGCCGTGGGCACCATCGGCGGGCGGCTGGCGCTGTTGCGCAACACCGGGTCCGGCGGCCACTGGCTGACGGTGGCTCCCGATCCCGCGCTCCCGGGCACGGTGGTCACCGTCCGCGCCGATGGCACCAACCAGCGACGAGAGGTGGTGGCCGGAAGTAGCTACCTGTCGTCGGAGGATCCTCGGCTGCACTTTGGTCTGGGTGCGACCGCCACCGGAGTGAGTGTTCGGGTCCGCTGGCCCGACGGCCTGGAATGGGCGGTCGACGACCCGGCGGTCGATCAGATTCTCACCATCTCGCGCGACGACGCGAACATCGAGAGCTGAACCTGGCCGACCGACCGCCGACCAGGACTGGCGGTAGATTCGCCCGGTGCGAAGTCTGAACGAGATCACCCATGGCGAAGCGGCAACCATCATCGACGCGGTACGGGTCGAGCTCGATGCCGACGGGCGGGGCGCGGCGGTGGCCGTGGTCGACCGCCACGGGGAGCTGATTGCGTTCCTGCGCACCGACGGGTGTCCGTTGCCGTCGATCAACAACGCCATCCACAAGGCCTTCACGGCGGTGCGAGAGCGCACCGAATCGGCCACCATCGGCCAGAAGTCCCGCACGGAGTCGTTCCCCATCACCAACTTCGGCGACCTGCGCTACACCGGCTGGGGTGGTGGTGTGCCCATCATGGTGGGTGACGAGGTTGCCGGTGCCGTGGGTGTGAGCGGCCTGCCCGAGGCCGACGACATCGTTTTGGCCACCATGGCGGCCAATCTGTTCGCCGACGGCGGGTCACCAGAGGCCTGACTCCCATGGTCCTCTTCCCGACCGGCACCCGCCGAGCGGTGGCGCTGGTAGTGGTCACACTGCTGGCGGCGGCCGGGTGTGCGAGCTCTGAGTCCGACACTGTCGAGGAGCCCCGATGTCCGGGCGCGCCGACCGCATCGGTGGCCCGCCAGTGGAACGAGGCGCTGTTGGGTGCCGTCCGTCTCGACGTGCCGTCGCCAACCGTTCACGCCCGCAACCTGTTTCACACTTCGGCTGCCATGTGGGATGCATGGGCTGCCTACGACGAGGAGGCCAGCGGCGTCTTCGTGACCGAGAAACACGAAGCCGACGATGTGACCGCGGCCCGTGAAGAGGCCATCAGCCACGCCGCTTACGGCGTGCTCGAATCCCGCTACCTGTTGTCGCCCGGGGCCGAGGAGTCGATCACCGGCTTCGAGGATCTGATGCGCACGTTGTGCCTCGACCCGGCCGACACGTCGGCCGAGGGTGACTCACCAGTGGCGGTGGGCAACCGAATCGCCGACACCGTGCTGGCGGCGTCGGCCGACGACGGCAGCAACGAAGCCGACGGGTACCTCGACCCCACGTACCAGCCGGTGAACGAGCCTCTGATGGTGGACCGTCCCGGCACCCAGATGGTCGACCCCAACCGGTGGCAGCCACTCGATATCGAAGGCATGGTGGCCCAGAACGGCGCCCCCCTCGACGAGAACGTCCAGGTCTTCGTGGGTTCACATTGGGGTGGGGTGACACCGTTCGCCATCGCTCCCGCCGACGGGTCCGGCCCCGCACTCGACCCCGGCCCGCCGCCGCTGCTCGGCGATCCTGACACCGACGGCGAGTTCAAGGCGGGCGCACTGGCCGTGCTGCGTCACGGGGCCACCCTCGATCCCGACTCGGCAACAACCGTCGACATCGGGCCCGGGGCCATGGGTGATGCGCCGCCCGGCCAGTACGACAGTGACGGATGGGACGAGAACCCGGTCACGGGCGAACCGTACGAACCCAACGGAGTGTCGGCCGGTGACTTCGGGCGGGCGGTGGCCGAGTTCTGGGCCGACGGCCCGTCGTCGGAGACACCTCCGGGCCACTGGAACGTGGTGGCCAACGCCGTCACCGATCAGCTCGACGAGTTGCGTATCGGCGGTCAGGGTGAGGTGGTCGACGCCCTGGAGTGGGACGTCAAGCTGTACCTGGCGCTGAACGGTGCGGTGCACGATTCCGCGGTTGCCGCATGGGGGGCCAAACGAACCTACGACTACGCCCGTCCCATCTCGATGATCCGATACATGGGTGGGCTCGGGCAGTCGAGCAACCCCGGGGGCCGGTCGTACCACCCCGACGGGCTGCCACTGGAGCAGGGGTTGGTTGCGGTGATCACGCCGGGATCGAGCGCCCCCGGCGCCCGCCATGCTCACCTGGCCGACCATGTCGGCTCGCTGGCCGTCCGCACCTGGCTGGGCCCGCCTGCCGATCCCGAGACCGACGCCGGTGGCGTGGGTTGGCTGCTGGCCGAGGAGTGGATGCCGTATCAGCTGCCCACCTTCGTCACCCCAGCCTTCGCCGGCTACATCTCGGGACACAGCACGTTTAGCCGGGCGGCGGCCGAGGTGCTCGGTGCCATCACCGGCAGCCCGTATTTCCCGGGTGGGTTGGGAGAGTGGACGGTGCCGGCCGGGTCGTTGGAGTTCGAGGCCGGACCCGACACCGACGTGGTGCTGCAGTGGGCGTCGTACGTCGATGCGGCTGACCAGGCCGGTTGGTCGCGGCTGTACGGCGGTATCCATCCACCGGCCGATGACTTCCCCGGCCGTGAGGTGGGGGCCCAGGCCGGTCAGGCGGCATGGGACCTGGCCCGGGCCCACTACATCGGCGCCACCGACTGACGTCACGCCAGATCGGGCGGGGGCGGGACGGTCGCGTAGGGTGCCCCCACACCCGAGGCGAGGAGTCGACCGATGAGCGAGAACCCGGTGATCGACATGTTGGGCCGGCGGCTGCGCCTGGGTGTCATCGGTGGTGGACCGGGCAGTTTCATCGGGGCGATGCATCGGGCAGCAGCGCGCCTCGACGACCGCTACGACCTGGTGGCCGGTGCGCTGTCGTCGGACCCCGATCGGTCCCGCCAAGCCTGTTTCGAACTGGGGCTCGATCCGGCTCGCAGCTACGGCAGCGGGCAAGAGCTCATCGACGCAGAGGCGGCGCGGGACGACGGTGTCGATGTGGTGGCGGTGATGACCCCCAACGATTCCCATCACCATCTGGCCCTGGCCGCACTCGATGCCGGGTTCGACCTCATCATCGACAAACCCATCACCAACACGTTGGAGGAGGCAGTGGAGGTGGTCGACGCGGTGCGGGTCACCGGCCTGGTCTGTTGCCTCACCCACAACTACACCGGCTATCCCATGGTTCGCCAGGCCAGGGCCATGGTGGCGGAGGGCATGGTGGGCGAGATCCGGCTGATCCAGGTCGAGTACGTCCAGGGCGGAAAGGCCAAAGGCACCACCTTCGCCGACGGCGCCGAGCTGCCCTGGCGCTACGACCCCGTTCGCGGCGGGCCGTCGTTGGTGATGGGCGACATCGGAACCCACGCCCACAACCTGGTGCGCTTCATCAGCAGGCTCGAAGTGGATGAGGTGGCCGCCGAGGTGGGCACGATCATGCCCGGCGGCACCGTCCACGATTTCGCGGGTGCCATGCTGCGGTTCGACAACGGTGCTCGGGGGAGTTTCTGGGTCACCCAGGCCGCCGCCGGTGTGGAGAATTGTCTTCGCATCCGGGTGTCAGGGTCTCTTGGCAGCCTCGAATGGGAACAGGAGCGACCCACGTTGTTGGTGTTCAAACCCCTCGACGGCCCGGCCGAGATGCGCACCCCCGACGGCCCCGGCACCCTGCCCCTCGCGGCGAGGGCCAGCCGCATCGTGCGGGGTCATCCAGAGGGTTTCCACGAGGGTTTCGCCAACCTCTACACCGACGCCGCCGAGGCCATTGCGGCGCGGAGGTCCGGCCAGTCGCCCGATCCGTATGCCCTGCACTACCCCGACGCCGAAGACGGCCTTCTCGGGGTTCGGTTCGTCGAAGCCGCCATCGAGTCGAGCAAGGCGGGTGGGGCCTGGACCTCATGCGCCCTGCCCTGACGGCCAGGACGTTCTGCCCTTGCCCAGCGCCTGATCGTGGGCCACCCTCGCTCGGGAGGAGGGACTGAATGGCTCGATCGCTTCTGAATCAGGTGACCGACACCGTGGCCCGGCGGTGCTGGGTCCCACGCGACCTCGAGGCCATCACCGTCCGGGGGGCCGAGAGCGGCGACGCGGACAGCGCGGAGCAGATCTGGGGCAGGGTCGAAGACCTCTACCGCACCGGTGTGCATCCGGGTATCCAGGTCTGCATCCGTCACCAGGGCGACGTCGTGGTCGACCGAGCCATCGGCCATGCCCGCGGGAATCGACCCGGTCACCGCCTCGACCCCGACCACGCCGTACCCATGGAGCTCGATACTCCCGTCAACCTGTTCTCGGCGGCCAAGGCGATCACCGCCATGTTGATGCACAAACTCGAAGAAGAGGGTGTGCTCGGCCTCGACGACCGGGTCAGTGACTACGTGCCCGGGTTTGGGCGGCACGGGAAAGGCGACATCACGATCCGCCAGGTGCTGAGCCACCGATCCGGTACACCCTCGCTGCCGTCGGAGGCCTTCGACCTCGAACTGCTGGCCGATCCCGAACGCATCGAGGCCATGTTGTGTGACCTCGAACCTTCGGCGATGGCCGGAGGGCCACCGGCGTACCACGCGGTGGTGGGCGGGTTCGTCATGGAGGCCGTGGCCCAGCGTGCAGCCGGGCGCAGCCTGCGTGATGTGCTGGCCGTCGACATCCGCGACCCGCTCGCGTTGACCTGGTTCGATCTCGGCGTCGACGAGGCCGACGCTCACAAGGTGGCCCACAACGTCGAAACCGGCTTTCC
This sequence comes from Acidimicrobiales bacterium, assembly GCA_051011595.1. Classification (GTDB taxonomy): domain Bacteria; phylum Actinomycetota; class Acidimicrobiia; order Acidimicrobiales; family SHLQ01; genus JAOUEE01. Next base: position 4,787 of record JBPCTQ010000006.1, read on the forward strand.
GCTGCTGAAGCCGCTGGAGATGATGATGAGCCGGGTGCTGGGCACCCGGTGGGATCACGTCCTGCATCTCTCCAACGACCCGCGCTTTCTCACCGGGATCATCCCGTCCGGCAACGTGATCGTGACCGCCAACGATGCAGCCACCTTCTACCAGTGTCTGCTCAACGGCGGTTCTATCAACGGCGTACGGGTGTTCAAGGAGGACACCATCGCCGGCGCCATCGCCCACGAGGGAGAAGGGCTGCCCTTGGATCGGCAGCTATTCATGCCCATGCGGTACAGCGCCGGTTTCATGCTGGGCGCCGAGCAGGCCAGCCTCTACGGCTGGAACCATCCCCGAGCCTTCGGCCACGTGGGAATGTCGAACCTGTTCACCTGGGCCGACCCCGATCGCGACCTGGTGGTGGCGCTGTTGACCACGGGAAAGCCGGTGCTCGGCCCGCACATCGTGGCCCTACCCCGGCTGATCAGCACGATCCACGAGGTGTTCCCTGACCAGACCCTCTAGTCGGCCGCTCGGATCATACTGAAAAACATATATTCGACATACTGAATACGCTATAGTATGGTCATGACGACCGACCGATTCGTCGCCGACACGACGGCCCGCATTGCCGAGCTGGTTCGTTGGGCCCGTCGTCAGGCCGGCCTGAGTCAGGTTGAGCTGGCCGCAGCCGTGGGGACCACCCAGTCGGCGGTGTCGCGGTGGGAGCGAGCCCATGACGAGCCACGACTCTCCACGCTGACCGCCATCATGGCGGCATGTGGTCGTCGGCTCGAATTGTTGGCCGAGGCCGACGATGTCGATCGCGCGCAGATTCGCCAACAACTGGCCATGACACCGGCCCAGCGACTCGAATCGGTGGTCAACACCAGTCTTACCGTCGCCAGTGCCCGCCGGCTCGACTGATGCCGGCACCCCTCGACCCAGCGTGCCTGTTCACGGTGCTGGCTGAACACGACGTCGACTACGTCCTCATCGGCGGTCTGGCTGCCGTGCTCCATGGATCGACAGCCATGACCAACGATGCCGACATCGTGCCGGCCCGAACCGACGAGAACCTGCGGCACCTGAGCCAGGCGCTCATCGAGCTGGAAGCGCGACTGCGCGTGCCCGAGAATCCCGAAGGCCTCGACTTCGAGCCCCACCCGGCGCTCCTGAGCTCGATTGCAATGCTCAACATGACCACTCGCTGCGGCGACCTCGACATGACGTTCTCGCCGGCCGGGCTGACCGACTACGACAACCTCGTGACCAACAGCGCCACGTTCGAACTGGCCGGACGGCGAGTCAAGGTGGCGGCGTTGGCTGACATCATCCGGTCCAAGGAGACGGCCGGGAGGGCCAAGGACCAGGCCACGCTCCCGATCCTGTATGCCCTGGCCGAAGAGATCAACCGACGTGAAACCTGAGCCAGCGGTGCTTCAGCCGCCGCCCATTTCTTCGGCGGCGCGTCGTTCCATCTCGTCGGGTGCGACTTCCTCGATGTGGGAGGCCACTCCCCAGCGATGACCCCACGGGTCGACGAACTGGCCGGTGCGGTCGCCGAAGAACTGGTCTTCGACCGGCCTGATCTCGGTGGCGCCCAACTCGATGGCCTTCTGGAAGGTGGCGTCGACGTCGGGCACGTAGACCAGGAGCCACGTCGGTGTTCCGCCCACGGTGAGTGGGCCGAGAACGTTCATCTCGGGGTACTCATCGGAGATCATGATCACCGAGTCGCCGATCTCGATCTCGGTGTGACCGATCTTGCCGCTCGGGTCGGCGATCCGCATCCGTTCGGTGGCGCCGAAAACGGCGACGTAGAACTCGATGGCCGCGGCGGCACCGTCGATGGCCAGATACGGATTGACCCTGGGGTAGTTGTCGGGCAGGGGGTTCACCATGGTGCGCTCCTCGTGGTCGACGCGGGCCATGTTCGCGCGCCGCTGTCGTGTGGTCGAGAGTCCGCAGGGTGGCGTCGCGTTCCGGTCTGTCGTTACCGTCGGGTGACCGACCTCGGGGGAATCTCGACCATGACCACTCGGCGACCACACCTGTACCAGCTCGCCGCCGTGGTGATCGTGAGCCTGGTGGCGGCTGCGTGCACCAGCGACGGCGATGATCCGGCCACGGCCACCGATGAGGTGGTGACGTCGAGCACGACGTCGGTCGCCACCGCCGAGACAGAACCGCCGGCGACCTCCGACGGGAGCGATGAGCCGGCGGAGGCGCTCACTGCCTCGCACCGCGGGGTCACCGCCGAGGCCATCACCATCGGAGTCGCCGCGGTCGACCTCGAACAGATCAACGACCTCTTCGGGCTGGACTTCGCCGTCACCCCGACCGAGGAGATGTACCAGGCCACCGTCGACGTGGTCAACGAGGCGGGTGGCATCAATGGCCGCGAGCTGCAGATCGAGTTCCGGGGCTTCCAACCGGTGGGGGCCGAAGGGGCCGACCAGGTGTGCCTCGAGTTGATGGAGGACGAGGAGGTGTTCGTGGTGATCGGTCAGTTCCTCCAGGACTCGATGTTGTGCATCACCGACACGTACGGGCATCCCTACGTGGGGCTGTTCGGCGAGACCCCGGAACGTCAGCAGAAGTCGGACGGCTTGTTCTTCGCAGTGGAGATCTCGCAGGTCGATCAGCGCTCGGGCGGCACCCAGGCCATGGTCGATGCCGGCGACTTCGACGGTCGCAAGGTGGCCGTCGTGTGGGCTTCGGCGGCCGATGCCGTCTACTTCGATGCCGTCGACCCGGTGCTCGATGCGGCCGGGGTGGATGTGGTGGCCGAGATCGAGGTCGATGCCTTCACCACCGACGAGGTGAACAACGACGCGGCCTGGGACATCGCCATGGAACGAATACAGGCGGCCGAGGCCGATCTAGTCCTCAATCTCTCCGGAATCACCGGGGTGCTCGACGCGGTCGAGCGCAACGGGGCGCCGCAGATCGTCGCCCACACCAACGGCCAGGCCGCCGACGGCGCCACCGTGCTGGAGGAGTCGATCGCCGGTGAGGCCGTTCTCAGCAACAGTTTCGCGGTGACGACGTGGAAACCCGATCGGGACGAATCGTTGGCCGATGCCGGGGTGCAGGACTGCATCGCCGACTTCGAGGCCGCGTTCCCCGACATCGAGATCGACCTCACCAGCGACGACTGGGTGAACGCGTTCCGCAACACCTGTGCGGCCGTCGATCTCACTGCGCAGATTCTGCAAGCGGCCGGGCCCGACCTGAACCCCGAGACGTTCCGGACGGGTGGCGAGAGTCTGGGTGCCATCGACTTACCGGGTATGAGCGGTTCGTTCATCGGTCCCGAGTCGCACTCGGCCGGGGCGGTGCTCAGCCGCTACGAGTACGACGCCCAGACCAAGCAATACGTGAAGGTCGGCGAGCCGATACCGACCGGATAGGGCACTCGGTGGTGAGAGTCGACGGTGCTGAGAGCGGCGGACACTCGCCGTGACTACTGGTCCTTGGGGAGCTCGCTCAGATGGCTGTGCAGGGTGACGTAGATGTCGAACATGGAGGGCGCATCGTCGAGTGAACGATCCAGGAGCAATGCGTCCTCGGCGCTGCCGTCGATTCGGCAGATCCCCTCGTCGACCAGCGCCGGCAGCCGTTCCCCGCCGGCTGCCCAGCGGATGATGGCGGCCTTGTTGGTGAAGATGATGGTGGCCGAGGTGTCGCCGTCGCCGGCGTGGTGGTCGAGCACGCTGCCGCGCAGCTCGATGGTGTGGCGGCCATCGGCCACCCCGGCAACGTCGATGCCGATTCGGAGCCGAAGGTCGGCCGTGCGCTCGGCGGCCAATCTCACCGCCGCGGTGGTGAGCAGCACCGAGGTGGGCAGCCCGGCGTAGATGCCCGACGGTGCCATCGAGAACTCCATGGGCAGCACCCCGTCGAGCTCGAGGGCGGCGGTGAGATACCAGTTTCGCCAGGTGGCGTTGTGTTGTTCGAGCCCCCGGGCTCGATGGGCGGCGGCGCTGAGTCGGCGAGCCTCGGCGTCGCCGGGGTCAGACTTCAACAGCCACCCCAACAACTCGATGGCCCATTGGTTGTCACCCTCGGCGTGGGCGCCGGCCGCGTTCTCCAGCAACGCCTGACGGCCGCCGGCCAGCTGCACGTACCCTCGGGCTCGGCGTTCGACGGTGGCCGGATCGAAGTCGGTGACGGTGCCGGTGTTGAAGCCCAGATACCAGCTGTAGACCGACCGTGACGAGTGCGACACCGCGCCGTAGCCCTCCACACCACAGTGGCGGTGCGCCGCCAGGTGGTCGGGCAGATCACCGATGCGTTCCACGATCTGGTCGGGATCGAGCCCATTGTTCATCCACCGAACGGTCTGGTCGTGCATCCAGGCGATCGAGTCGCGGTAGGCCAGCAGGTGTTCGGCGGCATCGTCGCTACCGACGATGCAGCGTCCGTGACTCTTGGCCAGCGCCTCGGCCGGGTAGGCCCGTAGGTTGTCGAGGGCATCGACCCACCGCTGGGCCGGCCGGGGGACGTCGCCCCGGATGGTGTACACGTTGGGGTAACACTCGCCCTGCACGCACTCGGCGGTCTGGAGCACGCCGTGGTCGGGCAGCCACACACCGATCTCGGTGTTGGCCTCAGAGGGGATCCACACGATCTCCATGGGCACGCCGGCCACCTCCAGGTGGAGTTCGTCGTCGACCAACACGGTGGGAGGGATCAGCGTGCCGGCGCCCGAGAACGGCACGCCGGGTCCGACGCCGATGTGGATCCGGCCATCGGGCCCCTCGTGTAGAAGTGCTCATGGGTGGTACATTTCCCGAGCTCCC
>JBPCTQ010000007.1:0-3584 GCA_051011595.1 Acidimicrobiales bacterium
GGCTTCGAGACGCTCACCATGATGTTCGAAGGGGTCATGAACCACCTCGACTCGACCGGGTTCGGTGAGCACCTTCCCTCGGGATCGACACAGAACATGGTGGCCGGACGGGGTATCCAGCACGGCGGCGACATGGCCGCCGATCCCGACACCCATACGTTCCACGAGGTGCAGCTGTGGGTCACCATGCCGGCGGCCACCAAGATGGACCCGCCCAGCATCGAATCCGTCATGCGGCACGACAAACCGCACATCGACCTCGGTCACCACACGATCGAAGTCATCACCGGCTCCGTCGACGGACAGTCCAGTCCCCTCCGAACCACGCAACCCACCCGGGTGCTGCGGATCGAGACCTCCGGCCCCGGGCCCATCGTGATTTCCGACATCGATCCTGACTGGAATGCGATCGTCTACGTATTGCGCGGCGCCGTGCACACCACCGAACAGCGGGTGGAGGCCTACTCCACCATCGTGTTCGCCGGCGACGGTGACACCATCGAACTGCAGGCCGACGACCAGCCCAGCGAGATGCTGGTGCTCACCGGCCTGCCGACCGACGAACCGATCGCCATGGGCGGACCGTGGGTGATGAACACCAAGGACGAGTTGCGCCAGGCCCAGGCCGACTTCGAGGCAGGGCTGTTCTGAGGGTCACTGCGGGCCGAGGCTTGACCTCAACCATCATTGAGGTTGCAGGATGGAGCCATGCAACGAATCCTCCCGCCCATCCTGGTGCTCGTCATCTTCGTGTTGATGGTCGTGGTCGCCACCGTGGCGCCCGGCCCGATCCTGCTCGAACGGCCGTGGCCGCTTGTCGGTGTTGTACCCCTCGTGGCCGGCGTCTCGCTCACCCTGGCCGGTAGCCGGCGATTCAGCCGCGTCGGCACCAACATCAAGACCTTCGATGACCCCGATGTCCTGGTCGATTCCGGCCTGTTCGGGTTCAGCCGCAACCCCATGTACCTCGGTTTCGTGATGACCCTCGTCGGGGTGGCGCTGCTCACCGGAGCCCTCACCCCATGGATCGGGCCCATCACCTTCGCCGTCGCCGCCCACCAGTGGTACATCGCCTTCGAAGAACAACGAATGGCCGCCGTGTTCGGTCCCACCTACGAACGGTACCGAGCCCGCGTGCCCCGCTGGTTCGGCGCACCACGCCGACTCGAGCCCAGCCGGTGAGCACCGAGACGGCCATCGACATCGGCGACGTTGTTGCTCGGTCGGGGATCCCGCCCTCGACCCTGCACCTCTGGGAGCGCGATGGCCTCATCAGCCCCGTCTCCCGCCGAGGCCTGCGCCGCCAGTACCACCCCGATGTCCTCCAGACGATCGCCGTGATCGTGGTGTGCCAACGCAGCGGGTTCACCCTGGCCGAGATCGGCGAGCTGCTCGATCCCGAGACGTTCAACGACGGCAAGCAGATCCTGGTCGACAAACTCGAACAACTACGGGGGCGCCAACGCGAGCTGGCCATGGCCATCGACGGTCTCGAACACGCACTCGCCTGTTCGTACCCGTCGCCCATCGAGTGCCCGGGGTTCCACGACAAGATCGCCGACGTCCTGCCCGTCACCCGCCGCTGAACACTCCAGCTGACTGGAATGCGGACGGGATTACAGTGGCAGCATGAAGATCGGGGAGCTGGCCGGGCAGACCGAGGTGTCGACCAAGACCATCCGGTACTACGAATCCATCGGCTTGCTGGCCGAACCGGCTCGCACGGCCTCGGGGTACCGCGACTACGACGACACCGCGGTCGAGCGATTGCGGTTCGTCCGCGACGCCCAATCCACCGGTCTCACCCTCACCGAGATCGCTTCGGTCCTCGAGCTCAAGGACGCGGGCTCGGCGTCGTGTCAGCACACGGCCGAACTGCTCGAGCGGCATCTGGCCGACATCGACACCCAGCTGGCCCGTCTGGAGCAGGCCCGCACCCAGTTGCGGGAGCTGTCGCAGCGAGCCCGGTCACTCGACCCGGCCGGCTGCACCGACCCCAACCGCTGTCAGGTGATCAGCCACTGACACCCGGTTTCGGCGGGCCGCCCTTGACCTTCCCGTTGGCTGGAAGGTCTATCCTGGAAGGGTGACCACCCGACTCGAATCAGGCTCCGGCTCCGGACCGGGCTCCGGCGAGACCCGTACCGTCGATCTGACTATCGACGGCATGACCTGCGCCGGCTGTGCCTCCCGGATCCAGGGTTCGCTCGGATCCCTCGACGGTGTGGCCGAGGCCAACGTCAACTTCGCCACCGGCCGGGCACGGGTGGTCCACGACCTCGACGATGCGGAGGGCACCTTCCGCGCCGCGGTCGAGAGTCTCGGCTACCACGTGATCGACTCCGAGACCGACGGACGAGACCGCGAACACGACTTACGCCGCCGACTCCGACTGGCGGTTCCGTTGTCGCTGGCGGTCATGACCCTCTCGATGGTGCGGCCGCTGCACTTCGAGGGGTGGGAGTGGGTGGTCGCCGCATTGGCCACCCCGGTGGTGTTCTGGTCGGGCTGGCCCTTTCATCGCAGCGCCGCCCTGAACCTCAAGCACCGGGCCACGACCATGGACACCCTCGTGTCGATGGGCTCGTTGTCGGCCTGGTTGTGGTCGGCTGTCGTGCTCATCGGTGGGCTCGACGAGCCCATCTACTTCGAGACCAGCGCCATGATCATCACCCTGATCCTGCTGGGCAAGTGGCTCGAGGTGCGGGCCACTCGTCGCTCGGGCGACGCCATTCGGGCCCTGGCCGAGCTGGGATCGCCCACCGCTCGTCTGGTCGATGGCCGGGAGGTGCCCCTCGACCAGCTGACCGTCGGCAGCCGATTCGTGGTGCGCCCGGGCGAGAAGATCGCCACCGACGGCATGGTGATCGAGGGGGTGTCGGCCGTCGACGCCTCGATGATCACCGGTGAGCCCATACCGGTGGCTGTCGGCGAGGGCGACGAGGTCATCGGCGCAACGGTGAACGCCAACGGATCCTTGGTGGTCGAGGCCACCCGGGTGGGATCCGACACGGCCCTGGCCCAGATCATCCGGCTGGTCGACGAGGCCCAGGGCAGCCGAGCCGACGTCCAGCGTTTGGCCGACAAGGTGTCAGCGGTTTTTGTCCCGGTGGCCATCGGTGCCGCTCTGCTGACGCTGGCAGCCTGGTTCCTCACCGGCCACTCGGCCAGCGATGCCTTCACCGCGGCGGTGGCCGTGCTGATCATCTCGTGCCCGTGCGCATTGGGTCTGGCCACCCCGCTGGCCATCATGGTGGGCACCGGTCGGGGCGCCCAGCTGGGCGTGATCATCAAGGGCGGCGAGGTCCTCGAAGACACTCGGGCCGTCGACGTTGTTGTCGTCGACAAGACCGGGACGGTCACCGAAGGGTCCATGACCCTCACGTCCATCGAAGCCCCCGGGGGCAACGAATCTGCGCTGCTGGGCCTGGCTGCCTCGCTCGAGGCTCGGTCCGAGCATCCCATCGCTCAGGCAGTCGCCGCGTCGGTTTCAGACCGCCAGCAGGTCGAGGATTTCGAGAACCAGGTGGGCCTGGGCGTCACGGGGCGCGTCGGCGGAGTCGACGTGCGCGTGGGGCGTCGGC
>JBPCTQ010000008.1:0-12508 GCA_051011595.1 Acidimicrobiales bacterium
GGCGCGTCACCTATGACGCGTTGTACCGCCAGAACGCGCCGCGCACCGAACTGGCGGTCAGGCGCGTCACCTATGACGCGTCGTACCGCCAGTTCGGAGAAGAGACTCAGCCCAGGTACTGGGGCAGCTGCTCGCCGATCTGTTCGGGGGTCACCGTCGGGGCGAAACGAGCCACCACGTTGCCCGAACCGTCGACCAGGAACTTCTCGAAGTTCCAGGTGATGTCGTTGGAGTCGCCCTCACCAGGCTGTTCGGTGCGGAGCCACTCGTACAGCGGCGCCGCCCCGTCACCGTTGACCTCGATCTTGGAGAACATCGGGAAGGTGGCGTCGTACTTGCTGGTGGCGAACTCGAGGATCTCGGCATCAGTACCGGGCTCCTGGGCCCCGAACTGATTACACGGGAAAGCCAACACGTTGAAGCCGCTGTTGTCTTCGTGAAGCGTACGCAGACCTGCGTACTGGTCAGTGAGACCTCATTGGCTGGCTACGTTCACGATCAGGTTCACCTGATCGCGAAAGGCGCTCAGGCTCACATCCTCACCGGTGATGGACTTCATCTCGAAGTCGTGCAGGGTTGTCATGGGCGGGCACTGTAGCGGCTCCGGCCGGGCTGCGGAACCCTCGGATCAGTGCCTCACCATGGCCACGAATTGGGTCGGTCATCGAACGGCAAGCGAGACTGCGGCCACACTCGCGACCAGGGAGAAATCGATGCCTTCCGCGGCCCCGGAAAACGACATCAGCTTCGGCATGCAGTTGCCCATCCAGACCCTCACCCGCACCTTGTGTGATCCCTGGGAGGACACCGCCCAGGTGAGCGATCTGGTATCGGTGGCCCAAACAGCCGAGGCCAGCGGGATGGACTTCATCGGTGTCTGCGACCACATCGCCATCCCCGACAACGACTACGCCAAACACATGACCACCACCTGGTACGACACGGTGGCCACGCTCAGCTATCTGGCCGCGCACACCGAACGGGTGCGACTGCTGTCGGTGGTGTGGGTGGCGGCTTATCGCCATCCCCTCCAGACGGCCAAGGCGTTCGGCACCCTCGATCATCTCAGTGGCGGCCGGGCCATCTTCGGCGTCGGGGCCGGCCACGTGGAGGCCGAGTTCGACGCCCTCGGGGTCGACTTCGCCACTCGCGGCAAACGACTCGACGAGACACTCGACGCCATCAGCGGTGCGTTCGCCGACACCTACGTGTCGCACCAGGGCGAGCACTACCAATACACCGACGTCGGCGTCGCTCCCGCTCCGGCGGGCGGCGAGCTCACCATGTGGGTGGGGGGCGGCGGCAAGGCCGCGCTGCGCCGGGTGGGACAGTTCGGCCATGGGTTCATTCCCTTCACCCAGTCGCCCGCCGACTACCCCGAGGTCATCGCCACCATCGCCGAGGCGGCCGAAACGGCCGGACGGAGCGATCAGCACTTCGCCATCGGTGCCTTCGCCCCCCGCGTCTACCTGGGTGAACCCCCTGACGGCTTGAACCCGGTGCACATGAGCGGGTCGGCCGACCAGATCGCGGCAGCCATTCGGGGAATCGCCGGACTGGGCGCCAACACCATCCACTGTGCCTTCCGAGGCCGCGATCGCGCCGAGTACGAAGATCAGGTCCGGCGCTTCGGCGCCGAGGTGATGCCGTTGGTGCGCGAAGGCTGAGCTTCGCCTCAGATTCTCCCGGGATGTACCTGTCGGCGCGACGTCATGGGTCAGGCTTGGGGGCCAAGGGTGTATTCGATCCCCTGTCGCGATCGGCCCTGTTCCTCGAACAGCCCGAGAGCGCGCAGGCAGTAGGCCATCTGCTGGGCCACATCGCGTGACACGTCGGCCTGGCGGGCCAGATCGGCGGTGGTGAATCGGGCCGGCAGGTCGTCGGGCACCAGATCCATCAGATCGCGTGCCCCATCGAATCGCCGTCGCTCGAACACCTCGTCGAGCACCCGGTCGACGGTACGGAACCCACCGCGGCCCCGTCGGGCCCGGGGATCGGCAACCTGCACGTTGGTGACCGAGACCAGCACCACCTCGAGGCTGAGGTCGGGGTGATCGAGCAGTGTGGGAATACTGACCAACTCCTCGAACAGCGAGTGGACACTGCGCCGTTTCGGCGAGCGGCGGGGTTTCACCCCCGGTTTCTGGAGGCGGGTCTGCACCGCGATCGGGTACACCAACAAGACCCGGTGTTCGCCGAGCACGTGATCGAGCTTGTTGCCCATGGCGGCAAACGAGCCGGTCTGGATCTCGATCAGTAGGTCGTCGCGACGGATGTCGATGACAAACCCGCCGAGTGGTTCCTCCAGTCGATCACCTGGTTCGGCGTACATCGCCTTCAGTGCCGCGTGCAACGATCCTTCGTTGAGCGTGCCGATGTGGGGCTCGGTGTCCATCAGGCCCGCTCTGCCACCATTCGGGCCAGGCCGTCGGGCCACGAAACCTCACACGGACCGGTGATCGCCAAGCGCCGCGTGTTGTCGCTCACCGACCCCGCCACGCTGTTGGGTGTGGCGACCCGTCGGATATCGGCGGTGAGACCGGTCAGCTGCTCGAGTTCGGCCACCCACTGCTCGGCCGTCACCACATCGTCCCCCGCCCAGTTCACCACCGTGGCCGGCACCGAAGCGGCCTCGAGCAGGGGCCCCACCTGGGCGACGATGTCGTCCTCGTGGATCGGGCTGTAGGGCGTGGGGCCGGGGTCACGCAACACGATGGGATCTCCGCGCCGCAGGGCATCGAGATGCAGAGCCGGCAGGCCACCGTTGGTGCCGTACGCCACGTTCATTCGGGCGATCACGGTGGGGATGGCGAACAGACGGGCGGTGGTGCGGGCCACCGCCTCCTGGCCGATCTTCGAGACGCTGTAGGTGGGCGAGTAGGGCTGGCGGGTGTCACCCATCTGATCGGTCTCGGCAAAGGGGTACCAGCGATCGGGTTGGGGTTCGTACACCGAGAACGTGGACATCACCAGGAACCGGGCCGAGGCGCAATGCTGCATCAACAGACCGGTGCCTTCGGCGTTGACCCGCAGTCCGTGATCGGTGTCGCGGCCCGGACCCTGGGCCACGGCCAGGTGCAACACATGGGTGAAATCGCCGGGGAGGTCGCCGAACTCACCCGTACCCAGGTCGATTCGACGGGTGGTCACGCCCAGTGCCTCGACCCGACGGCGGCTTTCCTCCTCACCGAAGCGGGCGATCCCCCACACCTCGTTGTCGGCTGCCAGCCGTCGCGCGATGGGAAAGGCGATCTGGCCGGCGGGGCCGGTGATCAGGATCTTGGCGTCGACCAGGCTCACTGCTGCAGTATTTCCGCACTACCGTCTCTGCGCACACGACCAGAGGGAATCGTCATGCCCGTCGACGCCGATATCGATGCCATCAACACTGCACTGCTCATTCTGCGAGTGATGCTCGGGGTGATCATGTTGGCCCACGGCATCAACCACATCATCGGTGGCGGCAAGATCGAAGGGACCGCCGGTTGGTTCGCCAGCCTGGGCATGAAGCCGGGCATCTTCCACGCCTGGTTGGCCTCGATCACCGAGGTGGCCGCCGGGGTGCTCCTGGTGGTGGGCCTGCTCACCCCGCTGGCCGCGGCCGGGGTGATCGGCGTGATGGTGGTGGCGCTCATCACCAACCATCTCAAGAACGGCTTCTTCATCTTCCGGCCGGGCGAAGGGTACGAGTACGTGGTGTCGCTCATCGCCTTCGGGTTCGTGGCGGCCCTGTTGGGACCGGGCGAATGGTCTCTCGACAACTCCTTCGACCTGATGGGTATGGCCGGCTGGAGCGGGCTGGTCATCGGGCTGGTGGCCGGTGTGGGTGGCGCACTGCTGTTGCTGGCCGGGTTCTGGCGACCCGAAAAACAAGACTGACGCAGGCTGACTCGGACTGACTGGGGCTCGCTGGCTGGGATCCGAGGCCAACTCGGCCGCTCAGCAGCTCACGCGTAGAGCGCTTCGATCTCGGTCTGGTACTTGGCGTGTACACCCCGACGCTTCAGCTTGGAGGTGGGGGTCAGCTCTTCGGTGTCGGGCAACCATTCCTCGTGCAGGATGGTCACCTTCTTGACCCGCTCGGCGTTGTTGAATCCGGCCATCACCTCTTCGAGACCCTGGTTGACCAGGTCGATCACCGTCGGGTTGTCGGCCAAGTCGCCCAGTGAGGTGAACTCCACCCCGTTGGCCCCGCACCAGGCCTGCGCCTGGTCGGGATCGAGCACCACCAACGCCGATACGAACGGCCGCTGATCACCGATGGCACACGCCTGACCCACCAGCGGAATCTGCTTGAGTTTGCTCTCGAGGTTGGCCGGGCTGATGTTCTTGCCACCCGCCGTGATGATGAGCTCCTTCTTGCGATCGACGATGCGGAAGTAGCCGTCGTCGTCGACCTCGCCGATGTCGCCGGTGTGCAGCCAGCCGTCGTCGTCGAGCGCCTCGGCGGTCTTCTCGGGGTTGTTGAGGTACCCCGTGGTGACGTTGCCGCCCCGGCAGATGATCTCGCCATCGTCGGCCAGGGCCACTTCGACGCCGGGACAGGCCGGTCCGACCGTGCCCGGCTTGATGCGGTCGGGGGTCCAGGTCATCGGACCGCAGTTCTCCGACATGCCGTAGATCTCCGACAGCGGAACACCGATGGCTCGGTACCAGGTGAGCAGTTCGGCCGGGATCGGAGCCGCGCCGGTGACGGCGATCTCCATCTCGTCCATACCCAACATGGCTCGTACGCCCGAGAACACCTGGCTGTCGAGCGCTTCGTAGGTGGCCTTCTGTTCGTCGGTGGCTCGATCCCAGGCCAGGTCGAACACGATTTCGGACGCGGCGGCCACGGCGCCGTCGAAGCCGGCCTTCTTCTCCGGATCACCGGCCAGCGCGGCGCTGACACCGGCGTGGAACTTCTCCCACACGCGGGGTACACCGAAGAGGTAGTTGGGTTTCACCTCGCGCATGGTGGCGCCCAGATCGGCGAGATCGGGCAAACAGAAGGTGTTGAGACCGAGGAAGGCACCCTGGTAGTGGGTGGCCATACGTTCGGCGATGTGGGCCATGGGCAGGTAGGAGACGGCCCGCATGCCATCGACGTCGCGGTCGGTGCACCGAAGCATCGACTCGATCGTCCAACAGATGTTGAAATGGCTGATCTGCACCCCCTTGGGCGGGCCGGTGGTGCCCGAGGTGTAGATGATGGTGGCCAGATCGTCGGGCTGGGCGGTGGCCGCGGCGGCCTCGAGGTCGATGGAGCCGTCCTGCATGAGCTCGTCGAGATCGAAGTCGCCGTCACCGTCGACGGCCCCCAGGAACTCGAGGTCGGGCAGCTTGGCCCGGGCCGGCCGGAACCGGGCCAGGAACGAGTTGTCCTCGGCTACCGCCAACTTGGCCTCGCAGTGACCGGCCAGGAACGCGATCTGGTCGACCGACGACGAGTTGTAGATGGACACCGGGGTCGCACCCAGGAAATAGCAGGCCATGTCGAGCAGATGGAACTGGGGGATGTTGCGCATCATCAACACCACCCGGTCGCCCGCCTCCACACCCTGCGCCTGGAGACCAGCAGCCACCTGAGCCACCCGCTCGGCGTACTGACTGAACGTCCAGTGCTCCCACTCACCGCTGGCGTTGCGCCAGTTGAGGGCAGGAGCGTCGCCGTGGTCGGCCACCGTGCGGAGGAACTCCGTCGGCACGGTCTGGCCGGCGACCAATTCTCTGATTTCCTGATCGACGGGGTTGGCCACGAGATCTCCTTGGGGTCGTCGCTCGCCAACAGTACCGACCGCGATGGGACGGAGCGAAGGCCGAGCCGGCATCGGTTTGACCGACCGAGGTCGGACTCGGAGACTCGAACCATGCCAACCCCGGCCGCCGCCCATGTCATCGCGGCTCGACGGACACCGTTCGGCGTGGTCCACGGACTGTTGTCGGGGTGGCATCCGGTCGATCTCCTGGCCCACACGCTCACCATCACCTGCGACGACGCCGGAATCGACCCGGCCGATGTCGACGCCATGCTGGTCGGCTGCGCCCACCCGGTCGGGGCCCAAGCGGCCAACGTGGGCCGGGCGGCAATCCTGAGCGCGGGCTGGCCCGAAGCCATTCCCGCCACCACGATCGAGCGAGGGGCGAGCTCGTCGCATCGAGCGCTCCAGCTGGCCGCCCACACCGTTACTGCCGGCGGCGCCGACGTGGTCATCGCCGCCGGAGTCGAGGTCATGAGCCTGGTACCGGCCGGTGCGGTGGGTCTCAACCGCCAGTACGGGCCGATCTGGGGGAACGGACCGGCCGGACGTTACGCCGCGGCCGGTGGGCTGGTGCCGCCCGGAGTAGCCGGTGACCGGCTGGCCCTCGCCGACGGTTACGGGCGAGCGGTGCTCGACGACGAAGCGGCCCGTTGTCGGCTCCTGGCCGCGACCGTCGACCATCCTCCCTGGCTGGTGGTGGCGCCCACTCGTTTGAACGATCGCGACCAACCGCGGGCCGCCCTGACCGTGATGGTCGATGACGAGGCGCCGACATCACCGATCGAGGAAGACTGCGCGCCACTTCACGACAACGAAGGTCAGGTCGCGGCCTCCAACCTGGCGCCGGCCGCCGACGGGGCCGCGGTGGCGGTGCTGGCATCGGATCGTTGGCTGGCCCGGACCGGCCGGGAAGCGCACTACTCGGTGGTGTCGTCGGCGGAGACCGCGGTGGACCCCGTCACCATGTTCGGTGCCGGAGTGGCCGCCGCCCGCCAAGCGCTGGGCCGCGCCGACATCGCACCAACCGACCTTCATTCGGTGGAGCTCGACGCGCCCCACAGTGCAGCCGCCCTGCACGCGGTGTCGGCGCTGGGTGTCGACCCGGACCGAACCAACCGGTCCGGCGGCAGCCTGGGTCGAGGCCGACCGCTCGGCGCCGTTGGTGTCGGCATGTTGGCCGAAACCATCGGGTGGGACCAGCACCACCAACTGGAACCGACCACCGCACTCCTTGTCGACGAGGCCGACGACGGCACCGGGGCCGCCACCGTGCTGCGGAAGCCGATCGGCCTGTCGTGAGTCGCCAGTAACCTGAACGGCATGGGCAACGTGGTGAACATCATCATCGCCGTTGTGGCCTTCCTCGTCATCATGAGGATCGGACTGGCCATGCTGCGCGGACTGGCCCAGCCGGTTCCCGAGCCACCACCCCCAGGCGAACTCCGCAAGGTGAAGATCCAATACCGCTGCTCGATCTGTGGCACCGAGGTGCGAATGACGGCGGCCACCGACGAGATGCCGCCGCCGCCCCGCCATTGCCTCGAAGACATGGACCTGGTCGCGCCCATCGAGTGAGGACCGGCCCTCCGGCGCTGCACTCCTTCCGCACATGGCGCGCCCTGGGCTACCCGCACGCGGCGTGAGGTCATCCGGCGGGCGAGTATCCTCTGGGGCCATGGCAAAGCCGACGAAGCGACGTGTCCAGGGCGGCCGAGTGACCCCCAAGGGCACCCGGCCCGACGACTACCGGGGCGCGGCCACGGCGCCGGAGGTGGCCACCAAGGCCAAGGGGCCCAGCCCCATGTGGGTGCCGGTCTTGATGTTCGCCCTGTTCGCCATCGGGATGATCATCATCTTCTTGAACTACACCGGCGTGCTCCCCTCGGCGCCCAGCAACTGGTGGTTGCTCGGTGGCCTCGGCGCCATCCTGGGCGGCATCATCACGTCGACCCAATATCGCTAGCCGCCTCCACCCTCACCTCCGGTACCGTCTCCCCCGTGGCCCGCGTCCTCGTCGTCGACAACTACGACTCGTTCGTTTACAACCTGGTGCAGTACCTCGGTGAGCTGGGTGCCGATCCGCTGGTCCACCGCCACGACTCGCTCACGGTCGATGAAGCCGACGCGCTCGAACCCGATGCCGTGCTCATCAGCCCCGGCCCCGGTCGGCCCGAGGAAGCCGGAGTTTCGAGCGACCTCATCACCCACTTCGCCGGACGGGTTCCGGTGCTGGGCGTGTGTCTGGGTCACCAGTGCATCGGAGCGGTCTACGGGGCCGATGTGGTTCGGGCCGAGTCGGTGATGCACGGCAAGACGTCACCCATCCGCCATGAGGGCGTCGGGGTGTTCACCGGCTTGCCCAATCCGCTCGAAGCCACCCGCTATCACTCGCTGGTGGTCGATCCCGATTCGGTGCCACCCGAGCTGGAGATCACCGCCCACACCGACGACGGCACGATCATGGGTCTGCGTCACCGCACCCACGATGTCGAGGGGGTGCAGTTCCACCCCGAATCGATCCTGACCTGGGCGGGCCACGATCTGCTGCGCAACTTCCTCGATCGGGCCGGCTGAACGGCGGGTCGCTAGCCGCCGCCACCCGTGGGCGGCGGATCGGTATTCGGCGGATCGGTCGGCGGCGGATCGGTCGTTGGCGGATCCGTAGTCGGCGGATCGGTGGTGGGCGGATCGGTGGAGGAAGGAGCCTCGGGGCTGCCCACCACGAGGGTGACGGTGGCACCCAGGGCCAGGGTGGTATCGGGCGCCGGTGTCTGGGAGATCACCACGCCGATGTTGGGATCGCCGGCCGGCAACGGTTCGAAGACCGGAGCCGGATTGAACCCGGCCGCGCTGATGGTCTGGATGGCGGCATCGGCCAACAGCCCCTGCACGTTGGGCACCGAGTTGACCGGCTGACCGGTGGAGAACAGCACGGTGAGCGGCTCGGTGGGATCGACGACCTCGTCGGCGGGCGGATCGGTGCGGGTGACCACGTCGACCGTCACCGTGCTGGATGACTCACCGGTGAAGCCGACGTTGTTGAACCCCGCTTCGGTGAGGATCTCGAGCGCCTCGTCCTGGGTCTTGCCGGCGACGTCGGGGACGGGTCGGGGTTCGAAACCGAGCGACACCGAGATGGTGACGGTCGACCCGGTTTCGAGTGTGGTGTTCACCGCCGGATCCTGGGCGTACACGGTGTCGATCTCGACCTCGCCGAAGTCTTCCTCGACGGCCACGTTGAAGCCGAGCCGGTTCAGCTGCTCCTCGGCGTCGGCCCGTTTGAGGCCCACCAGGTTGGGGACACGCGTGTCGACCACATCGGTGCTGACCGTGAGGTTGACCACGGTGCCTTCGTCGACGATTGCTCCTTCGGAAGGATCCTGGCCGAACACCACGTTCGGATCGACCGTGTCGTTGGCCTGGAAATCGAGTTCGCCGACTCGCAGACCTCGGAGTTCGAGCTCTTGTTGCGCCTGTTCGAGAGTGGACCCGGTGACCTCGGGAACCTCGACCGTGCCCGGGCCCGCCTCCCCGTCGTCACCACCGACACCGAGGGAGTTGACGAAGGCCACCACCAGGAAACCCAAGGCGATGAGCAACAAGATGAGCACGCTGAAGAAGACGAGGTTCCGACGGACCTCGCTGGAGCGGGTGGCGCTGGGTACCGACCCGGTACCCGCCCGTTCGGTGGTACCAGCGGCCGCCGCAGTGGCAGCCGTGGCTGCGGTGGCGGCCACCGCGCCGGTGACCGGTAGCGACGTGGTGGCATCAGCCGCCGGCTCGGGGGTAGTGGACGGGGTGGTGGCCAGCGCCGCCGCTCCGGCTCCGGCTGCTGCCGCAGCAGCAGCTCCGCCGGGTAGTGCGTGCTGTCCTTCGCGGTAACGACGAAGGTCGCTGCCGAAGTCCTCGGCCGTGGGATACCGATTCTCGGGCCGTTTGGCCAGGGCCTTCATCGTGATGGCCTCGAGCGACTCGGCCACGTTCACACCCTGGGCCCGGATACCGGGCACCGGTTCGGTGACGTGTTTGTAGGCCACGGCCATGGGGCTGTCGCCCCGGTAGGGAGGCTTGCCGGTGAGCATCTCGTACAGCAACACACCGAGGGAGTACACATCGCTGCGCGGGTCGACGCCCTGGCCCTGGGCCTGCTCGGGCGAGAAGTACGTGGCCGTGCCCATGACCATGCCGGCCTGGGTGAGATCGGACTCGGTGTGCTGTTCCTGGGCACCGGCGATGGCGGTGGCGATCCCGAAGTCGGCCACCTTCACCTGGCCGGTGGGCGAGATCATCACGTTGCCCGGTTTGATGTCGCGGTGGACCAGGCCGTTGCGGTGAGCGGCGGTGAGGGCGGCGGCCACATCGATGGCCACCTCGGCTGCCCGGTCGGGGTGCAGCGGCCCTTCGGTGGCCAAGATCTCGGCCAGCGAACGCCCTTCGACGTACTCCATGACGATGAAGTAGGTGTCGGCTTCCTCGCCCCAGTCGTAGATGTTGACGATGTTGGGGTGGCTCAGGTTGGCCGCGGCCTGGGCCTCGCGCCGGAACCGCTCCACGAATGCTTCGTCGGTGGCGAACGACGAGAAGAGGACCTTGACCGCAACCGGACGGTCGAGCAGCTGGTCGCGCGCCAGGTACACATCGGCCATGCCGCCACGGGCCAGCTGACGATGAAGCTCGTACCGCCCACTGAAGACGGTCGGTCCCTGATCGGACATGGCTGTCGAGTCTACAAACGCTGACCCGTAGTCCCCCGGCACGCGGCCGGCGGGGACACGGTGGCCGGGATCACGCCCCCGGAGCGGGGTCGAGGGCAGCGGCCAGCACCTGCTGGGCCACCGGCGCAGCCACCGTGCCACCGGTCTGTTGTCCGATGTCGGGGTCGGCTTCGATGATCACCGCCACCGCGACCGTGGGTTCCTCGCCTGGCGGACCGGCGAAACCCACGATCCAGGCGTGCGTCTCCTCGACGTTGCGCCCCAGCTGGGCGGTGCCGGTCTTGCCGCCGACCTCGAAACCGGGCACCGCCAACCGGGTTGCCGTGCCGCTCTCCACCACGGTGAGCATCGCCTCGCGCATCTGGCCGGCAGTCGACGGTGCCATGGCCTGGCGCCACAGACCCGGCGATCCACCACCGATGACCTCGGCGTCGCGGTTGCGGATCTCACCCACCACATGCGGGGTCTGGATGAGTCCTTCGTTGGCCACGGCCGCACCCACCAGCGCCATCTGCAGCGGGGTCGACTTCACGTCGAGCTGGCCGATGGCCGACCGGGCCAACGCGGGCGTGTCCTCGTGCACGAAGACCAGCTCGTCGTCGTCGACCGGTTCACCTTCGGGGGTGGTTGGCACGGGTTCACCGTAGAAAGACTCGACCGACTGCAGCGGGGCTCCGAAGTCGGTGGGGAAGAACGACGCCTCGGTGCCGGGCAGATCGATGGGGGGCGTCTCGTTGAACCCGAAGGCCTCGGCTCGCTCGATCATCGGATCGGGACCGACGTGTTCGGAAGCCAGTTGGGCGAAGGCGGTGTTGCACGATTGGCGCAACATGTCGAGCAGCGGCCCACCACACGTTGAACCACCGAAGTTGGTGATGGGGACTTCGGTGAGCGGCGGGGTGTACGAGCTGACCGCAGGAAACGACGGGTCGCTGAGCGACGCCGCCCCCGCCTCGAGGGCGGATGCCGCCGTCACCACCTTGAAGGTCGAACCCGGGAAGAACAGCTCGCGGTGGAACCGCTCGAGCGCGGGGTTGGCCGGATCGGCCACCAGTGCATCCCACGCCGCGTTGGCCGCCGCCGGATCGACACCGGAGACCGGATTCGGGTCGTAGGTCGGCCAGCTGTACGCGGCCAGCACCGCTCCCGTGCGGGGGTCGACGGCCACCACCGACCCCTTCCGCTCGCCCAACGCTTCGCGGGCCACTCGTTGCACGTCGTCGCGCAGGGTGAGGGTGAGATCGGCTGTGGTGTCGCGGTCGAGGAAGAGGTCACCGAGGCTGGCGAACTCCTGCTCGAAGGCCGTCCCGGCCAGTTCGCCGTCGTAGGTGCGCTCCACCCCGGTGGCGCCCACGTTGAACGAATAGTGGCCGGTGACGTGGGCATACAGCTCACCCTCGGGGTACACCCGGGCCCGATCGAACTGCTCGTCCTCGACCGGCACCGACTGGGCCAGCAGCACCCCGTCGGCGGTCGAGATGGATCCTCGGGGTTGGCCGAACTCACGAACCACCGACCGTGTGTTCCCCGGATCTTCCTGCAGTTCGTCGGCCTGGAACACCTGGACCCGGTTGAGCTGCACGAACAGCACCGTGTACATCACCAGGAAACCCACCCCGAGCCGGGCGATCTGGCGGTTCATCGGGCCGCCGCGGCCTCGACGGCCTCGGCCCTGGCCTTACGCGACGATTCGTCGGACACCCGGATGAGCAGCGCCAACAATATGTAGTTGGCCAGCAGCGATGAACCGCCGTAGGACACGAACGGCAAGGTGATGCCGGTGAGCGGCACCACCCGGATGACACCACCGATGATGATGAAGGCCTGCATCCCGATGATGGTGGTGAGCCCCACGGCCAGCAGCTTGGAGAACGTGTCGGTGGCTCGGACCGCCACCCGTAGACCCGATCCCACGAACAACAGGTACGAAACGATGATGGCCGTCGAGCCGAGCAGGCCCATCTCCTCGCCGATGGCGGCGAAGATGAAGTCGTTCTCGACCACCGGAATGCGGGCCGGGTCGCCCAGGCCGATGCCCGTGCCGGTGAGGCC
>JBPCTQ010000009.1:0-7562 GCA_051011595.1 Acidimicrobiales bacterium
GTCCTGGGGCGGTCGGGCAAACTCTCCACCGGATGGCGACAGCCCGTCACCCGAGCCCTCGGCCCCACCGTCGCCGGCCGGGTGGTGTGGGATCTGTTACCCAACGAACACCGCGCCGCCTGGCAACCCGACCACCTCGATCTCGGCAAACGCATCACCGCCCGGTTCCTCGACGACGTGGTCAAACAGGGGCAGCGCCAACTCGTCACGGTCAGCCATTGGAACAAACTCCTCAAGGGAGCCCTCGTCCGCCACGTCGTCGACCACCAGGTCACCGAGCTCGACCAGCTGAGTGCGTTCGTCCATCCCGAGGGATATCAGTACCGAGCCGATCTCTCGTCCGACGACGGCTCGCAGGCCGAAGCGGTGTTCGTCTCGCGCCGCTGAGGGCGGATCACTCCACCCCGGCGGCGGCCGCCAGACCGTCGAATCCTTCGCGGACAGCACGGGCCATCACCTCGACGTCGGGGCACGCCTCACCGTCGGCATGGAACGCCAACACGACGTCGCCGTCGTAGCTGAGCACGGCGACGCCCAGTGTGAGGTTGCCTCCCAACGGCACGATCGGCACCAGCTCGCGCACCAGCGCCCCATCGAGATAGAGGGGCACCGGCGGTCCGGGCAGGTTGGTCACCACCAGGTTGAAGACGTGCTGATCACCGACCAGCCGGGTCAGGAAGTCGAGCACGGCCGACGGCACGTGGTTGCCGACGTCAATCAGGTACTCGGTGCCGTCGGCATGGTGTTGTTGTTTGAGCTGGTGGACCCGAGCCGACACCTCAGCAAACACCGCCGCCGGTTCGGCGGTGTCCACCGGCAGTTCGACCACCAGGGCGGCCACATGGTTGCCGTGTTCGGCATCGAGGCCGGTTCGGCGAGTGGAGACCGGCACCAGGGCCTTCATCGCTCCGTCGACCGACTCGTGACGATGGTCGAACAGGGACCGCAGTCCGAGCGCCACGGCGCTGAGCACGACGTCGTTCACCGTGCCGCCCAACCCGATACCGGTGTCGTGCACACGGGTCAACGGCACCGAGATCGACGTCAGCCGGCGCGAGGCACCAACCGTTCGATTGAGCGACGACGTGGCCGTTGATCGCGTCGACATGAAGTCCCCGCCCGCACCGGCCATGGCGGCCAGGTGGCGAGCGGTGGCCAGTGGTGACACAACCGCCGCAGTGATCTGGCGCACCAGGGTGGCCGGTTCACGGGCCAGATCGGCGACCGCCTCGCCCATCAGTCGCCACCGATCGACCGGGGCCGAATCGGCTCGTCCGGCTACCGGTTCGGGATCGCCGCCGCCTCGCTCCGGTTCGACGTCGAACAGCGCCGCCAACAGCTCCACCCCCGACATGCCGTCGAGCAGCGCGTGATGCACCTTCTGCACCAGGGCAAAGGCCCCCGGTCCGAACTCGTCGGGATCGAGACCATCAACGAGGTGCATCTCGAAGAGTGGGCGCGATCGATCGAGCAACTGCATCTGGAGACCTTCGCAGTGCTCCTCGAGCTGACTGCGCCCACCGGGGGCGGGCAGTGTCGACACGGTCACGTGCCGGGTGGCGTCGAAGTCGGGGTCGTCGACCCAGACCGGACGACCGAGCGACAACGGCACCTCTTGCACCCGCTGGGTCAGCCGCTCCACGCCGGCCAGCCGTCGGCCGACGAAGACCCCGAGGGCCTCGAGGTCGAGGCTGCCTTCCTCATCGAGGAGGGCGCGACCGTCGATCACACACAACAGGCCCATGTGCATCGGTGTGGTCGCCGATTCCATGCGCAGAAAGCTGGTGTCGAGCGCGGTGAGTCGTTCGTGCACCGCCTCGACCGGTTCGACATCTGTCATACCGACACCCCACCACGTCGAAACGCGCTCCGGCAGGGCCAGAAGTCACTTCACGATGTCAGAGCGCCACAACCGACTCGTGGGGGAAATGACAGGCCACCCAGTGGTCTTCGACCCCCACCAGCTGCTGCACCTGAGGTTCGGTGGTGCGACACACCTCCTCGGCCCGAGGGCAACGAGTGTGGAACCGACAACCGGGTGGCGGATTGATGGGCGACGGCAGCTCGCCTTCGAGCACCTCGTCGTCGGCTTCGACCACCGTGGCCGCATCGGGAACCGCCGACAGCAGGGCTCGGGTGTAGGGGTGGGCGGGCCGCTCGTAGATGTGGTCACCGTCGCCGATCTCACACATCTTGCCCAGGTACATCACCATCACCCGGTCGCTGACGTTCTTCACCACGGAAAGATCGTGGCTGATGAACAGCAACGTGAGTCCGTACCGGTCCTTCATGTCCTCGAGCAGGTTCAGGATCTGCGCCTGGACCGACACGTCGAGGGCCGACACCGGTTCGTCGCAGATGACGATCTTGGGGTCGAGCACCAGTGCGCGGGCCACCGAAATGCGTTGGCACTGGCCGCCGGAGGACTCATGGGGGCGCCGCTCGCCGGCCGCCACCGGGTCCAGGCCCACCGCTTCGATCAGCTCGTTGATGCGATCCTGGGTGAACGTGCCCCCGGCCGCTTTGGACGATCCCCAGACCTTGACCCCCTCGCTCACGATGTCGCGGACCTTGCGGCGAGGGTTGAGCGACGAGATCGGATCCTGGAAGATCATCTGGATCTCGGGACGCATCCGACGCATCTCCTCACCCCGGAGGGTGGCCAGATCGATGCCGTTGTAGAGCACGTGGCCCGAGGTGGGTGCAGGAATCTGGATGACCGCCTTGGCGGTGGTGGACTTGCCACATCCCGACTCACCCACCAGACCGAGTGTCTCGCCGTCCTTGACGTCGAAGCTCACACCCGACACCGCGTGCACGGTGCCCTTCCGGCCGGCCGGGAACTCCACCACCAGGTCCTCGACCCGGAGCAACACATTGGGGTCGTCGCGCAGATGCGCGGTACCGCTGCCGGCCATCAGCCCAGCCTTCCTTCCTTGGAGATCGGGAGGCCCACCGCGGTTGCGCCCTTGTCGACGTTGTTCTTGAGCGCCTCGGTCGAGGCGTCGGTTCCGACGGGGTAGAAGCAGGCGTAGTGATGATTGCCGTCACTCTCGAGCTCGGGCAGCTCGGTGGTGCAGCGGTGCTGGGCGTACCGACACCGAGGGGCGAAGCGACAGCCGGGGGGCGGCGCCACGATGTCGGGCGGAGAACCCGGAATGGGGTTGAGGCGGGTGTGTTTGGGGTGGTCGAGCGTGGGGATCGACTCGAGCAGTGCCTCGGAGTACGGGTGGCGCATCGCCGAGAACAACACATCGGTGGGCGCCTGCTCCATCACCCGGCCGCCGTACATGACCAACAGGTCATCGGTTCGACCGCGCGCGACGCCGAGATCGTGGGTGATGAGGGTCATGGCCATGTGGCGATCGCGCTGGAGCTCGTTGAGCAGATCGAGAATGTACTTCTGCACGGTGACGTCGAGTGCGGTGGTGGGCTCGTCGGCCACCAGGAAGTCGGGTTCGCCGGCCAGGGCGATGGCAATCATGACCCGCTGGCGCATCCCGCCCGACAACTCGTGCGGGTACTGGTGCAGGCGACGGGCCGGCTCGGGGATCCCCACCTGGGTGAGCAGCTCGGTGGCCCGCTCCCGTTGCTGGCCCTTGTCCATACCGAGGTGGAGCTTGAGCGGCTCGCCGATCTGTCGGCCGACTTTCATGACCGGATTCAGCGAGGTCATGGGGTCCTGGAAGATCATGCTCATCCGATTGCCCCAGAAGGGCTGACGGTCGGTGTTCACGATCTCGGTGCCGTCGAAACGGACCGAACCCTCCTCGATCTGATTGCTCGAGACCACCAGACCCATGATCGAGCGGTTCAGCACACTCTTGCCGCTGCCGGACTCGCCGACGATACCCAGCGTCTTGCCCTTGTCGAGTCGGAAGGTGACACCGTCGACTGCCTTGGCCAGGCCCCGTTCGGTCTTGAAACCGACGCGGTAGTCCTTGACGTCGAGCAGGGCGGCGTTGGGATCGTCACCTCGCTCGGGAATGGCTTCCACCGTGATCTCGCTCACACCGAGATCTCCTTGACGTCGAAGTACTCGCGGACCTTGTCGCCGGCAAAGTTGAGCGACAACACCGTGAGAAACAAGAAGATGATCGGGGCAAAGGCCACCCACGGGGCATCCTCGATCTCGCGGCGGCCGGCGCCATCGGCGATGAGTTTGCCCCAGGTGATGGTGTCACCTTCGAGCGAGAGACCCAGGAAGGCCAACCCACCTTCGGCCACGATGGCCACCGCCATACCCAGCAGGGCCAGCGCGCCCATGGGAATCACCACGTTGGGGAGCAGTTCACGAATGAGGATGCGGCCCTTCTTCGCCCCCAGGGTGTGGGCGGCGGTGACGAATTCGCGTTCGGCGAACTGGATGGTGGCGGCCCGACTCAGGCGGCCGACCGGCGCGACCCCGAGCACACCCAGGATCAGCGAGATGGTGAGCAGGTTCCGGTCGAGCAGCGCCGTCATCAGAATGGCCAGGATCAAGGCCGGGAACGACAGCAACACCAGGAAGAAGAAACCGGCAATCCGATCGAACCAGCCCCGCAGGAACCCCGAGAGCATGCCCAGCGAACCTCCGACCAGCATGCCGAACGCGATGGCCGCGAACCCCACCACCAGCGAGATACGCGCCCCCCAGATGGTGCGTGAGAACACATCGCGGCCCAGGGCGTCGGTGCCGAACCACGACTCGCTGTTCGGTGCGTCACGCAACCCCACGTCGGCGCTGAGATCGACGCCGGGATCCGGGATGGGCAGGATCGGCGCCAGCAGCGCGGCAACGATGATGGCCACCAGCCATCCGATCGACAGCCAGAATCCGAACCCGAGGGTCTTCTTGGTGACGAAGGCCTCGGCCGGCATGTCGTCGGCCACCACTCCCTCGATGGCGAAGGTGATCGGCACCTCTTCGTCTTCGATGTGGCTCACGGTCAGCTCCTGACCCGCGGATCGAGAACGGCGTACAGGATGTCGACCAGGATGTTGAGCAGCACGAACCCGGCGGTGATGATGACCACGAAGGCCAACACCACCGGGAAGTCCTCCCGGAACACGGCGGTGACGATCTCACTGCCGGCCCCCGGGATGCTGAAGATCTGTTCGATGACGAGGGTGCCACCGATGAGAGCGCCGGCATTGATGCCGAACACGGTGATGAACGAGAACATCGACGGCCGCAGCGCGTGCCGGAACAGGACCGACCGGCGGGGCACCCCCTTGGCCCGAGCCATGAGAATGAAGTCTTCCTGCAGGGTGGTGATGAGGTCGGTCCGCAGCAGGCGCTGGTACACCGAGGCAATGGGCAGCGCCAAGGTGACGGCCGGAATGAACAAGGAGTTCAGCCGCGAGGCGATGTCGTCGTCCTCGTACCGGAAGGGGAACCACCCCAGGCGCACGATGAAGATGTAGTAGAGGATGATTCCCAGCGCGAAGTTGGGCATCGATACCATCCCGAACGAACCGATGGTGCTGACTCGGTCGCTGAGCTTTCCGGCTCGCGACGCAGCCCACACCCCCCAGGGAATGGCGATGACCACCGCAATGGTCTGGGCCATCACCATCAACAGCAACGAGATGGGCAGACGGTCACGCACGATGGTGGTGACCGACTCACCCTGGTTGGCGAACGACGTACCGAAGTCGCCCTGGAGGGCGTCTCCCAACCAACGCACGTACCGCTCGGGCAGACTTTTGTCGAGGTAGTACTGCTCCTTGGCGTCCTGCACGGCCTGGATCTGGTCGGGCCCACAGTTCTGGGTGGTGCCGTCGGACCCTTCGATGACCACACTCTCCCCGGCCTCACCACCGACCGCCTCCTCGCAGCCGCTGATGGGTCCGAGGATGTTGAACAGCGGGTCACCCAGCAGGTTCATGGCCCCGAACGTGAACATGCTGACCGCCAACAACAACAGCACGAACAAGCCGAGCCTGGTCGCCAACTGGCGGATCACCGATGAGCCTCCGAAGGCGTGGGCCGGGACATGGCCAGGCCGATCAGGAGTTCAGCCAGATCTGCTCGAGGAAGTGCACGCCGTTGTCGGTGCAGCGAATGGTCGCTCCCTCGAGGTTGGTGGCGTCGCAGATTCCTCGAACCCTCTCGTTGAAGGCGTTGTCCCAGCGGGTGTGGTTGAGGAAGACGTAGGTGTAGGCCTCGTTGACGCTCTGCACCACCTGCTTCATGTTCTCCACTCGCACCGCGTCGTCGGTGGACTCGCCACCGGCGTTCAACAGTTCTGTACGGGGCTCGTCGCAGAAACGGGGCCAGTTGAGTGAAATGGCATCGACCGTCTCACACGCCATCCACAGGCGGTCGTTGTACGGGTTGGGGTTGCCGAACTGGCGCCAGGTGTTCACCTGGTAGGCCCCAAGCGCCGCATTCAGCACCAGGTCGTCCTGGAGCACCTCGACCACGGTGATGTTGAAGAACTGGCCCCAGCCTTCGGTCAACAGATCGGCGATGCGGGTCTGCTGGGCGCTGGGCCCCGAGTGCTGGTATTCGATGTTGATCTTGCCGTCGGAGCAGTTGGCCGGGACCTCGCCGCAGTACGCGTCCACCAGCGGGCCGGCCTGATCGGGATCGTCGGCTTCTTGCACCACGTCGGGGTTGTAGAAGGGTGAGTCGGGAGTGAACATCTGATCGGCCAGGCGGTTGATGTCTTCGGCAATGCGCTGGTTGTAGGCCTGACGGGGGGTGGCGAAGGTGAGCGCCTGACGGACCCGGATGTCGTCGAAGGGCGCCGCAGTGGTGTTCATCATCACGAACGCCTCCTCACCCGTGTCGTCGAGGATGTTGCGCACGGCGCCGCCGGCTTCTTCCTCGTCGACCAGGATCTGCGTGGAGGGCGAGTCGGTGGACAGCAGGGCGTCGATGGCATCACCCAGGAGCTGGTCGGTGCGCTGGGCGCCGTCGGTGATGGGGAAGAACTCGAGTGCGTCGAGCCAGACGTCGCCGCCGTAGTAGTCGTCGTTGCGCACCAAACGGGTGACCGAGTCCTGGCTACGGCTCTCGAACTTGAACGGTCCGGCACCCACCGGTTGCTGGTTGAGGCTCTCGTCTTCTTCGGTGGCGGCCAACCAGGTGGGCGACACCACCATGCCGAGCTGCCCGGCCGTGGCCAACGAGGTGGGCCACTGGGAGTTGGCGAACACCAGGTTGTACTGCACGGTCAGTGGATCGATCACCTCGATGGGGTTGTCCTCGAGGTAGTAGGGCTTCACTGCGTTGCCCACCAGGGCATCGTTGCGTTGGGCTTCGAAGTTGACCACGATCGAGTCGGCGTCGAGCGGGGTGCCGTCGTGGAAGGTGATTCCCTCGCGCAGCTTCATGGTCCACTGGGTGAAGTCTTCGTTGGGGGTGAACGACTCGGCCAGCTTGGGCACCCAGTTGTTCTCGCTGTCGAATGCGACCAGGGAGTCGAAGACGGCGAAGCCCATGAGTCGACCCGACGGGGCGATGGCGCTGGTGGTGGGGTTGAGCCCGTCGACGTCGGCGATGAGGCCGTAGCGCAGGGTGCCACCGGGCACCGGATCGTCGGTCTCGGGCGGCAGCGTGACCTCGGTAGCGC
>JBPCTQ010000010.1:0-16471 GCA_051011595.1 Acidimicrobiales bacterium
CCGCAGCACCGAGGCGGTGGCGTCCACCGAACGCTGGTGGCTCTCCCGGAGCAACTCGCAACTCTCGAACGACAACAAGACATCGACCGCAGCGGCGGTGTCGTCGGCATCGGCTTCGTCCATGGCGCTCAACTCGGCGTCGAAGTGGATCCGCACCTGGTCGTAGAGCAGGGCTCGACTGGCGGCCAGCGAGGCGGCGATGACGGGCTGGAACGGCGCCCGCAAGCGAGCCACCCGGGCGGTGGCCTTGACCTCTTCGTACAACGCCATCCGCTGGCCGACGATGGCATCGATGCGCTCCGGCAACGAACCCTCGCCGATGTCGGGGATCTGCATCAGGTGGCCGACTCGTGACTGCTGTCGTTCGACGGCGGCCCGGCCCAGCTCGTCGATGTCTTCGAAGTACCGGAAGACCGATCGGTGTGAGACCTCGGAGCGAGCGGCCACCTCGGCCACCGTGGGGGCAAGATTCCCGTCGCAGAACAGACCCAACAACGCATCGACGACGGCGTCACGATTTCGGTCACGGCGAGCTCGACGGCCGTCACCCGAGGATTCGGGTGGCGTCGCGACCTCGGGGCTGGTCTCGGACATGGCGGGAGAGTCTGGAGTGGTCATGTCAGCGGAGCAAACCGAGAGAGGAAGATGCCGCAGCCGCCACCAACCGTTCTGGCGTTCGCTGTTCTGCTCCTGTGCGCACAAGTGACGCAATTTGCGTCAACCCCGCGGAAATAGTTGTGGCACCCATGGTGTCAACATAGGGTGGCCGACCGCCGCTTGGTGGTGACACATTCGTGTCAATTTGGTGTTGATTCTGCGGCGAATTCTCGAGAACACACGGGGGACATCGTGAAGCAGTACGGCGAGTTTTCAGGAACGATCGGCAAGACCGTGGCCGACAGCGAGGCCTCGTTCACCGAACCGGCCCACCCGGGCGAGGACGCGCCCAACGTGGTGGTGGTGTTGTTCGACGACCTCGGTTTCGCCCAGCTGGGGTGCTACGGCTCCACCCTCGCCACGCCGAACTGCGACGCGTTGGCCGACAAGGGCCTGCGGTACACCAACTTCCACGTCACCCCGCTGTGTTCACCCACCCGAGCGGCCCTGTTGACCGGCCGCAACCACCACACGGTGGGGATGCGAGCCGTGTCGAACTTCAACACCGGTTTTCCAAACATGCGGGGCCACATCTCCAACCATGCAGCCACCATGGCCGAGGTGTTGCATCACGAGGGTTTCGCCACCTTCTGTGTGGGCAAGTGGCACCTGGCGCCCATGGAGCAGTGCTCGGCCGCCGGACCGGTCGACCAGTGGCCCATTCAGCGCGGCTTCGACCGCTTCTACGGATTCCTCGACGGTGAGACCGACCAGTTCAGCCCGTCGCTCACCTACGACAACCACCACATCGACCCGCCTCGCACCCCTGACCAGGGGTACCACTTCAGCGAAGACATGATCGACAAGGCCATCGAGTTCATCCACGACTCCAAAGCGGTACGGCCCGACCGCCCCTTCTTCCTCTACGCCGCATTCGGCGCCACCCACGCACCGCACCAGGCTCCTGAGGAGTACCTCGACCGGTGGCGGGGCCAGTTCGACGACGGCTGGGACGTGGCCCGCGAGCAGTGGTTCGCCCGCCAGGTCGAGATGGGGCTTCTGCCCGACGGCGTGCAGCTGGCACCACGCAATCCCGGCGTCGACGCGTGGGACGACATGCCCGACAACCAGCAACTCCTGGCTGCCCGGCTCCAGGAGGCGTTCGCCGCGTTCCTCGAACACACCGACGCCCAGATCGGCCGCCTGGTCGATTCACTGCGCGATCTGGGTGAACTCGACAACACCGTGCTCATGGTGCTGGCCGACAACGGCGCCAGCCAGGAGGGCGGGCCCTTCGGTGTGCTGCACGAGATGAAGTTCTTCAACGGCATGTTGGAGACCCCCGACGAGGCGGTCGATCACCTCGACGAGATCGGCGGTCCCCACAGCCACTCCAACTACCCATGGGGATGGGCCCAGGCCGGCAACACCCCGTTCAAGTGGTACAAGCAGAACACCCACGAAGGTGGTGTCCACGTGCCCCTCGTGATGCACTGGCCCGACCGCATCACCGATCACGGCGGGCTGCGTCACCAGTTCCATCACGTCAACGACGTGGCGGCCACCGTCTACGACCTGCTCGGCATCACCGCACCCGAGATCTACCGGGGGGTCGAGCAGATGCCGGTGAGCGGCACGTCGATGGCCTACACCCTCGACGATGCCACCGCCCCCACGGCCAAACCGATCCAGTACTTCGAGATGGGCGGGCATCGGGGCCTGTGGCACGACGGCTGGAAGGCCGTCACCCGACACGTTGCCGGTGTCGCCTTCGACGACGACGTGTGGGAGCTGTACCACGTCGACACCGACCCGTCGGAGTGCAACGACCTGGCCGAGGAGAACCCCGACAAGCTGGCCGAGCTGATCGGGTTGTGGTGGGAACAGGCCGAAGCCGAAGGGGTCCTGCCCCTCGATGACCGAATGGTCGAGTTGTTCGGGGCCCGATTCCGCGATCGATCACCCCACCCCACCGACCGGCACTACGTGTACCGACCCCCGATGTCGCCGCTGGCCGCCCAGGCGGCCGCGCCGATCAACGGGCGTAGCTACGACATGAAGGCCGAGATCACCCGGACGGCGGGCGACAACGGCGTGCTCTACGCCACCGGCACCCAGAACGCAGGCATCTCGTTCTTCGTACACGACGACCATCTGGTGTTCGACTACAACGCCTTCGACGCCCACACCGTGGTCACCTCCGCCGAGCCGGTACCCGAGGGCGACAGTGTGGTCGAAGTCCAGGTACGCCGAACCGGTCGCTCCACCGGCACCATCACCTTGTTGATCGACGGGCAATCGGTGGCCCACGACGAGATCCCGTTGTTCCTGGGCATGATGTCGAGCACCGGCCCGACCGTCGGCTCCGACGGCGGATCTGCGGTGAGCTTGCTCTACCAGGCCCCGAATCCATTCCAGGGCCGGCTCGCAGTGGTCGACATCCAGCTGGTCTCGCGGTCTGGCGACGGCGACAAGCAGGCCGAGTCCCGCAGCGAGATGAGTCGGCAGTAGCGGTACAGATCACCCGGCGACGGTCAGCGGCAACCGCTCAGAACAACCAGCCGTCGTGGCGGGTCATGCGGCGGTAGGCCTTCCGCCATTGTTCGTCGGTCACCGAGGCGTCGCCCATCAACTGCTGGGCCAGTTGACCGGCGGCGAACCCGGACGGACCGCTCAGGTGCTGGGCGGCATCACCCAACCAGGCCTTGGCCACCACCGCGTCGTTCAGCTCACCGAGCGACCGCTGGATCTCCGCGGCCGACTTGGCGAACCGGGTCGCGCTCTTGCCCACGGCCGGGCTGACCGCCTCCGAGGCGTATCGCACCCGCTTGGCCAGGATACGAATGTCGTGCAGCTGGTCGGGCAGAGGTTCGGGGTCGAGGCGCTCCACTGCACGCCGGAGGCGGTGCCACCGCTCGTGCACCAGGGCAGGCATGACATCGCGGGCCGGCCGGCGGGCCCGTTTGGTGGTGGATGGTGATGCGGCAGCCTCCACGAGACGGTCGAGCAGCTCGAGGGCCCGCTCGTCGCTCAGATGTTCGAGCAGGCGGGCTCGGTCGACGTCGCGCTGGGCCGACAGCACACCGAGCACGTCGGCGGCAGCCACCGGATCGATGTCGGTGTTGGCGGCCAGGGCGGCGCGGAGCTTTTCGCCGAGCACGTCAGCGTCACGGACCCGTCCCAACTCGTCGGCCAACCAGGACAGCTCACGGCGAAGAGCCGTCGCCCACTTCCGTTTGAGCAGGGGCTGGAAAGTCTGAAGGTCGGATCGCAGCCGGCGGGTGGCCACCCGGGCCTGGTGCACACCCTCGGGATCGAGACCGAGCCGGGCCGCGGGCAGCTGGAGCATCATCCGGCTCACCGAGGTGGAGAACGCCGCTCGGATGACCCGCCGGGCCGACGGGTCGGCCTTTGTTCGCGGCACCACCACGTCGGGTTTCTCGCGGGCCGCCTTGCCCAGCACCCGCACCAGCTTGGGTTGGGCCGGTTCCTCGTCCTTGGTCCCCCGCCCGCCCCGGATGTGTTTCATCACCAAGGCCATCACCGATTTGTCGGTCGCCGGACCCAGCTCCACCTCGAGCTCGCGAAAGCCCACTTGTCGCCCGTCGGCGGTGTGGGCGGTGACGGTGTCGTCGGTCAGTTCGGCCACGACCGTGCCCTCGGCTGACCGCCACGTTCGGGCCAGGCGCCGCGTGTTCAGCTCGGCGACCACCGCCAGTGCCGCCCCTCGGGTGAGCGATTCCACCAGCGCGACGGCTTCGTCGGGTAGTTCGTCGGCCGAACCGGGCACCACCACCTCTTGCCGATTGAGGATGAGGCCTTCACTGGGCGCGGGGATCTTGACCGTCCACCCCTGACCCGAGCGGTATCGGAGGGTGCAACCCCACCGAGCCAGCCGCAGATCAGCGGTGTCGCGGTACACGTCGACGACCTGGCGCTCCTCGGTCGAACCCAGTTCGGCGTCGGGTACAACACCCTGCAGCTCGGGCACCACGAAGCAGTCGTCGACCACCAGCTTGGCTTCTCGCTCGAACACTCGAATTTCCCGACCCGACCCGGCGACCGCAAGTCGACCGCCCGGTCGAATCCTCCCCGCTCTGCGCTCGCTCGGCAAGACGGCGGGAACAATCGCCGTACGACGTCGGCGATGTGCGGTTCCGCTAGGGCAGCATCGGCGGGTTCGGGGTGCGCGCCGCCGCCTTGCGGATGCCTTCGTCGTCGGACGCCGCACCGGCCGCTTCGGTGGCCGACATGCCGCCACCGCTACCGAACAGGCCCAGCATTCCGGTGGGAACCAACACGATGGCCAGCCCCTTCATCCACAGTTGTCGTCGGGGCCGCCGGCTGCCGTGGTGGTCGGCGTAGAGCCACACTCCGGCTGAGTTCAACACGACATACCCGACCCACATCAGGGGCCAACCGACGACGAACCCCAGGACCAAAGCGATGACCAACGGCGGCCCCACCCACCAGGCGTTGGCCCGAATCCCGGCGACGAGGCGTTCCGATCTCGATTGGGCCATACCCCCACGGTACCGACCCCGCGAACTCGGTATTCGAGGGTCGGCGGGTCGCCGCCGGTGTCCTAGGGTCGCTCGCGATGGCTGCATCGGACTCGACCCTTCCCTTCGATTTCATCATCGTGGGGGGCGGCTCGGCCGGCTGCGCCCTGGCCAACCGACTCAGCACCGACCCCTCCAACCGGGTCCTGGTACTCGAGGCCGGCCGCGCCGACTGGAAGTGGGACGTCTTCATCCACATGCCGGCGGCGCTGGCCTACCCGATCGGCAACCGGCTCTACGACTGGAAGTACGAGAGCGAACCCGAACCCCACATGAACGGGCGGCGGGTGTACCACGCCCGGGGCAAGGTGTTGGGCGGGTCGTCGAGCATCAACGGCATGATCTTCCAGCGGGGCAACCCGGCCGACTACGAGAAGTGGGCGAGCCGGCCTGGCATGGAGCGGTGGAATTACGCCCATTGCCTGCCGTACTTCAAGCGGATGGAGACCTGTCTGGCCGGCGGCGACGACTGGCGGGGCGACGATGGACCACTCGAGCTCGAGCGCGGTCCGGCGCGTAGCCCGTTGTTCGAAGCGTGGTTGGCCGCCGGACCCGAGGCCGGTTTCCGACTCTCCGACGACGTCAACGGCTACCGCCAGGAGGGCTTCGCCGCCTTCGACAAGAACGTGCGACGAGGCCGGCGCCTGAGTGCCGCCCGGGCCTACCTGCACCCGGTGCTCGATCGGCCCAACCTCGAGGTGATCACCCGAGCCCACACCAACCGGGTCGTCTTCGACGGCACCCGCGCCGTCGGTGTCGAGTACCGACATCGAGGCCGCAACGTCGTCGCCCACGGCCGCGAGATCGTGGCGTGCGGCGGCGCCTTCAACTCACCCCAACTGCTGCAGCTCTCCGGCGTGGGCGACCCCGAGCACCTCACCGGGCTGGGAATCGACGTGGTGAGCGCCCTGCCCGGAGTGGGTCACAACATGCAGGACCACCTGGAGGTGTACATCCAGTACGCCTGCACGCAGCCGGTGTCGATGCAGCCTCACCTGGCCAAGTGGCGAGCACCGTGGATCGGGCTCCAGTGGCTTTTCCGGCGGGGACCGGCGGCCACCAACCACTTCGAGGCCGGTGCCTTCGTCAAGAGCAACCCGGCCGAGCCCTACCCGAACCTGATGTTCCACTTCCTCCCCATCGCCATCCGGTACGACGGCTCGGCCCCCGGGCTGGGCGTGAAACGAGGCGGGCACGGTTACCAGGTGCACGTCGGGCCCATGTACTCCGAGTCGACCGGCAGCGTGCAGATCACCTCGACCGATCCGCGCCGGAAACCGGCCATCCGGTTCAACTACCTCTCCACCGAACGCGACCGGCGAGAATGGGTCGAGGCGGTTCGCACCGCCCGGCGCATTCTCGAACAGCCCGCCTTTACCGCGTTCAACGGCGGTGAGATCTCGCCCGGACCGTCGGTGCAGACCGACGACGAGATCATCGAGTGGGTCACCCGCGACGCCGAGACGGCACTGCACCCGTCGTGCACGGCCAGGATGGGCGTCGACGACATGGCGGTGGTCGACCCCGACAGTCTTCGGGTCCACGGCACCGAAGGACTGCGGGTCGTCGATGCATCGGTGTTGCCGGTGGTCACCAACGGCAACATCTACGCCCCCACCATGATGGTGGCCGAGAAGGCCGCCGATCTGATCCTGGGCAACCAACCGCTTCCGCCCGACGGGGCCGATGTCCACCTGCCCGGGAACCGACCGTGACCGGCCCCGGCGAACAGCCCAACATCTTGTTGCTGATGGCCGACCAGCTGGGAGCGCCCTACCTGGCGCCGTACGGGGGCCCGGCAGTCGCCCCGGCGATCGATCGGTTGGCGGAGGAGGGGACCGTTTTCGAGTCGGCCTACAGCAACAGCCCGCTGTGTGCCCCGGCTCGTTTCGCCATGATGGCCGGCCAGCTCAACTCCAGGATCGGCGCCTACGACAACGCATCGGAGTTCGTGTCGAGTGTCCCCACCTTTGCGCACCATCTGCGCCGGGGCGGTTACCAGACCTCACTCATCGGCAAGATGCATTTCGTCGGCGCCGACCAGTTGCATGGCTACGAGGAGCGGCTCACCACCGACATCTATCCGGCCGACTTCGGATGGACACCGAACTGGGCTGACCCCGAGACGCGGCTCGACTGGTGGTTCCACAACTTGGACAGTGTGGTCCACGCCGGCGTGGCCGAGGCTTCCAACCAACTCGACTTCGACGACGAAGTGGGCTTCCGGACAGTGGCCAAGCTGCGCGATCTGGCTCGTTCCGACGACAAACGGCCCTGGTTCGTCACCGCATCGTTCACTCACCCCCACGACCCGTATGTGGCCCGCCGCCAGTTCTGGGACCGCTACGACCCCGAGTCCGTTCCGCTGCCTGAGATACGGGCCGTCGACGACCCAGACCCTCACAGCCGCCGGCTGGCCCATCTGATGGCCGCCGACACCACAACGGTCACCGACGACCAGGTCCGCACCGCCCGCCACGCCTATCTGGCCAACATCAGCTATGTGGATCACTTCGTGGACCAGATCATGGCCACCCTCGACCGCTTGGACATGCGGTCGAACACGGTGGTGCTCTTCACCGCCGACCACGGCGACATGCTCGGCGAACGCGGCCTCTGGTACAAGATGAACTTCTTCGAGCACAGCGCCCGGGTGCCCCTCATCATCAACGCTCCCGGGAGGGTGCCGTCGGGCCGGGCCAACACCGTCACCAGCCTGCTCGACATCGCACCGACCCTGCTCGACCTGGCCGGGTTGACGATTCCCGACCTCATGGACGGCGCCAGCCTGCTCGGGCTGATCGACGCACCCGACCCCGAGCGCACGGTCGTGGGCGAGTTCATGGGCGAAGGGGCAATCGCACCCATCATCATGATCCGGCGCGGGCACGAGAAGTTCGTCTGGTGCCGCACCGACCCACCCCAGCTCTACGACCTGGTGGCCGACCCCCACGAGCTCACCAACCTGGCCGACCACCCCACCCACGTCGACCAGGTGGCCGGCTACCGCGAAGAGATCAACCGGCGCTGGGACCTCGACGATCTCGAACGCTCGGTGCTGGCCAGCCAACAGGCCCGGTCCACGGTCGACCAGGCCCTGCGCCAGGGCCGCTTCACGTCGTGGGATCACCAGCCCAGTACCGACGCGGCCGCCCAGTACATGCGCAACCATCTCGATCTCAACCAGGTGGAGCGGTCGCGGCGGGTCTGACCCGGTGGCCGCAGTCGACTACCGGCCGATGGCGTCGGCCACCAGTTCCATGGGATGGCGAACATCGAGTCCGGTGGCCGCCAGGTGCAGAGCACAGCCGGGATTGGCACTGGCCACCACGTCGGGGCCGACCCGGTCGATGGCGGCCTGCTTGCGGGACCTGATGTCGGCGGCCATCTCCGGTTCGAGCAGCGAGAAGGCGCCGCCGGCACCACAACACAGGCCGTCGTCGTCGAGCTCGCGGACCTCGGTCACGAATCGAGCGAGCAGGGCCCGCACCGGCTCATGGGCTCGTTGCACGTGTCGGAGGTGGCATGGGTCCTGCACGGCCACGGTCAACGACAGGGGCGCCGCGTCCGGCAGTCGATCGAGATGGTCGGCCATGAACTCGTGTACGTCGACCACCCGCGCCGAGAACCGTCGGGCCTCGTCGGTGTCAAGCAGGTGGCCGCAGTCCTTCAGGGCGGCACCACATCCGGCCGAGTTCACGACGATGGGGCGATCATCACCCCCCAGCGCAGCCATGGTGCGGCGAGCCAGCCGCTGGGCGTCGCCAGTGAGCCCGGCGTGGGTGTGCAACGCACCACAACACGGCGCCGAATCCCCACTGATGGCCACACCGAAACCGGCGGCTTCGATCACCCTCTGCGTCGCTTGGTGGACATCGCGTTGCCAGGCGTCCATGACGCACCCGGTGAACAACCACACGTCGCGCCCCGATTCGACCAGCGGCCGGCGCCGCACCGGCAACCGGTCGGGCAGGCCCAGCCGGCGCGAGGGCACCAGCCGAACCCGCTGGGCCAGGGCCAGCGCCGAGCTCCCGGCGCGAAGGGTTCGCGGCCACCCCAGCACCTTCATACCCAGCCGCTGCCACCGCGGCGTGATCACGTGCCGATCGGCGAGGGTGGAACGGGTGGCTTCCATGAGATGACCGAAGGGCACACCACTGGGGCACGCGGGCTCACACCCCCGGCACTGCACACACGTCTCCATCGATTGCACCACCTCGTCGAGCAGCGGCGCGTCGTCGTCCTGCACGGCACGCATCAACGAGATCCGCCCGCGGGGCGAGGCCATGTCGTCGCCCGTCACCCGGTAGGTGGGGCAGTGGGGCAGACACAGCCCGCACGACACGCAGGCGGCCAGCTCGTCGGGGTCGATGTTCAGGTCCACGCCATCACCGATGCAACGGGTCGCGACCCGGGTTGAGGCGGCCGGTGGGATCGAATCGATGCTTCACCTGCTCGTTGAGACGGCGAAGCCCGGGGTCGACAGACGAGTCCGGAGGCGGCTGGGCCGCGTGCACTGTTCCGACCCCGATCTCGGCGACGAACGCACCGGTGGCCGACTGGTCGAAGTCGGCCAGGGCAGCCGGTGTCATGGCCCACCGATGGGCGGGAAGAGGCGGCGGGCCGGACGTGTCTTCGAGCTCGGCCAGGGGACCAGCCCGATCGGCCGCCACATCGACACCGTGACCCTCGAGGTGGACCCACGTGACCTCACCGTCCCACAGCACCGATGACGCAGTGAGGAGCCGAGCTGCCAACCCGAACGGATCGGCGACGGGCCCCCGCAACCAGCGACTCTCGGGCGGCACCGGTTTGGTGCGCAGGATGACCTCACCCATCAACCCCAGGGTGCCGAGCGACCCCACCAATAGCCGACACAGATCGAAACCGGTGACGTTCTTCACGGTGGGACCCCCGGCGGTGACCAAGCGGCCCTCGGCCGACACGTACCGAGCCTGGAGCAGCGAGTCACGTACCAACCCGCGGCCTCGCCGATGAATGGTGTCGCGGCCCACCGCCAGCGCGCCCCCAACCGTGCTGTCGTCGGCCTCGGCCAGGGCGGTCCGCTGGGCATGGGTGGCCAGCTCGGCGTGGAGATCACCGACCGACGTGCCCGCCAACACAGTGACCGTCATCTCCTCGGGCGCATATTCGACGATGCCCGACGGGGCCTGCACCTCCCGAGTACCGGGCCGTAACACTCCACCCACACCCCACTGGGTGGCCCCACCCCGTGCCGCAACCGCGTCGGCCTCACCGACGGCCGTCACGAACTCGTCGAGCACCGATCCCGCCATGTCAGCCCCACACTCCTTCCGGGACGTGGCGCAGGGCCTGGATGTCGGCGCAGCTGTGGCTGCTGGGGATGACCTTGCCCGGGTTGGCCCGACAATGCGGGTCGAAGGCGGCCTTGAGGCGAGCCTGGGCATCGAGGTCGTCGTCGGAGAACTGGAGGTTCATGAAGTCGCGTTTCTCGACGCCGATGCCGTGTTCGCCCGACAACACCCCGCCGGCAGCCAACGATGCCTCGATGATCTCGCGCCCGGCGGCGTGAACCCGCTCCATGGTTCCCGGCTCGCGGGCGTCGAAGACCAACAGTGGGTGCAGATTGCCGTCGCCGGCGTGGAACACGTTGAGCACGATGACGTCGTGGCGCTCGGCGATCTCGTAGATGGCGGCCAGCACGTCGACCAGGGCCCGGCGGGGCACAACGGTGTCGTGGAGGTAGTAGTCGGGTTTGATGACGGCGATGGCCCCGAACGCACCCTTGCGTCCCTTCCACAGCAGCGCTCGTTCGGTCTCGTCGGCGGCCTCGCGAACCTCGGTGGCACCATGGCTACGACCCAGTTCGGCCACCCGGGCGGCATCGGTGGCCACACCACCCTGGGCCCCGTCGACCTCGACCAACAGCACGGCAGCGGCGTCGAGCGGGTAACCGGCGTGGACGTGGGCTTCCACCGCTTCGATGATGCGGCTGTCCATCATCTCCAGCGCGGCGGGAACCATGCCGTCGGCGATGATGGCTCCAACGGTGGCCGCCGCCTTGTTCACGTCGTCGAACGACAACAACAACGTGGCCACCGCCGGCG
The DNA here is from genome assembly GCA_051011595.1 of Acidimicrobiales bacterium. Lineage (GTDB taxonomy): Bacteria > Actinomycetota > Acidimicrobiia > Acidimicrobiales > SHLQ01 > JAOUEE01. The sequence goes on from JBPCTQ010000010.1 coordinate 11,249, forward strand.
GGTTGGGGGTGACGCGCACCGCGATGCGGGTGGCGATTCCGAGCAGACCTTCACTACCCACGAACGCACCCCGCAGGTCGTAACCCGGCGCATCGGGCGCCAGCCCACCGAGCTGTACCTGTTCACCGGACGGGAGCACCACGTCGATGGCCACCACGTGAGCGCTGGTGACGCCGTAGGCCAGACAGTGCGGCCCACCGGAGTTGTTGGCCACGTTGCCGCCGATGGTGCAGACCTGCTGGCTCGACGGATCGGGGGCGAAGTGGAAACCGAACGGGTGGAGGTGACGGGTGAGATCGAGGTTGATGACCCCCGGTTCGACCCATGCGATGCCGTTCTCGACATCGACCTCGAGGATGCGGTTCATGCGGGTGGTGGCCACCACCACGGGAGTACCCAACGGGACGGTGCCGCCGGCCAGACCGGTGCCCGCGCCCCGGGGTACCACCGCTCGATCGTGCTCGGCGGCGATCTGTAGACAACGGGCCACCTCGGCCGCCGACTCGGGGTAACACACCGGGCCGGCCGCGCCGTCGCGATACACCGAGGCGTCACGGGCGGCCAGGTAGCGGCTGGCCCCGCCGATCTTCACCTTGTCGGCCCCCAACGCGTCGACCAGCGCGATGGCGCACGGATCGTCGACCGGATTCGCCGGTCGACGGCGCCACGGAGCCCTCACGGCCAGAGCGGCTCGTCGTTCTCGAACCCGACGGGCTCACCCCAGTGATTGCGGAACGACACCGCGTGGGCCGGTTGGCGGGCCGGCACACCCCACTTGCCCTTGGGGTACCCCATGGGCACACAGCAGACCATGCGCCAGCCCTCGTCGCCGGGCACACCCAATAGTTCGGGGACCTGTTCACCCTTGATCATCAACACGCTGGTGAGCGACGAACCGACACCCTCGGCCCGCGCGGCCAACATCGCACTCCACACAGCCGGGAAGATCGATCCGCCCGTGGTGTCGGCCTGATCGAAGGCGAACAACAACAACGGGTACTCGGCGAAGTGGTCGACCGCATACTCCACCGACCGGCGCATGACGGACATGGCCTTGGACGATTCGGATTCGGGGTCGGCCTCGGCTTCGGCAATACGGTCGTTGTAGATGTTGGTCCACAAGAAGTCGATGCACTCGCGATAGATCGGAGCGATCTCACCGATCACCCCGGGATCGTCGACCAGCAGGAACCGCCAGCCCTGGGTGTTGCCGCCCGTCGGCGCCCGGATGGCGGCGTCGAGGATCTTCTGCTGGACCTCGTCGGGCACGGGGTCGGGTTTCACCCGGCGCATGGCTCGGGTGGTGTACAGCGCTTCGTAGACATCCATGTTCGGCTCCTCAGCTGGTGTACTTGGCGATCTCGGCCCGGCCCACAACCATGTGATGGACCTCGTCGGGACCATCGGCCAGGCGCAGGGTGCGCAGACTGGTGTACATGTCGGCGAGCGGTGTCCACTGCGACACACCAGTGGCGCCGTGGACCTGGATGGCCTCGTCGACGATCTCGCAGACCCGCTCGGGCACCATGGCCTTCACCGCGCTGACCCACACGCGGGCTTCGGCGTTGCCCATGGTGTCCATGGCTTTGGCCGCCCGCAGCACCATCAACCGCATGGCCTCGATGTCGATCCTGGCCCGGCTGACGATCTCGGTGTTCTTACCGAGTTTGATGAGCGGTCGTCCGAACGCCTCGCGGGACAAACCTCGCTGCACCATCAGCTCCAACGCCTTCTCGGCGGCCCCGATGGAGCGCATGCAGTGGTGGATGCGGCCCGGTCCCAGACGCAGCTGGGAGATCTCGAACCCGCGTCCCTCGCCCAACAACAGGTTCTCCCGGGGAACGCGGACGTCGTCGAGACGAAGGTGCATGTGGCCGTGAGGGGCGTCGTCCTTGCCGAACACGTGCATTGGCCCGAGGATCTCGAGGCCCGGCGTGTCCATCGGCACCAGGATCTGTGACTGACGCTGGTGGGGGGCGGCGTCGGGGTTGGTGACCACCATGGTGATCATGATCTTGCAGCGCGGGTCGCCGGCTCCGGAGATGTAGTACTTCTCGCCGTTGATGACCCACTCGTCGCCGTCGAGCTCGGCCCGCGTGGCGATGTTGCGGGCATCGGAGGACGCCAGGTCGGGTTCGGTCATCCCGAAGGCCGACCGGATCTCACCGTTGAGCAGCGGCTCCAGCCACTGCTTCTTCTGCTCGGGGGTGCCCACCCGCTCGAGGACTTCCATGTTGCCGGTGTCGGGGGCGCTGCAGTTGAGGGCCTCGCTGGCGATCGGGCTCTTGCCCAACTCGCCGGCGATGTAGGCGTAGTCGAGGTTGGCCAGCCCCTCGCCCGTCTCGGCATCGGGCAGGAAGAAGTTCCACAGGCCCTGCCCCTTGGCCTGGGCCTTCAGATCGTCGAGCAGTTCGAGCTGGCCGTCGCCGTATCCCCATCGCTCGGCCCGGTTCTCGCCCAACCGGTAGTACTCCGGCGTGGCCGGGTCGACGACGTCGGCGATGAACTGGCACACCTTGTCGTAGAGGGGTTTGGCCTCGTCGGACATGGCCAGGTTGTAGATGGCGTCGGTGGGCTCGGCCAGGTCGAGCGGGTTGGCGGGCATGGTGTCTCTCGTTCTCGTCAGCAGCGGTCGGCGCCATCATGCCCCAGATGGCTGTGGCACAGTGAGCCGATGCCCACCACCTTGCAGGTCCACCGAACCGACATCGACACGACGCGTATCGACACCACACCCACTGCCGCCTTGTCGCCCGGGCAGGCCCGGTTCGCGATCGAGAGCTTCGCACTCACCGCCAACAACATCAGCTACGCCAGCGCCGGCGCTTTCCTCGGGTACTGGGACTTCTACCCGGTCGACGAACCCTGGGGTCAGGTTCCGGCCATGGGTCACGCCGAGCTGGTGGAGTGCACCGTCGACGGTGTCGAACCGGGCGGTCGCTACTTCGGGTTCTTCCCGATGGCCGACGAGGTTGTGGTCGATGCCGAGGCCAACGGCGGCGGGCTGTGGGCCAGTGGCGACCACCGGGCCCCCCACGCCGCGGTCTACCGCCAGTACTCCGACCTGCGCACCGACCCCACCCATGACCCCGACCGGGAGGACCAGGTCGCGCTGATGCGAGGGTTGTTCATGACGTCGTTCCTGGCCGAGGACATGTTGGCCGACACCAACAACCGCGGAGCGGCGGCCACGGTTGTCACCAGCGCCTCGTCGAAGACATCGATCGCCCTGGCGTGGTGCCTGCAACAGCGGGGTACCCGGGCCATCGGGCTCACGTCGGCCCGCAACGTCGACTTCGTGACCGGGCTGGGTTGTTACGACCAGGTGGTCACCTACGACAACATCGGCGATCTCGACGGTTCCGAAGCGGCGACGGTGGTCGACATGGCCGGCAACGGCGCCGTCCTCCACCAGGTGCACAGCCACTACGGCGATCAGCTGGCCTGCTCGGTCACGGTGGGGGCCACCCACCACGACGCCGATCGGCCCACCGACGCGCTGCCCGGTCCCACACCCGAGTTCTTCTTCGCCCCCGGGCAGATCGAGAAACGCAACGCCGACTGGGGACCCGGCGAGGTCATGGCCCGCATCGGTGCCTCGTGGAGCCGCTTCGCCGACTTCAGCGACGGATGGCTCGAGGTCGTGCGCTGCCAGGGTCCCGATGCCGTCACCGCCGCCTACGACGACGTGGTGAACGGCCGACGCTCCCCCGCCGACGGCCTCATCTGCTCGATGTAGACCCCTCTACTCCGCTTCGGCGAAGGTGAGCAGGTTGTGGGTCACCACACGATCGTTTTGCCCGGTGTCGAGCAGCTGCACCTGCACTGCGTGCTCGGACGGGTCACCGACCACATCGACCACGGTACGGATGGGGCCCACCCGACCCATGTTCACGTAGCGGATGTCGATTCCCGTCCCCACCAGCCGCCGGCCGGTGGCCTCCTCCAGCACCCGCTGCCCGGCCAGCTCGGCCAGCAGCGCCGCCACCCCGCCCTGGAACACACCGGCCGGGTTGAGCACCTCGTCGCGGAGATCGAGCTCGAGATCGTCACCCACCGAGCGGGCGTCGAGCAGTTCATCGAGGGGCGCCTCCGGAACGGGCCACTCGAACGACGGTCGATCGGTGAATCCCACCTTGGGTGGGTCACCCTCCCGGCGACTCAGACGAGAGAACGTCGACACCCCGGCGCCGATGCGACGACTCTGGGCATCGACCATGGGCACGTCGACGGTGATGCCGCGACCACCCTCCCGCAACACGATCGGCACGGTGTCGATCCGTTCCAGGGGACGAGGTGCCCAGCGCAGCGAGAGATCGGCGGTGAAGGTCCAGTCCTCGCCGGCTCGCTGATCGGCGGCCATTCCCGCGGCGGTGTCGACCAGCATGGCCAGCACCGAGAGCCGAACCAGGCCGTGATGGCACAGCTCGGGGAGCACGTCGACGTACCCCTTCACCTGCTCACCCGTGGTGATCCAGCGGGCCCCCATCCGGGCCGGAAGACTGGCGATCGTGGGTGGAAGGTCGGTCACGAAGGCCGACGGTAGCGCCGCCGAAAGTGGCCGATCGGATCGGGCCGCTCGGAGGGATACACCCGACTTCCCGTGCAGAACGGCGCCTCACCATCGGGGTCGTGGCCCGACTCGAGCTCCTCGGTGCGCCAGAGCGGATCCCAGGCACCGACCCGCTCGAGGCGCTTTCGTACGGTGGCGGCCGCCGTCTCGTCGAGCTCGTCGAACCGGGCCCGCAGCTGTTCGAGGCACCACACCCGGTAGGGCGACGTGGGCACGTCGTGATACACGACCCCCTGGACCTCGCAGTCGTGGTGGTCTTCGTCGACCTGATGGGCCCGGGCGTTGGCGTCGAGCATCTCCAGATGGGTGGCGGCACTCTCGCGCAGGATCGGGTCCCAATCGTCGGGCACCGTGTCGAGCAACGGGTGCTCGCCGATGCGGGAGGCCTTGGCGTTCCACAGGCGAGCAACCCATTCCCACACCGCCGGCGCTCGTTCGGCCATCAGGTGCGCGGGTGTGGGGTCCTGGGCGAAGTGGCGGAACATCGGTCCCATGAAGCCGATGTCGGCGATGGTGGGTCGATCCCCGAGCAGGTAGGGACGGTCGTCGAAGATGGTCTGGAGCATGTCGAGGATGCGCAGATAGGCGTGGTCGGCGTGGCGCCGGGTGACGCCATCGATGCCGTCTCCCCGGACGAAGATGCCCAGCTG
>JBPCTQ010000011.1:0-9407 GCA_051011595.1 Acidimicrobiales bacterium
TGGTCAACCGGCTGGCCATGAACCAGGGGTGGGAGGTGTTCGCCCCCAACCCGTCGAGTACCACCATTGCGGTCACGGCCGATGTCACCTTCGCCGACGGCACCACCACGGTGTACGAGTTCCCCGATGATGAACCGGTCATCGGCGCCCTGCGCGAATACCGGTGGCGAAAGTGGGAGCGGCGGATCCGACTGGAGGACAACAGCGGTCTGTGGAAACCCACCGCCGACTGGATCGCCCGTGAGCTGAGCCAACCCGACAACATCGTCGTCGAGGTCCAGTTGGTTCGGCACTGGCAGCGCATGGAGGACCCGGGGGTACCCGGAGAGGTCAACGTGGTCGACTTCGATCGCACCTATTCCTACGACGAGGTACCGGGCTGATGTACGCGGCCTGGTCGAGGTTCTGGTTCGAGCGGCGACCCACGTCCACGCTGACCCTGTTCCGTCTGGCCCTCGGTGTCACCACCTTGTGTTGGTTCCTCAGCCTGAGCTGGGATCTCCAGACCTTCTTCGGCAGTGAGGGTCTGCGCCCCGGCCAGTCCTATGCCGACGAACGGATGGGTCTGCTGAAGTGGGTCGACGACGATGCGGCCATCTGGGCGTTGTGGGCCACCGGGCTGTTGGCGTCGATCATGGTGGTGGTGGGTCGGTTGGTCCGGGTGGCGGCCCCCGTCCTGTGGTTCTGCGTGATGTCGCTGTGGCTCGACAACACCGGCGTGTGGAATGCGGGCGACGATCTGTTGCGCGTGTGGACGCTCTACTTCGCCATCTTCGCTCTGGTGACGCCGGCGCTGTACCTCTCGCTGGGACCCAACGGCCGCGCCGGCCGGTTCCCGTTGGGACCGCACTGGGTGCTGCGGCTGGCCCAGATCCAGATCACCGTCATCTACCCGGCTTCGGTCATCGGCAAACTCAGCGGCGGGCGCTGGTGGGACGGGAGTGCGGCGCTGTACGCCCTCGGTCTGGAGGACTTCCAGCGGTTCTGGGTGCCGGCCTTCGTACGTGAGAGTCGGGCGATCGGCGCGGCCTTCACCTGGTCGACGCTGTTGCTCGAAGCGTTGTTGGCCGTCCTGTTGTGGGTACCGCGCACGCGTCGTTTCGCCATCGTCGCCGGATTGGGGATGCATCTGGGATTCCAGTACTCGATGCGCCTCGGCTTCTTCGCGTGGGCCATGGCGATCGGCTACATCGCGTTCCTCACACCCAGCGAGTCGCGTCGGATCCTGGGCTGGCTCGGTCGGCCCTTCCGACGGTCGTCCGACGAGGCTGCTTGTTCGCTTGTGCCCAGTTCGTGAACAAGCGCACAAAGTCGTACCCTCGACGTCATGGTCCGTCCGAGTCCCCGCGTGCCCGACGCCACCGTGGCTCGCCTCCCGCTGTATCGGCGGGCGCTCCTGCAGCTCGATGACCAACAGATCGCCAATGTGTCATCGGACCGGCTGGCCGAGATGGCCGGTGTTAATGCCGCCAAGGTTCGCAAGGACCTCTCGTATCTGGGTTCGTACGGCACGCGTGGGGTGGGGTACGACGTCGAGTTCCTGCTCTTCCACGTCAGTCGGGCCCTCGGGCTCACCAGTGACTGGCCGGTGGTCATCGTCGGTATGGGTAACCTGGGCCAGGCGCTGGCCAACTATCGAGGGTTCACCGAGCGGGGTTTTCCGGTGGCGGCACTGGTCGACGTCGACCCCGACAAGGTGGGCACCGAGCTCGATGGCACGGTGATCGATCATATCGACGATCTGCCCCAGCTGGTGTCCGAACGGGGTATCGCCATCGCCATCATCGCCACTCCCGCCGCGGTGGCCCAGGATGTGGCCGAGAAGGTGGTGGCGGCTGGTGTCGAGTCGGTGCTCAACTTCGCGCCGGCGGTGCTGAACCTCGACGACGACGTCCCGGTGCGCAAGGTCGACCTGGCCACCGAGCTGCAAATCCTGAGTTTCTACCAACAGCGCCGTCGCAGCCGGACCTGAAGCTTCGGGGTCCGTCCTAGACGTGACCTCTGACCCTTCACACCGGAGTTGTCTCTGCAATGATTGAAGGGCGAAACTTCTTCGTACGGGTTGGACCTCGTCCGACCCGACACGTCCACCGATTCCACCGATTCCACCGATCAAGGACCTCATGTCCGTCGTCGTTCTCGGGCTGAACCACCGCACGGCCGCCCTCGACCTCCTCGAACGTATGACCGTTCCCGACCAGGGACGGGCCAAGGCGCTGCACGACCTGCGCAGTCGCCCCCATGTCAGCGAGGCCGTGCTGCTCTCGACGTGCAACCGCATCGAGGTGTACGTCCAGGCCGAGAAGTTCCACGGTGCCTTCGAAGACGTGCGGTCGTTCTTCGCGGAGATGTCGGGTCTGGGACCTGAGGCCTTCAACGACCACCTCTACAGCCACTACGACGCCGATGGCGCCCGCCACCTCTTCGGTGTGGCGTCGGGCCTCGACTCGGCGGTGTTGGGTGAGACCGAGATCCTCGGTCAGGTGCGCACGGCATGGGAGCTGGCCCAGACCGAGAACAGCATCGGCCCTGCCCTGTCGCAGTTGTTCCGCCACGCGGTCGAGACCGGCAAACGTGTTCGTACCGAAACATCGATCTCGCGACACATCACCAGCGTGTCCCAGGCTGCGGTGGCCATGGCCGGCGATCGCCTGTCGGGTCTCACCGGTCGTTCCGTGCTGCTCATCGGAGCCGGCGAGATGGGTGAAGGTCTGGCCGTCTCGCTCAAGGGAGCCGGGGCGTCCGACATCCGGGTCGTCAACCGCACGTGGGACACCGCCGTCGACCTGGCCGAACGCATCGATGGCACACCGGTGGCCACCGGCGACCTGCAGACGGCCTTGGCCGACGTCGACCTGATGCTCACCAGCACCGGCGCCACGTCGCTCATCGTCGAGCACAGCGAGCTCGACGAGGTGGCCAAGGCCCGTGCCGGACGGCCGCTGCTCATCGTCGACATCGCGGTGCCCCGCGATGTCGATCCGTCGGCCGGCGAGCTCGACGGCATCACGCTGCTCGACATGGACGACCTGCGGGCCTTCGCCGATGCCGGTGTGCTCGAACGGCGCCGTGAGGTCCGGGCGGTGCGCGACATCATCGACGAAGAGGTCGAGCGATACCTCGACCTCAACACCGCCCGAGAGGTCGAACCGCTGATCGCCTTGTTGTACGGGCGGGGCGAAGAGCTGCGTAGCGGCGAGCTCGACCGTTTCGCAGCCCGGCTCGATCGGCTCGACCCCGAACAGCGCGAGCTGGTCGAAGCCATGACCCGGGGACTGCTCGGCAAACTCCTGCACGAGCCGGCTGTTCGGCTCAAAGACGCGTCCGGCACCGCCCGAGGCGACCGCCTGGCCGAGGCGCTGCGCGACCTCTTCGACCTCTGATCCGGTCGTGACCACCCTGCGGGCGGCCACGCGAGCGAGTGCTCTGGCCCGCTGGCAGACGGATTACATCGCGGCCTTGCTGGGTGACGCCCATGCCGACCTCACCGTTGAGCCGGTAGTGATCGACACCCAGGGTGACCGGGACAAGACGTCGCCCATTCACCAGTTGGGTGGCCAGGGTGTGTTCGTCAAAGAAGTGCAGGCCGCGGTGCTCGACGGGCGGGCCGATGTGGCCGTGCACTCGGCCAAGGACCTGCCGTCGGCGGTGGCCGATGGGCTCGTCATCGCGGCGGTGCCCGAACGGGCCGACGAGCGTGATGTGCTGATCGGCTCCACGTTCGCCGATCTGGCCCCCGGTGCCGTGGTGGCCACTGGTTCGGTGCGGCGTCGGGCCCAACTGGCCTGGGCCCGGCCCGACCTTCGTTTCGCCGAGCTGCGGGGCAACATCGGTACGCGGCTGGCCAAGGCGGCCGACTTCGACGCCATCGTCATGGCCGCCGCCGCCCTCGACCGACTGGGGGAACACCCAGCCGTGGCCGAACGACTGCCCGTCGACGTCATGTTGCCCCAGGTGGCGCAGGGCGCCCTGGCCGTCGAGTGCCGGGAAGATGATGCCGCCACCCGCGAACGGCTGGCCGCCATCGAACACGTTCCCAGCCGTCGCCGGGTCGACGCCGAACGTTCTTTTCTGGCCGAGCTGGGCGGGGGTTGTGATCTCCCGGCCGGAGCCCTGGCGATCCTGTCCGATGAGGGCATCGAGCTCACCGGGCTGCTGGCCACCACCGACGGCGCCCAGCTGTTGCGGGCCACGGCCGTGGGGGCCGACACCAACATCGGGGCCGACGTGGCTCGACACCTCCTCGATGGCGGCGGTCGGCAATTCGAGTGAACGAACCGCTGCAGGGGTGCACGGTGGTGGTGACCCGACCGGCCGGCCAGGCTGCGTCGTTGGTGGCCGGCCTGCAACAGGCGGGTGCCACAACCGTCGAGGTGCCGACGCTCGCCGTGGCCGATGCCGCCGACGGTGGTGCCGCTCTGCGGGCGGCGCTGCGGTTGGGTGAATTCGAGTGGGTGGTGGTGACCTCGGCCAACGGGGCCCGGCGGCTGCGTCAGGCCCTCGACGACACGGGCACCAGCCCAGGGCGGGTGGCGGCGGTCGGACCGCGCACCGCCGACGTGCTCGAGAGTCTCGACATCCCGGTCGAGTTGGTGCCCGACACATTCGTGGCCGACGCCCTGGTCGATGCCTTCCCACCCGGTCGAGCCGCGGTGCTCGTGGTTCGCCCCGAGACGGCCCGTGCCGTGCTGGCCGAAGGGCTCCGAGGCAAGGGTCACGGTGTCACCGAAGTGGTCGCCTACCGGATGGATGCCGCCGAGATCAGCGCCGACCAGGTCGACGACGCCCGCCGAGCCGATGTGGTCACGTTCACCTCGCCGCAGGCCTATCGGGCCTACGTGGCCGGAATCGGCTTGCCCACCGGCCAGATAGTGGTCAGCATCGGGCCGGTGACGTCGACAGCGGTGGTCGAATCCGGCATCGAAGGTGTGGTCGAAGCCGACCCACACACGGCCGAGGGGATGGTTGCCGCCCTCATCGATCACGTGGGTCGTAGCCGGTGACGGCCGAAGCGATCGTCTTCGACTTCGACGGGACCATCCTCGACACCGAATGGCCCGAGTTCGTGACCGTCCGCGAGGAGTTCATCGCCCACGGTCTCCAGCTCGATCTGGCCGACTGGCAACAGGTGGTGGGTCGGGCCGACCACCGGCACTGGAGCGACTGGCTGGCCGACGAGCTCGGCCGCGACTACGACCGGGAAACCGTCGCCGACCGCCGCCGCCGGGCGCACCACCGGCTGATCGCCGAGCAGCCGGTGCGTGATGGTGTGGTCGATCTGCTCGAACGGGCGGCGGCCGCAGGGGTGCCGGTGGCCGTGGCCTCCAGCTCGCCGTTCGACTGGGTGGACGGTCACCTCCGCGACCGGGGCCTGCGGGGTCACTTCGTGGGGGTGGTCAGCCGTGATCATGTCGAGCGGGCCAAGCCCTGGCCCGACCTCTTCCTTGCTGCGGCCGCCCTGCTCGGCGTCGCCCCGGCCGATGCGGTGGCTGTGGAGGACTCCCACCATGGCTGCACCGCAGCCAAGGACGCCGGGATGAGCTGTCTGGTGGTGCCCAACCGCATCACGGCCACCATGGACTTCTCGCGTGCCGACCTCGTCCTCGACAGCCTCGTCCACGCCTCACCGGGCACCCTGGGCCTGCCCTGACCGTCATCACGTCGCCGTAGCGGTGGCCCCGTCCAGCTCGAGACCCGCGAGGTCTCCGGCATCGCGCCACGCCTCCAGGAGCTTGAAGTAGGCGATGGCGCCGCCGCCGTACGAGCCGCTCTGTCGGCTGCGTTCGTTGGGCCGGCCCTCGTTGTTGTAGTAGCCGGGGGTGCAGTCCTCGAAGAACGTGCCCGCATCGCGAGCCTTGTCGATGATGGTCCGCACCCACTCGTCCTCTGCGGCGTGCGTGGCCTCGACGGTGGCGATGTCGTTGCCCAGGGCGTGGTCGATGATGTGAGCGACGTGGATGGCCAATTCGTTCAGCAGGTGGGGATAGTTGACGGTGAAGCCACCCTGGGTCTGGCTGAGGATGAAGCAGTTGGGGTAGCCGTGGCTGTGAATGCCGTGCAGGGTGCGCACGCCGTCGTCCCATTTCTGGGTGAGGGTCCGTCCGTCACGACCGACCACCTCGTAGCCGGCCCGGCGGGCGTAGCCGGTGCCGACCTCGAAGCCGGTGGCGAAGACGATGCAGTCGACCTCGTACTCGTGGCCGTTGGCCACCACCCCGTTGGCCGTGATGCGCTCGACACCGTGGCCGTCGGTGTCGACCAGGGTCACCGAATGACGGTTGAAGGTCTGGAGGTACTCGTCGTGGAAACAGGGCCGCTTGCAGAACTGCCGGTAGTACGGCTTCAGGGCCTCGGCCGCGTCGGGATCGTCGACCAGGGCATCGACCCGGGCCCGGATCTCGTTCATCTTCTCGAAGTCGGCCAACTCGAGCGTCGACGCGATGGCTTCGGGTGAGCGGTCGCCGTCACCTCGCATCATGCGCATGAGCATCTTGCCGATGATGTCGGTCCACCCGTCGTCGACCAGGTCTTCGGCCTGGGGCACGCCGGAGACGAGCGCGTTGAAGTTGTCCATGCGGTGCTGGTGCCAGCCCGGCTCGAGGGAGGCGGCCCAGTCGGGGTCGGTGGGCCGATTGGCCCGCACGTCGATCGACGAAGGCGTGCGCTGGAAGACGAACAGCTCGGCACAGGCCTCACCCAGATGCGGCACACACTGCACGGCAGTGGCGCCGGTCCCGATGACGGCCACCCGCTTGTCGGCCAACCGGGTGAGATCACCGTCGGGTGAACCACCGGTGTAGTCGTAGTCCCACCGACTGGTGTGGAAGGTGTGGCCGGCGAAATCGGTGATGCCGTCGATTCCCGGCAGCTTGGGGCGATGCAGGGGTCCGTTGGCCATGGCCACGAACCGGGCCCGGAGGGCGTCACCCTGATTGGTGGCGACGGTCCAACGACCGGTGTCGTCGTCCCACGTCATCGACGTGACCTCGGTCTGGAACAAGGCCTCGCGGTAGAGGTCGTAGTGACGGCCGATGGCTCGGCTGTGTTCGAGGATCTCGGCCGCGTGGGCGTACTTCTCGGTGGGGACGTAGTCGAGCTCCTCCAGCAAGGGGAGGTAGACGTACGACTCGACATCACACATGGCGCCGGGATACCGGTTCCAGTACCACGTGCCTCCGAAATCGCCGCCCTTCTCGATGAGGCGGACGTCGGCCACGCCGGCTTCACGGAGCCGGGCTCCGGTGAGGAGTCCACCGAAACCGCCGCCGATGACCACCACGTCGACCTCGTCGGTGACCGGGGCCCGTTCGACGGCCGAGGTCACATAGGGGTCGTCGGCGTAGTGGCCGTACTGATCGGTGACCTCGATGTACTGCTGATTGCCGTCGGCGCGGACGCGTTTGTCGCGTTCGGCCCGGTATATGTCGCGCAGGGCGTCGGGATCGAAGTCGGGTTCGGCTTGGTCGGGACCGGTGATCGTCATGGCAGGTGTTGGTGGAGCTGTCCGTCGGTGGCTGATCGTCCATGTAAGTCGATGGGTCGACGGTGATCCGAATTCGAGATCGAGGGGTCACCCTTCGATGGGCTCGCGGCCGACGACCCCTTCTACCCTTGGGCCATGGCATTTCCCCAACAACGGCTTCGTCGGCTGCGTCGGACCCCGGCGCTGCGTCGTATGGTCGCCGAGCACCGGTTGAGCGTCGATGATCTGATCGCCCCCCTGTTCGTGCGCGAGGGCCTCGACGAGCCCAATCCCATCGAGTCGCTCCCCGGAGTCGTACAACACACCCAGGATTCGCTGCGGGCCGAGGTTGTCGCCTTGGCCGAGCTCGGTGTCCCGGCTGTGGTGTTGTTCGGTGTCCCGGTTCACAAGGACGCGCAGGGATCCCAGGCCTGGCACCCGCGGGGTGTGGTGCAGTTGGCGCTGGCCGCGTTGCGCGAAGAGGTGGGCGACGACATGGTGCTCATCGCCGACCTGTGCGTCGACGAGTACACCGACCACGGGCACTGCGGCATCGTGACGGCCGATGGCCGGGTCGACAACGACGCCACCCTCGAGCTCTACACCAAGGCCGCGTTGGCCCAGGCCACCGCCGGAGCCGACATCGTCGCACCGTCGGGGATGATGGACGGCCAGGTCGCGGCCATCAGATCCGGGCTCGATCAGGGCGGGTTCCCCGAGACGGCCATCCTGGCCTACGCGGCCAAGTACGCCTCGGCGTTGTACGGACCGTTCCGTGAGGCGGTCGACGTGCAGATCGCCGACGGGGGTGATCGCAAGGGGTACCAACAGAATCCGGCCAACGCCCGGGAGGCACTGGAGGAGATCCGAGCCGACATCGCCGAGGGGGCCGACATGGTGATGGTCAAACCCGGTCTTGCCTACCTCGACATCGTGGCTGCGGCCCGAGCCGAGGTCGATGTTCCGGTGGCGGCGTATCACGTGTCGGGGGAGTACGCGATGGTGAAGGCCGCGGCCGACAGGGGCTGGATCGACGGTGATGCGGTGGCCGACGAGGTGCTGTTGTCGATCAAACGAGCCGGGGCCGATGTGATCCTCACCTACTTCGCCCGCGAGGTCGCCGAACGACTGGCCGCAAACTCATGACCGATCACACCAATGCGGAGCTCTTCGAGCGAGGCCAGGCGGTCATGCCGGGTGGGGTGAACTCACCAGTGCGCTCGTTCCGGTCGGTTGGCGGCACGCCCTACTTCGTCGAGCGGGCCGAGGGTCCCTACGTCTACGACGTCGAGGGTCGGCGCTACATCGACTACGTGATGAGTTACGGCCCCGGCATCTTGGGCCACGCCCCGCCGGTGGTGATCGACGCCATTCGCCAGGCCGCACTGGCCGGCACCACCTACGGGGCACCCACCGAAGGTGAGGTGCTGCTGGCCGAAGAGCTGTGTACCCGGGTGCCCGGGTTGGAGATGGTCCGGTTGGTCTCGAGTGGGACCGAGGCCACCATGTCGGCCATTCGCCTGGCCCGCGGTGCCACCGGTCGCGACAAGATCATCAAGTTCGCCGGCAACTACCACGGCCATGCCGACGGCCTGTTGGCTGCCGGTGGATCGGGCGTGGCCAACCAGGGCCTGTCGGGATGTGACGGTGTACCGGCGGCAGCTGTGGCCGACACCGTCGTGGCGCCGTACAACGTGGTGCCCGAGATCGACGAGTCGGTGGCCGTGGTTGCCGTGGAGCCGGTGGCGGCCAACATGGGACTGGTCGAGCCGGCTCCCGATTTCCTGGCCGACCTCCGATCGGCGTGCACCGCGGCCGGCGCCCTGCTGTTGTTCGACGAGGTCATCACCGGGTTCCGATTGGCTCGGGGCGGGGCCACCGAGTGGTTCGGTGTGCAGCCCGACCTGTGGTGTTTCGGCAAGGTCATCGGTGGTGGGTTGCCGGT
>JBPCTQ010000012.1:0-30719 GCA_051011595.1 Acidimicrobiales bacterium
ATCGGACCCCACCAGGGTCGGTGCTCGGTCTCGCGGCGGTCGAGGGCGTCGAGCAACTCATCGAGTTGCTCGGGTTCGAGATGACGAGTCCCGTAGGAGATGAGCCGGCGTAGCTCGGCCGGCCGAACGCCGAGTTCGCGAAGCACCTGGCAGGCGCCCGATGATTCGTCGTCGCAGAGTCCGTGCAACAACTCGAACACGCCGGTGGGGCCGCTGCCGTCGATACGAGGGGTGAGCAGGGCCCGTTGGGCCCGTGCGGTGAGCGGCGGCGCGCCGGGACCGTCGTGTTCGAGGCTGAATCGGTGTTGCCGCAGGGTGTGAATACCGCGCTCGAGGCGGAGCGGATCGAGCGCGAACAGCCCGGCCAGTTCGGCGACATCACCGCGGGCCGTGGACATGGCTCCGTACAACAGGTACTCGGTGCCGCACTGGTCGTCGCCGATGGCCCCGGACATGTCGAGCGCGACGGCCAGAGCCCGCTGGGCTTGTTCGTCGAGGTCGAAATCATGGGCGCTGGCAGCAGAATCCATTGGGCTCAGGGTATGTGTCGGCGGTTGTGGGGCTCTTGAGTCATTCGGCCTGATTGACGCCGAATCCAACACTCAGGCCGCGGGGACATCGACCGTGGTCGTGAGCACGGTGCCGGCCCCTGAGCCGCCCGCCTCCTCCTCGCCCGGTCCAACGGCAGTCAGAACGTAGAGCTGTTGACCGGTCGGGCCGCCGAGCGCGCAGGCGTAGGTGCCCGCGCCGGTGTCGAGTCGATGGGTGATCTCGCCCCCCTCCCGTACCCGAATCACCTGCTGGCCCATGGCATCGGCGAACCAGATGGCTCCTTCGGCGTCGGCCGCGCACCCGTCGGGAGCCGTCCCCGGCACCTCGGCCCAGACCCGGCGATCACCGAGTGACCCATCCGACTCGATGGAGAAGGCGCTGTAGCGGGCGCCGAAGGTCTCGCCCACGATCAAGGTGCCACCGTCGGGTGTGATGACCGACCCATTGGCGAACCACATGTCGTCGGCGGCAGCCGAGACCGAGCCGTCGGGCCGAACCAGGGCCAGAGTTCCCGGGGCGAAGGCGTCCATACCGCCACCATGGAGGTCGAACCCGAAGTTGCCGACGTAGGCGTCGCCGTTGGCGGCCACCACCATGTCGTTGCAGTGGTATTCGGCCAGCCCGGACAGATCGGCGTGTTCGACCAGGGTGCCGTCGGGTTCGAGCCGCAGCACCCGTCGATCGAGCATCGACACGATCAAGAGACGACCGTCGGGCAGCCAGCCCAGACCGGACGGCTGGTTGTCGACCTGCACCACCACCTCTCTCGTGCCCGCATCGTCGACGCGATACACCGAGTGTTGATAGAAGTCCGAGTACCAGAACTGGCCGTCGTGCCAGCGGGGACCCTCGCCGAAGTCGACGCCGTCGAGGAACGTCTCGAATCCAGACACCATGATCGCTCTCCGGGGAAATTGGGGGCCGTGCGCTGATCCTGGCATTGGCTGGGGTCCTCGGCAATGCGGCCCGAACCACACCGGTGAAGGCGACCGGTTCGACGTGGGCGGCTTGCAGATGACGACGCCGGTTCGCCACTCTGGGGGCCGGGCCCCGTTGCGGCCTCTCTCTCGCCTGTGGTCTTCAACTCCCTCACCTTCGCGGTCTTCTTCATCGTCTTCTTCGCGATGTACTGGGCCTTCCCGCCTCGGTGGCGCACCGCGCTGCTCCTAGTCGGCTCCTACATCTTCTACGGATGGTGGGACTGGCGCTTCCTGAGCCTCATCGCGTTGTCGACCGTCGTCGACTACTCGATCGGGCTGGGAATGAAGGCCAACGATCACGACGAACGGGTGCGACGGCGCCTGCTGTTGATGAGCCTGGTGGTCAACCTCGGCATCCTCGGAATCTTCAAATACTCCAACTTCTTCGTCGACAGCTTCCGGGACCTACTGGGCAACTTCGGGTACGACGCCAGCGACGACGCCGTGATCGACGTGCTGTTGCCGGTGGGCATCAGCTTCTACACATTCCAGACGCTGTCGTACACGTTCGACGTCTACCGGCGACGGATCGAACCCCGGCGCAACCTGTTGATCTTCGGCACCTACGTGGCGTACTTCCCCCAGTTGGTGGCCGGACCCATCGAGCGGGCCCAGAATCTGTTGCCCCGCATCGAGGACATCCATCGACCGTTCCCCAACACACGACAGATCGAATCCGGCCTGGGCCTCATCTTGTTGGGCCTGGTGCGGAAGGTGGTGTTGGCCGACGGAGCCGGCCGAGTGGCCAACGCAGTGTTCGACGACCCCGGCGACCACTCGTGGGTGATGATCGTCATCGGCATCCTCGCCTTCGCGGTCCAGATCTACGGCGACTTCGCCGGGTACACCGACATTGCCAGGGGTGTGTCGCGCCTGCTCGGTATCGAGCTCGTCGTCAACTTCCGCCAGCCATACCTCAGCCGCAACATCACCGAGTTCTGGCGCCGCTGGCACATCTCGTTGTCGGACTGGCTGCGCGACTACCTCTACATCTCGTTGGGCGGGAACCGCAAAGGGGTGGCCAAGACCTACCGGAACCTGATGATCACCATGCTCCTGGGTGGCCTGTGGCACGGGGCCTCCTGGAACTTCGTCATCTGGGGTGGGTTGCACGGCCTGTACCTGGTGATCCACAAGTACTTCCGAGCCGGTCGGGTCGACAACAACGAACCCACCAGGCGAGACATCCCGGCCATCGCGCTCACGTTCGTGGTGGTGGCCCTCACCTGGGTGCCGTTTCGGGCCGCCACCTTGTCCGACACCATCGACGTCTTCGAGGCACTCGGAAACCTCGACGGCATTCTCGACTGGGGCGATGTCGCCCTGGTGCTGTCGCTGAGTACGGTGTCGCTGCTCATCGATCTGGCCCAGCGTCGAGTGGCCGTGGACCGAATCCGACCGACGAGCACCCCCATCGCCACCGGAGCACTTCTGGCCCTGGCCGTCGGGGCAATCGTGTTGTTCTCGGGTGGCACGCCCCAACCCTTCATCTACTTCCAGTTCTGAGCCCCATGACCCTGCGCCTCTCCCGCCTGCTCGCCGTCGGAACCGTCCTGGTCCTGCTGACGGCAGCCTGCGCATCGGAGCCGACCGCCGAGGAACGGGCCGCGGCCCGCGAGGCACTCCTCGAGAGCACTGACGGTCTCGATCCCGAGACCGGTGAACGCATCGGCCCGTCCACCACCGTGACCGACACCACCGAACAGCCCTCGGAGGGATCGACTCCGACCACAACGACGCCCGAGGAGTGCACGGGTCCGGACTGCGCGGCCGAACCTACGGCACCGGCCGGCGACATCACTGCGGCCATCAACACCGCACCCACCGAGGATCTGCGATTCCTGTTGGCCGCCGCCGTGCAGCTGAGCGAGACCGCGGCCGCCGGCTGCGCCGACCTGGCCGGGTGGACCGCCGCAATGGACACGGCCAGCACCAACATCGAATTGGCCGCCGAAGCCGTTCTCGCCGACGGCGGCGACTGGTTGGGTACGCCGGATGCCTCGATGGTCGCCGCTGCCGTGCGCGACCAACTGATCCTCCAACGAGGTTGCACCGACGGTGCCGAGGCCGGCGACGACGCCGCCGCGAACGCCGCCCTGGCCGCCGCCGGCCGGGCATCGGGTGCCAACGACACCCTGGCCCTCGCGCTCACCGGCGACAATCCGGCTACTGGTTCGGACTTCTGGTACCACGCCGACCAGATCGGCCACGCCATCGAGATGCAGCGTCTGGCGTTCGCCGATCCCATCGACATCGTGATCATCGGATCCTCGACGGCGCGTCGCGGATTCGATCCCGAGGTGATGACGGACTCGCTCGGTCAGAGCACGATGAACGCCGCAGTGGCTGCGCTGTTCCCCAAGGTGATGCCGGCTTGGGTTGCTACGGCCAACCGTCTCGCGGGGACACCCTCGGCCGTGGTGCTGGGCCTGAGCCCGTGGCAGGACTTCACCGTGTGTGGCACGGCACAGTCCGACACGATGGATGCGGCCGTTGCCCGCCAAGATCAGGCGTTCGCGCCGCTGCCGGTGATCGGGACGATTCCAGGGGCCGTCACACTGATCGGGGGACCGGCCGCCTCGTACTCCTCGCCGGCGCTCGACCTCTACGACACGGCCGGCACCCGCGGGTGGACCAACTCGTCGACGTCGACCAACGAGGCCACCGTCAGTCAGCAGACGGCGCTGTACGGTCCCCAGATCGGCGCCGGCCAGTACTGCCCGGACAACCTGGCGGCCACCGAGTCGCTGATCTCCGAGCTGCTCTCGGCCGACCAGGAGGTGTTGGTCGTCGCCCTCCCCCTGCACCCCGACATGGCCGCCCTCCACCCCGACGGTCGGGCCGGCTACGACGAGGCCATCGCCGGCTATCAGGCCGCCGCCGAGGGCGCCGGTGCGACCTGGCTCGACCAGACCGACGCACTCTCGGCTGACCAGTTCGGGGACCTCACCCACGCCAACGCCCTCGGTCGCACCCAGGTGACCGCAGCCACCATCGAGGCGCTGTCGTGAGCCGGGGGGCCAAGATGGCGGCCATCGCCGTGGCGTTCGTGGCGGGCCTGCTACTCCTGGAAGTCGGCGCCCGAGCCGTGGTGTCGGCTTCCGACGCCGACGAGATCGTGTGGTACGACGCATCGACCCAGTTGCGGGTGGAGATCCTCGACGACCTGGGCCCGGTCGAGATGGTGATGGCCGGAACCAGCTCGGCCTGGCAGGGCCTGGTACCGAGCGTGTTCGTGGAGGCCGGCGCCGCGGAGTCGGCGTTCAACGTCGGGCTGGCCGGCGGTGTTCCGGCGGTGACCTCACCGTGGCTGCTCGAGGAGGTGGTGCCTCGGGTCGACCCCGACACGGTGGTGTGGGGCCTCACGTCACTCGATTTCTCGACGGCGTACGGCGACACCAACCAGGAGGCCTACGAGGACGCCTTCGAGACGCGTGACGGCTGGTTGGCCGATGTCGACCGGGCCGTCAGCGATGTGTCGGAGCTGGTCGGTTCCCGACGCCTGCTCCGGAGCCCTTCCCAACTCTGGGGGCAGGGCCAGGACGAGATCCAGGACGACTTCAGCGAAGCCGAGAGCATCCTCGGACCGGCCGGAGAACGTCTGGACTTCACCGAGGACACCACCTCGGAGCGGGCCGCCATCATGACGGCCCGGGTGCGCGACTACGAGATCGACGCGTCCGACGTCGATCTCGTGCGGGCGACGGTGGCCGAACTCCTCGGCGAGGGGCGAGCCGTCGTGCTGGTGGAGATCCCCTTCCCGGACCGGTTCGTCGAGCTCCACCCCAACGGTGCCGCCGACATCGCCGCGGCCAACGTCGTGATCGACGAGATCGGGGCCGAGTTCGCCGTTCCCGTGCTCCGCACGACCCTCACGCTCACCGACGACGACTTCGTGGATTTCAGCCACATGACCGCCGACGCCGCCGCTCGCTTCTCAGCCGACATCGCGTCACAAATCACCGGCTGAACGACCCACCATGACCCGGACGGGCCCACGCCGAATGCGAGGGGTGTCGCTCGTCCTGGTGGCCGTTGCGCTGGCCTCCTCCTGTGGTGAGGGCACCGACTCGGCCCCGGCGACCTCGACCCCGGTGGTCACCACCGGCGAACCACGAGTGGACACCCTCATGACCGAGGTTTTCGAGCTTGCCGCGGCGGCCACCGAGAGATGCGGCGAGGCCGAGGCCTGGACCAGGACCATGGACGACGCATCGGCGGCAACGGCCGAGTTGGCCGCCGCCCTCGATCGGCCCGGCCGTCCGGTCATCGACCCGGTGTCGGGCACCCGGCTGGCCGATGAGCTACGGGGCGTGCTGATCGAGCAGCACGGCTGCGCCGATGGGTTCGACGCGACCACGAGTGAATCCATCGAGGCGGCCATGGCTGTGGCCGGTCGGGCCAGCGGGGCATACGACGATCTGCGTCTGCGGCTCACCGGCGACGCGCCCACCACCGCCTCGGACCTCTGGTACCACAGCGACCAGATCGGCCACAGCATCGAGATGCAGCGCCTCGTCGGCGCCGGGAGCCCGGTCCGGGTGCTGGTGGTGGGCTCATCCACCACCAAACGGGGTATCGATCCCCTCCTGATGACCGAGGCGCTCGGTCAGAGCACCATGAACGCGGCCGTTGCCGGCCTGTTCCCGGCCACGATGGCGCCCTGGCTGGCAACGGCCCGTGACATCAGCGGGCAGCCGACCACGCTCGTGCTCGGCGTGTCGTCGTTCCAGGACTTTCTCGGGTGCGACGACGAGCGCTCGGGCGAGGCGGCGGCCATCGCGGCGCGACAGGACGCGTCCTTTGCGCCACTTCCCGCTCTGGTGGAGTCGCCTGGGGTGATCAGGCTGATCGGCGGACCGGGCGCCAGCTATCGCGGCGCAGCGCTCGACGAGTACCAGTCCGCAGCCGGCGCCCGCGGACTGGTGCCGTCACCCCCCGAGGCCAATCCGGCGGCCGTAGATCGCCAACTGACGTTCTACCGACCCCAGGTGGGGCGAGGTCGGTACTGCGACAACAACGCCGACGCCCTGAACGTCATCCTCGACACGATCGGCCCAGACGACCTGGAGGTCCTGGTCGTGTCGCTCCCTGTCAGTCCCTCCATGGTCGCCCTGCACCCCGAAGGACGGGCCGGTCACCAGGTCGCCATCGACGCCTATCACGCCGCGGTCGACACCCACGGGGCAGCCTGGCTCGACCTCACCGACCTGCTCGACCAGCACGAGTTCGTCGACCTCACCCACGCCACCGAAGACGGTCGCCGGCGGGTGACCGAGGCCGTGATCGCCGACCTGAGCTGAGCAAGAGTGGCACCACTCCGGCGCCTGCGAACCCGCCCGATCAGGAGCGGGCGGCGGCCAGCGCGGCGGCAATCAGAGAATCGGTACGAGGATCACTGCCCAGTCCGGTGCTCATCCGGTTCATCACGTACCCGAAGGCCAGGCCGGACTCCGGATCGGCGAAACCGACCGACCCTCCGGCCCCGTAGTGACCGAAACCATCGGTGCCGCCGAAGTTGAACAGCTCGCTGTGGCGTCCGAAGCCCAACCCGAACGCCGACTCCATGAACAACACGTGGTCGGGCCCGTGGCTTCGCTGACGGCGAGCGGTCTCCATGGTGTCGGCACTGAACAGACGGCACCCGTCGACCTCGCCGATACACGCCGCGTACATCCGGGCCAGCGAGGCGGCATTGGTGATGCCGTTGGCGGCCGGCATCTCGGTGGCGTGCACCGCTCGAGTGTTGAACGGCGTTTCCTCACCCATGGCGAACAGGGTTCCGTTGAGGAACAGCGCTCGAAAGCCCAGGGTGCCGGGGCCGGCGATCTTGAGCATCAGCTCGATGTCGGCTGCCTCCGACGGCGGGTCGCCGGCGATGAGAGGGGCCACCCTCGATTCCTCGGCCTCGGGAAGACCGATCCAGAAGTCGAGGCCCAACGGTGCGGCCACCTCTTCGGCGAAGAACGTCCCGATGGTGCGACCGTCGACCCGTCGGACCAGCTCGCCGGCCAGCCACCCGTAGGTGAGGGCGTGGTAGCCGTGGGTGGAGTCCGGTTCCCACAGCGGCGCCTGCCCGGCCAGGGCCTGCACGACCGGTTCCACGGCGCACACATCGTCGACTGACAACACCGGTTCGATGGCGGCCAACCCGGCCCGGTGGCTGAGCAGCTGCTCGACGGTGATGGCCTCTTTGCCCTGGGCCGCGAACTCGGGCCAGTAGTCGGCGACCGCGGCCGACGGATCCAGACGGCCCTGGTCGACGAGGCGGGCCACACACACCGCCGCCGCCCCTTTGGTGGTGGAGAAGACCAACTGCAGCGTCGACTCGTCGTACGGTCGCTCGCCGCCGCGTTCGACCACACCACCGGTGAGGTCGACCACGGGAACACCATGGTGATACACCGCGACGCCAGCACCGATGTCGCCGTGTTCGTCGAAGTTGGCGGCGAAGGCGGTGCGCACCGCTTCGAACGCGGCGGATGTGGTGCCCCGGATCTCGGCCATGTCAGCGCCCGCCACGAACCAGTCGGCCGGGCCGGGCACCGGTGTCGACACCGTTCTTGCGGGTGATCTGACCGTTGACCATCGTGTAGTCGTACCCGGTGGCGTGCTGTAGCAACCGGCGACCTCCGGCGGGAAGATCGTGGGCCAGCGTGGGCTGGCTGAGCTTCAGTCGCTGGTGGTCGATGACGTTGAGATCGGCCCGTTTGCCGACTTCGATGGTGCCTCGGTCGGTGAGGCCGTACAGGTGAGCGGTGTCGCGTGCCTGTTTGCGAACCACCCACTCGAGATCGAGCTGCTCGCCCCGAGTGCGGTCGCGAGCCCAGTGGGTGAGCAGGTAGGTGGGGATCGACGCGTCGCAGATCATGCCGCAGTGCGCACCACCGTCGGAAAGCCCCGACACCCCCTGGGGGTGGGTCAACATCTCACGGGTGGCGTCGCTGTTGCCGTAGCTGTAGTTGAACAGCGGCATCATCATCATGGCCCGGCCGTCATCGGCCGTGAACATGTCGTAGAAGAAGTCGAAGATGTCGCGGCCCTCGGCTTCGGCCTGGGCCGCAGCCGACTTCTCCGGGCCCGGCTCGTAGTCGGGCGGATCACCGAGGCTGAACACTTTGTCGGGCAACATGGCGAACAGGGCGTTGAGCCCGTCGAACAGCTTGGTCGGATCGGGGGGCAGATCGTCCTCGGCCAGGATGGCGGCCCGCACTCCCGGCTTGGCCATCTCCGCGATCAACTCTTCGAAGGGGAGGCGCTCGGCCAACTCGACATAGGTGGGTCGTTTGGTGAACGGATGATGGGTCTGGAGACCGACGATCATGCCGAAAGGACGAGCGGCCACCTGGGGGTACACCGCCGCACCCCGGTCGACGGCCTTGAGCGACTCGTCCATGAGTTCGCGCCACATGTCGGGAGCGGCGTCGACCTGGGTGAGCGCGAACGACACCGGTTGGTCGAACTCGGCCGACAGGCGGCACATCCAGTCCATCTCCTTGGGCGGCGCGATCAGGTCCATACCGGCGGCGCCGGCCGGCGCCAGCTCGAACACGCCGCCCCCTCCGGCTCGGAGCGCCTTGCCCAAAGCGAACAGCTCGTCTTCGGCCGCGTAGGTGCCCGGCACCGGTTCGCCGTCGATGGCCTTGTGTCCGAGGGTTCGGCTGGTACTCACACCCAGAGCGCCGGCCTCGATGGCCTCCTGCACCAGATCGGCCATGGCCGCGATGTCGTCGCTGTCGGCGGGCTCGTTCTTGGCCCCGCGCTCCCCCATGACGTAGCCGCGCACGGCACCGTGGGCCACCTGGGTGCCGACGTCGATGCTCAGCTCCCGCTGGTCGAGGGCGTCGAGATACTCGGGGAACGATTCCCAGCCCCAGGTGATGCCTTCGCTCAGCGCCGAACCGGGGATGTCTTCCACTCCCTCCATGAGCTGGATCAGCCACTCCTCCTGCCCCGGCTGCACCGGGGCGAAGCCCACGCCACAGTTGCCCATGACCACAGTGGTGACCCCATGACCCGACGAGGGGTTGAGCTCCTCGTCCCACGTGACCTGGCCGTCGTAGTGCGTGTGGCAGTCGACGAACCCGGGGGTGACGAGGCGATCGGTGGCGTCGATCTCGGTGACCGCCTCGCCCTCGATGGCCGGCCCGACGGCGACGATGGTGCCGTCGGAAACGGCGACATCGGCTCGACGGCGGGTCCCCCCGGTGCCGTCGACAACGGTGCCGTTGCGGATGATCACGTCGTACATGGCTGGCTCCCCGAGAGTCGGACTCGAACAACCTTAGAACAGCCGCTCGATTGCTCCCCACCGTGCTCGGTCGCCGTCGAGGACCGTCATCGGGGTTCACCAGCTGTTCACCTGGCGCGCGGCCCTCGTTCACCCCGACGCTCCGGTCCAGCAACCCTTGCTGTCTAGGTTCGCCTCCATGAGCGAAACAGCCGATCCCCGCCCCACCCGCACGAGCCGATGGCCGGCATTGGTTGCCCTGGCGCTGAGCCTGACGCTCATCGCAGCCGCCTGCGGTTCGAGTGGCGACGGCGGCTCTTCCGATGACAGCTCGGGCGACGGAGGTGCCGGCGGCTCCGGAGCAATCAACATCTCCGGCAGCAGCACGGTCGAACCCATCTCGGCCCGGGCGGCGGAGCTCTTCAACGACGACGTGAACGCCGACATCGAGATCACGGTCAACGGTCCCGGCACCGGCGACGGCTTCGCCGTGTTCTGCACGGGCGAGACCGATGTCTCCGACGCCAGCCGGACCATCAAGGGAGAAGAAGCCACCACCTGCGCCGACAATGGCGTGAACTACGTCGAGTTGCTCATCGCCTTCGACGGAATCGCGGTCCTGACCAACCCGGCCAACGAGGCCATCGCATGTCTCTCCTTCGCCGACCTCTACGCGCTGCTCGGCGCCGAGGCCGACGGCAACTCCCTCTGGAGCGATTCCAACGGGTTGGCCGCCGAACTCGGTTCCGACGTGGCGCCGTACCCCGAAGCCGATCTGTTCATCTCGGCGCCCGGAACCGAATCCGGCACCTACGACAGCCTCATCGAGATCGCGCTCGAAGACATCGGCGCCGAACGTCTGGGCGAGGACGCCGCCACCTTCATTCGACAGGACTTCGCCGGTCAGGCCAACGACAACGTCATCATCGAGGGCATCGCCGGCAACGAATCCAGCCTGGGATGGGTGGGATTCGCCTTTGCCGACGGGGCCGGCGACACCGTGACGTCGGTCGCCGTTGCCGAGGCGCCGGGCGGCAATTGTGTCGAACCCACCGTCGAAACCATCGCCGACGGCACCTACCCCGTGAGCCGACCGCTGTACATCTACGTCAACACAGACCGGATCGCCGAGAACCCGGCCCTGGCGGAGTACATCGATTTCTACCTCGGTGATGGGTATGTCCCGTCGGTCACCGAAGCATTCGGCGACTCGGGTTACGTCGCCCTGCCCGACGACCTGCTGGCCGAGACCATCTCGGCGTGGGACGCAGCACGGGGCTGAACCCAACCGACCAGATGACCCTCACCGCCACCCGCACCCCTGATCGGTCTCCGCCGACCGACGGCGGAGCCGTGGGCTTCCCTGCCGGCCTCGACAAACGAGTGGCTGCCCGCATAGTCGACGTGTTGTTGTTGTTCCCCTTCTACCTGGGGGCGAGCATCGCCGGCACCGGCCAGGTGGCCGGGGTCGTCATCGCCGCCCTCGGACTGGGCTTTCTGGGATGGAACCAGGTGTGGCGGGTCTCCCGTTCAGGTGCCTCGATGGGCAAGTCGATCATGGGCGCTCGCGTCGTCTCGGCCACGACCGGCGGTTCGTTGGGGTTGCCCCGGGCCGCGCTGCGCGAGATCACCTTCCTGGTGCTGTCGTTGCTGTCGCTGGTCACGCTGTTCCGGCGCGACCGGAGAGCCATCCATGACTTGGCGGCCGGCTCCTACGCGAGCGATGGCATCGCCGGCGACTCGCTCCGCACCCTCGGCGCAGTTGATGCCGAGGCCCTTCGGGGAGCGCCCGGGCGCCGACAGCGCGAAACCGACATTCGCCGGGTTTTCGCGTTGGCCGCCGGCACGTCGCTGTTGATCACCGCGCTGATCGCGTTCTCGCTCATCGCCGAGGCCTGGACCTTCATCGTCAACGTCGACCCGGCGGCGCTGTGGGGATCCCAGTGGGCGCCCCGGTTCGGCGAGTACGACATCAAGACGCTGATCATGGGCTCGCTGATCGTCACCGCCATCGCCATGTTGGTGGCCCTCCCGGTGGGCTTGGGCTCAGCCATCTATCTCAGCGAGTACGCCAGCCCTCGTGTACGCAAGGTGCTCAAACCCGCCCTCGAGATCCTGGCCGGCATCCCGTCCGTCGTCGTCGGGTTCTTCGCGCTCCGTTGGATCGCCCCGAACGTGGTCCAGCGTTTCTCCGACGCCGGCATCTTCAGCCTGTTGGCCGCCGGACTCGGTGTCGGCCTCTTGACCATCCCCCTCATGGCCTCCATCTCCGAGGACGCCCTCAACTCGGTTCCCCGTGCCCTCCGCGAGGCCTCGGCGGGCCTGGGCGCCACGAAGAAGACCACCACTGTCCGGGTGGTGCTGCCTGCGGCCGTCTCGGGCCTGGCGGCCGCGTTCATCGTCACCGTGTCCCGGGCCATCGGCGAGACCATGGTCGTCTTTCTCGCCGCCGGGGGCGGCGGCAACGTGGCCAAGTTCACCGTCGATCCGACCGAACCGGGATCCACCATGACGGCCGCCATGGCCGCCCAGGCCTCGGGTACCGACTCGGTCGTCGGGGAGGCCCTCACCTTCGAGAGCCTGTTCTTCGTGGGCCTGGTGCTGTTCTTGATCACCCTGGGCCTCAACCTGCTGGCCGACCGTTTCGTCCGCCGCGTCCGACAGGCCTACTGACCATGAAACTCGGAACCGTTCTCAGTCCCCAGACCAAGAAAGAGGTCGAGAAGCAGCTCCAGTCGGGCGGAGCCGATCTCGGCGGTCTGCTCTTCCGAGCCGCGTTGGCCGCCTGCCTGCTCTTTGCCCTCGTGGTCCTGCTCGTCCTGGTGGCCGATGTGCTCGACAAGGGCCTGGGTGTGCTCACCGACCGTGGGTGGGACTTCCTCTCCGCGCCGCTCCGCACCCGATCTGACGAAGCGGGTGTGTTCCAGTCGCTTCGCGGCACCTTCTGGATCGGCGTGTTCGTCGTGGCCCTCGCCATTCCTTTCGGTATCGGCGCCGCCATCTACCTCGAGGAATACGCCCCCGACAACCGCCTCACCCGATTCATCGACATCAACATCCGCAACCTGTCGGGTGTGCCGTCGGTCGTGTA
This sequence comes from Acidimicrobiales bacterium, assembly GCA_051011595.1. Classification (GTDB taxonomy): domain Bacteria; phylum Actinomycetota; class Acidimicrobiia; order Acidimicrobiales; family SHLQ01; genus JAOUEE01. The sequence goes on from JBPCTQ010000012.1 coordinate 12,854, forward strand.
CGGCATCCTCGGGTTCTCGATCTTCGTGAAAGCAGCCAACGGGTTCTTCCCCGACTCGGTCGGTGACCACGCCGGCAAGACCACCGCCGCCGCCGGCGTCACCCTCGCCGTGCTCGTGCTGCCGATCGTCATCATCACCTCGGCCGAGGCCATCCGAGCGGTACCTCGCGAGATCCGGGAAGGGAGCTACGGCGTCGGCGCCACCAAATGGGACACCATCCGCACCAACGTGCTCCCCTATGCCGCCCCGGGAATCCTCACCGGCACGTTGTTGTCGGTGGCCCGGGCTCTGGGCGAAGCCGCACCCCTGATCCTGGTGGGTGCGGTCCAGGGTCGACTGGGTTCACGGACCGGGTTCTTCGAGCTCGAGCAACTGGGCGAACAGTTCACAGCCATGCCCATCACCATCACCGACTGGGCCACCAAACCCGAGAGCAGTGGGTTCGTGGCCAATACGGCGGCTGCGATCATCGTGTTGTTGCTGGTCGTACTGTTGGCCAATACGGCAGCGATCCTGCTGCGGAATAGATTCGAGAACAAGAGGGCCGGCCGATGACCGATGTCCACGTCACCAAGGAGCCGCTGGTGGACGAATCCACATCACTGACCGTCGACGCCGACGAGGTCGACCTGCCCACCGTCCTCGAGGCCCGCGACCTCAACGTGTACTACGGGGCATTCCGAGCCGTACGCGACGTCGACCTCGACATCCGCGCCCAGCAGATCACCGCCATGATCGGCCCGTCGGGTTGCGGCAAGTCGACCGTGCTGCGCTGTTTCAACCGCATGAACGATCTCATCGAATCGGCTCGTGTGGAAGGGCAGGTTCTCTACCACGACGTCGATCTCTACAGCCCCAAGGTCGATGCCGTCGAGGTCCGCCGGCGGATCGGAATGGTGTTCCAGAAACCCAATCCGTTTCCCAAGTCGATCTACGACAACGTGGCCTATGGGCCGCGCGTGGCCGGCCAACGTCGCGACCTCGACCAACTGGTCGAGCACTCGCTGCAGAAGGCCGCCCTGTGGGACGAGGTGAAGGACCGGCTCAAGGACAGCGCCCTGGGCCTGTCGGGCGGCCAACAGCAGCGACTGTGCATCGCCCGAGCCCTGGCCGTGGATCCCGACGTGTTGTTGATGGACGAACCCTGTTCGGCTCTCGACCCGATCGCCACCGGCCGGATCGAGGAACTGATGCAGGAGATCAAGCACGACTACACGATCGTCATCGTCACCCACAACATGCAGCAGGCCGCACGAGTCAGTGACCGAACCGCCTTCTTCACCGCCGAGGTCAACGAGGAATCCGATCGACGGACCGGACTGTTGGTGGAGTACGACGACACCCAGACGGTCTTCTCCAACCCCGCCGACGATCGCACCGAAGCGTACGTGACCGGTCGATTCGGCTAGGCAGGAGCCTTCCTCGTGAACGAGATCCGCACCCAACTCGACGAGCGTCTGGACCACATCGAGAGCCGCCTCAAGGCAATGATCGACGTGGTCGGGCTCCGGACCGAAGCGGTCACCAACGCGTTGTTGGAGGCCGACATCAACCGGGCCGACGACATCATCGTGGGCGACGACGAGGTCGACCTCCAGAGCCTCGAAGTCGAGGATTTGTGCATCGCGACCCTGCTGCGCGAACAGCCGGTGGCCACCGACCTGCGCTTCATCGTCGCGGCCATGCACATGAACAGCGACATCGAACGCAGCGCCGATCTCACCACCAACATCGCCAAGGCGGTCGGCCGTCTGCAAGGGGCTCAGCCCGACGAACGGGTGCGCGAGCTCATCTTGTTGATGTCCCAGCAGGCCCAACAGCTCTTCCACCGGGCCGGCGAAGCGCTCCAAGCCCGCGACGCGCAACTGGCGGCCACCATCGACGAGCTCGACGACGTGCTCGACGACCTGCACGTGCAGTACATCCAGACCGTGATCCAGAACGCCCGCCAGGGTGACCTGGTTCCCCAGCAGAGCCTCCAGTTGGCGCTCATCGGGCGCTTTTACGAGCGCATCGGTGATCACGCCGAGAACATCGGTGAACACATCATCTATGTGGTCGACGGCACCAGGCCAGGCGAGGAGGCCGCCGTCCGGGCCCAGGCCCGCCGCGACCGGGTGGCCGTTGACGGATCGATTCCCGTCCCCAGCCGTGGACTGGCCGTCATCGAGTCCGAGGCCGAGGACCGCCGTATCGACGCCATCCGACGAGACTTCGTCGCCAACGTGAGCCACGAGCTGAAGACACCGATCGGGGCCATCGTGTTGTTGGCCGAAACGATCGCCGACGCCGACAACGACGATGATCGTGCCCGCCTGGTGGCGCACCTCCGACGGGAGACCAGCCGGGTCGAGCTCATCATCGACGACCTGCTCGAGCTGACTCGACTCGAAGAGCTCGGGCGCCCCGAGCACACCGATGTGACCGTAGACGACGTCGTCGGCCAAGCCACCGACACCGTACGGGGCCTGGCCGAGGGGCTGGGCATCGAGATCGCGTTGGTGGGGATTCCCAGCCACGAAACCGTCCCCGGCGACGCCGGTCAGCTGGTGCGCGCCCTCGTCAACCTCATCGACAACGCCGTGCGCTACAGCGAGTCCGGCAATCAGGTGATCATCGAGGCCGGTCGTGTGGGTGATCACGTCGAGATCTCCGTCAAGGATCACGGGGTGGGCATCCCCCGCGCCGACCTCGAGCGGGTGTTCGAACGTTTCTATCGGGTCGATCGGGCCCGTAGCCGCGAGACCGGCGGCACCGGTCTCGGTCTGGCCATCGTCCGCCACGTCGCCGACAACCACGGCGGTCGGATCTTCGTCGACTCCAAACCGGCCGAGGGTTCAACCTTCACCCTGCAGCTTCCTCTGAGCGCCTCGAGCGATGGCTGAACCCATCACCGTTCTCGTGGTCGACGACGAGCCGTCGTTTCGAGAGGCGCTGCGCCACTCGCTGAAGCGAGAGGGGTTCCTGGTCCACCTGGCCGAGGACGGCGAGCAGGCGCTCGAGTACTTCCGGGCCATCCATCCCGACATCGTCTTGCTCGACGTCATGTTGCCCCGTATGTCCGGTGTCGACGTGTGCCGCGAGATCCGGGCCATCGATGACACCCCGGTCATCATGGTGTCGGCCAGAAGCGAGGAGATCGACGCGGTGGTCGGCCTCGAAGTGGGAGCCGACGACTACGTGTCCAAGCCCTATCGAGTCCGTGAGCTGGTTGCTCGAATGCGTTCGGTGCTGCGGCGGGCCGATGCGGTGCCCAATGTCCGGGCTCACCCGGCCGAGCTGCAGGTCGGCGACCTCCAACTCGACCGAGAGCGTCACGAGGTCACCCTCACGGGCGCACTCATCGATCTCCCTCTCAAGGAATTCCAGCTCTTGGCCGAGCTCATGGACAACGTCGACCACGTCGTGTCTCGTCAGGACCTCATCAACCACGTGTGGGGGTACGACTACCTCGGCGACACCAAGACCCTCGACGTGCACATCAAGCGGCTACGGGCCAAGGTCGAGGCCGACCCCGCCCAGCCCCGCCGCATCGTCACCGTGCGGGGTGTGGGCTACAAACTGTCGAGCTGACGCCGGGCCCCACGTCGGCGACCCATCGGCTCGGCTCAGTCGTCGACGATGTCGGTGGCGCCGTCGTCGAGGTAGTCCTGATGCTGCAAGGGCTCGGTGGCGCTGGTGAGAATGCCGGCCAGATTGGCCACGATGCGCTTGAGGTAACGAAAGAAGATGGCCCGGGGGACCGCGTACTGCGCCGGTTCGGAAGAGTGCATGAACGTCCGCAGCCTGGCCTCGAAGTCGTGTCGGAGCTCGTGCACCCGGTTGAGGTAGTCCTCGACCTGTTCGTCATCTGGGGAGCCCAACAACTCGATGGCTTCGCCGAACAGGGCCGAGATGGTGCGGCAGTGCTCGAACATCTCATCGACGTCGTCGGCCCCTGCGAAGGAGACGTCCTCGAAGGCCAGGTCGAGGATGTTCTTGGCCTGGTCACCGATGCGCTCGATCTTCTTGATGAGCAGGGTGTAGGCCAACACGGTGCCGATGTCGGCCGCGCCCTGCACCGACACGTGCACCACCAACTCCGACCGCAGCTCCTGCTCGGCAGTGTTGATGCGGTCGTCGGTCTCGCGGATGTCGTTGCCGATCGGTACCGGGTCGCCGCCGGTCAAGATGGTGTTGGTGGCCAGGTCGAAGGAATGACGAGCGTCGCCGAGCATCGACAGGATCCGGCTCTCGACCTGGTCGAGACCGGACTCCCCTCCTCTTCGGAAGAACTCCATCACCATGACATGCTCCTTCTAGTTCAGAATGGCCAGGCCGACGACCGGGACGACCACGAACACGCCGATGACATAGACCACCGCGCCCACTCGATGACGGGCCGCGAAGCCAGCCAAGGTCTCAGCTCCTCGGATGGGCAGATCGCGGATCCAGGGAAGGGTGTAGAGGAGCAAGATGCCACTCACGTTGAAAACCGTGTGTACCAGACCAACGGTGAGCGCCTCGGGACTACTGGCGGCCAACGCGGCCAGCAAGGCGGTGATCGTGGTGCCCATGTTGGCCCCGAGGGTCACCGGATAGGCATTCCTGAGGGTGATCACGCCCGCGCCGGCCAGCGGCACGAGGATCGATGTGGTGATGCTCGAGGACTGGACCGCGATCGTGATGATCACACCGAGCGCCATGGCCACCGCGCCGCCGCCCCGTCCGAGCGCAGCGTTGAGTGATCGCTCGACCCGATCAGCCACCAACTTCTTCATGTTCTTGGTGATCAGGGTCAGGGCGCCCACCACGATGAGCAGCCCGCTGATCACCAGCAGCACGCCGAGGGTGTTGCCCGAAGCGCCGACCCAGTCCCAGAAGTCGGTGAGCCAGCCGACGGGCTCCTTGACCCAGGCCTTCACCGGGCTCTTCCACTCGGTACCGGCCGAGCCGACCAGCTGCTCACTGATCCATTCGGCCGTCGACGACAAAACGCCGGTGGCCAACTCGATGGGCAACAACAGGGCGACAGCCATCAGGTTGAAGAAGTCGTGGACGGTGGCGGCCGCGAAGGCCCGCTGGAACTCCGCCGACTGACGGAGGTTGCCCAGCGACACCAGCGTGTTGGTGACCGTCGTACCGATGTTGGCGCCCATGATCATGGGCACGGCCTGGTCCACTCCCAACGCGCCCGACGCCACCAATCCGACGATCACCGATGTACTGGCCGACGACGACTGCACCAGCACCGTGCCCAGGATGCCGACGAACAGCCCGGCCAGCGGGTTGTTGACGTTGGCGAACAACTGCTCCTGGGTGTCGGCACCCATGGTCTTTATGCCGGCCTCGAGAGACGAGACCCCCACCAGGAACAGATAGATGAGCCCCACCACGAGCACGGCGCGGGCCTGCCACGGCATCTCGCGCTGCATTGCGACCTCGGTTCCCGGGACCATGCCGGCGCGAAGCTAGCTCAGGTCGCGTCGTCGACACGGGATCCGGTGCAGTTCGATCAGAGGCGATCGATTTGGTCAATCGCGACCGCTCAACCGCCGATTGAGGTGGTCGGCAAGCCAATTCGAACCGAGGAGCAGCCGCAGTGGATTCGTCGGGCCGTCGGGCCTCAGACCAGGCCAGTGATCGCCTCGTCCGCTCACCGTGGATCATCATGGGTGCGGGTTTGGTGGCCACCGTCATCGCCTTCGTCGTTGCGCCGCGAATCCACCCCGACGTCGAACACACCGGCGAGATCGTCGCCCTCACCGGCATCATCGTGAGTGGGCTCTGTGCCGTGGCCACGCGGGCCCTGGTGCCCTCCTCGGCCGCTCGTGACGACAGCCGCCGCCGACTGCACCACGACGACCTCACCGATCTCCCCAATCGGGCCGGTCTCGACGTGTTGCTCGACGAGGCCATCAGCGACTCCCGCCGCACCCACAAGGCGCTGGGAGTGCTCTTCTGTGACCTCGACCGCTTCCGGATCATCAACGAGTCGATCGGCCGCGAGGCGGGCGATCTGTTGATCCAAGAGGCGGCCCAGCGGTTCAAGCGGGCCATACGCGGGTCCGACTCGGTCTCTCGTGTCGCCGGTGACGAGTTCGTGGTGCTCAGCGGCGGGCTCGACAACCCGGGCACGCTGCCCCAGATCGCCCGCCAGATCCTCCAAGAGTTCACCGAGCCGGTCGCCCTCGACTCCGGCGACGTGCTCATCACACCGAGCATCGGCATCAGCCACACCGACGCGTCGGCGCCCACCACACCCGACGTGCTGCTCGGTGAGGCGAGGGCGGCGATGGAGCGTGCTCGGGAGAATCGCATCGGCTTCGCGATCTTCGACGACCAACAACGCAGCGAGGCTCGAACCCTGGTCGACACCGGCGAGCGGCTGCGGGGAGCGATCGAGGACAGTGACCTGCACGTGTTCTACCAGCCGATCATCGACACGACCCGGCACGGGCTGGTGGCCATCGAGGCCCTGGTTCGATGGAACCGGGCCGGGAGGGGCTGGGTGGCCCCCGAGGACTTCCTCGACGCCGCCGCCGACGCCGGACTGATGGCTTCACTGGGCGAGCTGGTACTGAAGGAGACGGTCAGCCAGACCCGCATCTGGTCGGCTGCGTACTGGCCCGACCTCGACATCTCCACCACCGTCAACGTGTCGGAACGCCAGCTCATGGACTCGACGTTTGCCGAGCAGATCGACCAGCTACTGACCGAATACGAGCTCGAACCGGAGCGGCTCACCCTCGAGATCAGCGAAGACGTGGTGGTCAGCCAGCTGGATCGTTCGCTGGACCTGTTCCGTCACCTCTCGGCGGCGGGTATCAAGTTGGCCATCGACGATTTCGGAACCGGCCAGACGTCGCTGAGCTGGATCGAACGTCTCGACATGGTCGACTACCTGAAGATCGACCGGGCGTTCATCGACGGGCTCCGACACGAAACCGTGAACCACTCGATCATCGCCGCCATCGTGTCGATGGCCCAAGCGGTGGATCTCGGCCTCATCGCCGAGGGGGTCGAGACCCGCGCCCAGTACGACATCCTGCACGAGTTGGGTGTCACCTGCATGCAGGGATATCTCTTCGAGCCGCCGATGCGGGCCGTCGACTTCGAGGCTCGGATGGAGCGGGAGATGTTCTCCCCGGCCTGACACCGGTCCGTACCGCACTCACATGGTCGGCCCGGTCCGTGCCATCGATTCTGCTAGGCAGGCGGCATGAACGGACCGATGGACGGAGTACGGGTAGTCGAGCTGGGCGTCTGGGTCGCCGGCCCTGCGGCGGGGGGCATTCTGGCCGACTGGGGGGCCGACGTCGTCAAGGTCGAACCGGCCGCCGGCGACCCCAGCCGCACCTTCCAACGCATGCTCGGCGGTGACATGCCCACCAATCCCCCGTTCGAGCTGGACAACCGGGCCAAACGCAGCGTCGTGATCGACCTCACGTCGAGCGACGGGCAGGCCCTCATGGACGAGCTGCTGGCCGAGGCCGATGTGTTCGTCACCAACCTCCGCCTCGGCGCCCTCCAACGCCTCGGGCTCGACTACGACTCGGTGGCGCAACGATTCCCGCGACTCGTCTATGGCCACATCACCGGCTATGGCCGGGACGGCCCCGATGCGGACCGGGCCGCCTACGACATCGCCGCGTTCTGGGCTCGTTCGGGTATCGCCGCCATGCTCACACCGCCCGACACCGACCCACCTTTCCAGCGGGGCGGCATGGGCGACCACTCCACCGGCCTGGCCGCCGCCGGCGCCATCTCGGCTGCCCTGTTCGCCCGGGAGAAGACCGGCGAGGGCCAGTTGGTGTCGACGTCCCTGCTGCGTCAAGGCATGTACACGATCGGGTTCGACATCAACATCAGCCTGTTGTGGGGCCTCACCTTGGCCGTCGGCCAGCGCGACAGCATCGGCAACCCGTCGGTCAACAACTACCTGGCCGGCGACGACCGTCGTTTCTGGATCGTGGGGCTCGAGGGTGACCGCCACTGGCCCCCTTTGGCCCGTGCGGTGGGGCGCGAGGAGTGGCTCGACGACGAGCGGTTCGCCACCGCTCGGGGCCGGGCCGAGAACAGCACCGCGTTGATCGCGCTGCTCGACGAGATCTTCGCCACCCGCCCACTCGACGAATGGGCCGAGATCTTCGCAACCGAACCCGACCTGTTCTGGGCGCCGGTCAACTCGATCGACGACTTGTTGGCCGACGAGCAGGTCCGGGCATCGGGTGCGCTCATCGAGGTCCCCGACGGGTCCTCGTCCACCACCATGGTCGCCTCCCCTGCCGATTTCGGTGGTACCCCATGGGAACCGCGGGGCACTGCTCCCGCGCTGGGACAACACACCGACGAAGTCCTGGCCGCCATGGGACGGTCCCCGGCCGACATCGCCGCCCTCCGGGACCAGGGAACCGTCGCCTGAGCCACCCACTCGCCAGGTAACGGTGACGTCAGTCGAGCATCTCGACCGGTGGCACCCGGTCCTCGGCCAACATCGCCGCCCTTCCGGGTGCAGGGAACCGTCGCCTGAGACCCTGCTCGCGAGATAACGGTGACGTCAGTCGAACATTTCGACCGGTGGTACCGGGTCCCCGTCGTCTGGCCGGGGGCGGATGGCGAAGGTGAGGGCATACGTCAACAACCCCACAACCACCGCTTCGAGAGCCACCACGAGGGGCCGCTGCTCGGTGGTGATCACCACCACGATCAGCACGGCCACGCAGATCAGACCCAGCAGGAATGCCACCGCGTTTCGATGCATAGGCGGAGAAAAGGTAGTGGTCGTCCCGGTCTCGGTCACATCGGTGGACGGTACCTCCGATGGGTCCGGTTCGCCGTTGTCCGAGACCAGGGAGCAGTCGTACGATTGGGTTCCCCATCGCCGAACAAGGAAACCGCGTGCCGATCAGCGCCTACATCCTCATCCAGACCGAAGTGGGCCGAGCGTCCGACGTCGCGGCCCAGATCCGCGACATCAGCGGCGTGGTATCGGCCGACGTGTTGACCAGTCCCTACGACATCATCGCCCACACCGAGGCGGCCGATGTCGACGAGCTGGGTCGGCTGGTGGTCAGCAAGGTGCAGATGATCGAGGGTATTACCCGAACCACCACCTGCCCGGTGGTCAACATCTGATCGAGGCGCACGCCTCGTTCAGATCGTGAGCTCCCCGCTCGACACGGCGACCACGTCGCCACCCACCGTCACTGTGGAGACGGCCTGACCGTCAATCTCCAGACCCAGGCGCAGCTCGCTGGTGCGACCCATCTCCACGCCCTGACGAATCAACACCTGGTGCCGGCCGTCGGCCGGCTGGGTGTGTGCAGCCCACCATCCGGCGAACGCACACGCAGCCGAACCGGTGGCCGGATCCTCGGGAATGCCGTCGAAGGGAGCGAACATGCGGGCCCGCACACCACCGTCGGTGCGGGCAACGGCGTAGACGTCCTGGGCCTCGCAGTGGGCCAGCTCGGCCGCCATGGCCTGGGGATCGACGGAGATGGCGCCCAACTGCTCGATGCCGTCGACCTCGACGACGACGAACGGCAGCCCACAGCTCCACACCTCACCCGCTGACACGGCGGAGGCATCCAGCCCGAGCACTCGGGCCATGGCCGCCGCATCGGTTCGGGCACCGGGTTCGGGCCGCTGGGCGGCAGTCAGCGTGGCCCCACCGACGTCGGCCCCGCGGCGGTGCAGCTCCACCGCCACCACTCCGACGGGTTCTTCGAGACGACCGGTCGAACCGTCGATCAGCCCCTCCCAGGCGGCGACGACCGCACCACCCACCGTGGGGTGCCCTGCGAAGGGCATCTCCGATTGGGGCGTGAAGATACGCAACCGGATGTCGTTGCCGGCATCGTCGGGCGCCAGCACGAACACGGTCTCGGACAGATTGAACTCGTTGGCGATGGCCTGCATCTCCGAGCTCGACAGTCCATCGGCATCGGGGAACACGGCCAGAGGATTACCTCCGAAACGCTGATCGGTGAACACATCGACGGTGCGGAAGCGGTAACTCGACATGGTCAGACCACCGGATCGAGGGTCATGGCCCGGATGGCCAGCCCCATGAGGAACAGTCCGCTGCCGCCGTAGAGCAGGTATCGCCATTGGGCCAGCTGCTGGCGATAGCTGTAGACGAGACCAACGGTGACCAGTGCGATGAAGCCGTAGAACATGTGGAACTGCTCGACCTCGAGGTCCTCGGTGGTCATGGCGGCCACACCCAGGATCACCTGCACGAAGATCGAACCCTGGGCAACTGCGGTGAAGACCCACAGGGCGGCGCCGCGCAGCCATTCGATCCAGTGCGCGGCCAGCGCCCAGACCCCGGCGATCGCGTTGGCCACCACCACGAACCACGCACCCCACTGGTGGAGGTCACCCAAGGTGGAGGCGACGATCACGACAAGTCGATGAACAGGTCGTGTCCGAAGGGTGGGCCCGTTCGGTCGGCGCCGTATTCGATGTACCACTCGGTGCCGAAAGCGCCGTCGAACTGTGTCGGATCCATGGCGATGAAGAACGAGTCGGGCCCGATCTGGCTGGCGTGGGCGAGCATTGCGTCCCGTTTGCGGGACAGCATCGAACGCACGTCGACACCGTGGGTGAGCTCGGATTCGGGTGTCCCGAACGGTTCGTCGTTGTCGTCGAGATTCTCCGCTTGCTCGACCATCTCGTCGTCGGCGATCCCGGCCTCGACGGCAGCCGCGATGGCCCGTCGGATCTCATCACGATTCATGGTGGACTGGAACACCCGTTTCACGCCGGCCCGTGCCGCGGCAGCAAGCCCCACCCGATGCACCTGGATGTGATCGGGGTGACCGTAGCCACCGTGATCGTCGTAGATCGTCAACAGATCGGCCCCTTCATCGTGGAGCAGATCCGCCAGGCGGTCGGTGGCCTCGTCGAAATCGGCCGCCCAGAAACAGCGAGGGTCGTTGTTGGTTTCCTCCCCCATCATCCCCGAGTCGCGGTAGCCGAGGAACGCCACTCGATGAGCCCCGAGGATCTCGCCGGCCTCCTGGGACTCGATGGCGCGACGGTCACCGAGCTCCTCGTCGGGTCCGAGGACGCCGTCGACCGGTTCGCCACACTCACCCCGCGTGCCGAACACCAGCACCACGCGATGACCCGCCTCGTGAGCCAGCGCCATGGTGCCGCCGGTGGCGATCGCCTCGTCGTCGGGGTGGGCGTGGAAGAAGACGGCGGTGGCCATCAGGCGACCGCACCCGCCTCGCGCAGCGCGGCGATCCGATCAGCGCTGAATCCCCAGTCGGTCAGCACCTCGTCGGTGTGCTGACCGGCGTGGGACGGGGGTCGTTGGATCTCGGCTTCGGTGCGGCTGAACCGGGGGGCGGGACCGGGCTGCACGACTCCGGCGACATCGACGAAAGTGCCCCGCTCGACGTTGTGGGGGTGTTGGGCGGCCTCGTCGGGCCCCAAGACAGGGGCGAAACACACGTCGCTCCCCTCCATGATCTCGCACCACTCGGCCCGTGTCTTGGTACCGAACACGCCGGCCAGCCGTTCCTTCAGCTCGGGCCATGCGTTGCGGTCCATCTGTGCCGGCAAGTCGGCATCAGCCAACCCGGTGAGCTCGAGCAGTTCGGCGTAGAACTGGGGCTCGATCGAGCCGATCGACACGTACTCCCCGTCGGCGCAGCGGTACACGTCGTAGAAGTGCGCACCGGTGTCGAGCATGTTGGTGCCGCGTTCATCGCCCCAGAGACCCATGGCTCGCATCCCGTAGATGAACGTGGTGAGCAGGGCCGCACCATCGACCATGGCCGTGTCGACCACCTGGCCCTTCCCCGATCCGCGGGCCTCCAGCAGCGCACACACCATGCCGTAGGCCAACAACAGGCCGCCACCACCGAAGTCGCCCACCAGATTGAGCGGCGGTACCGGCGCCTCGCCCCGCCGACCCAGCATGCTCAGCGCTCCCGACAGGGCGATGTAGTTGATGTCGTGTCCCGCCGTCGGCGCATACGGACCCTCTTGGCCCCAACCGGTCATGCGGCCGTAGACCAGGGCCGGGTTCTTGGCCAGACAGTCGTCGGGTCCGATACCCAGCCGTTCGGCCACACCCGGTCGGAAACCCTCGAGCAGCGCGTCGGCCCCAGCCACCAGATCGAGCACGGCTTCGACCCCTGCTTCGGACTTGAGGTCGATCCCGACCGACCGTCGGCCTCGATTCATGACGTCGGCCGGTGGCGCCGCCGGATCGCCACCTCGCACCGAGCCGGCCCGGTCGACACGGATGACTTCGGCACCCATGTCGGCCAGCAGCATGGCGCAGAAGGGGCCCGGGCCGATACCGGCGATCTCGATGACTTTCACTCCGGCCAATGGGCCCATGGCAATCTCCTCAGCGTGGGAATGGGTGTTGTCAGACAGCGCGGGACGCGAGCCCGGTGATGGAGCTGATCAGCTGGGCCCACATCTGCACGGGCAGATCGTGGCCCATGCCTTCGATGAGAACCAGCTCGGCTCCGTCGATGGTGGCCGCGGTGTGTTCACCAGCCGCCGGCGGGATCAGCGTGTCGTCGGTGCCGTGGATGACCAACGACGGTCGGTTGATGGACGCCACTTCATCGTCGCGATTCCCGGCGGCCGTGACCGCGTCGAGCTGGCGCTGGTAGGCAGCCCCATCGGGGGCCGACCGCTCATAGGAGGCGCGGAAGTAGTCGCGGGTGGCTTCGACGTCGTGCCACTCGGGGCTGGCCCACAGGGCCCGGGCGGCCAAGTCGGCTTCGATGATCTCGTCGATGGTTCCGTCGACGGTGGGTTCGAGCAGTGCTTCCATGACCTCGGGCGAGGGTTGCTGGTGGGATGGATTGCCGGTGGTGGAGGCAATAGAGGTCAGGGTGCGGGTACGAGCGGGGTGCTGCGCCGCGACGGTCTGGGCGATGATGCCGCCCATCGACATGCCGGCGATGTGGGCGATGTCGATCTGGCACTCGTCGAGCACACTCACCACGTCGTCGGCCATGTCGACCAGCGAGTACCCCTCGGGAACCCGACTGCTGTGCCCCACGTCGCGATTGTCGATCCGCGCCACCCGAAAACCACGATCGACGAAACCGAGGCACAACTCCTCGGGGTACAACAGCATCTGCGACCCCAACCCCGGAATCAGGACCAGCAACGGATCCTCGTCCGAACCGAATTCTTCGTAACAGATGGTGACCGCGCCGTTGAGGGCCTGCGCCATGGTCACATGCGGCCGAGCAACTCGGCCTTCTTGGCGTCGAACTCGGCGTCGGTGAGCACACCCTGACGTCGCAGTTGATCGAGCTTCTCGATCTGGTCGGGGATGGAGTCCTCGGCGGGCGCTTGGGCGCTGCCCACCGCATCACCGATGCGGGTGATGCGACGATCGTCGAACTGATCGATCATGCGGTAGATCTCCTGCTGCACGTGATTGGGTTTACGCACGTTGTGGAAATGCTGTTGGCCACTCTCGGACGCCGACTCGACGGTGATGTCACCGGCGCCGATGGCACGCTCGAACAGGCGTTGGCTGAAGTGCACGGTGTTGACCCGGTCGAGCGGAATCTCGATTCCCCGTTTGGCGATCACCCCACCACGGGAGATGATCCGCTCGTTGGTGACCACGAAGCTGGTGCTCACCCACGTGGCATAACTGGAGCCGAACCAGATCAACGCGGCCAGGATTCCGAGGCCGACGATCCACTTGACACTCTCGTGGGGATCCCACGAGAGCACGGCGATCCCGAGGATGATCGCCAGACCGAGCACCACCGCCGAGGGTGTGATCTGCCACCAGTGGGGCCGCAGATCGAGGACAACTTCTTCATCGGCTGACAACAGCTCACGGGGAAACGGCATGCCGGCGATCATAGAGGGCCCGAGGACCCTGGCCCTCCTGGGTGACGCCATCAGACGCGGACCATGGTTGGGTGCGGCCTTTCCCTTCGACCGTCAGGCCCAACCGAGCTCGTGCAGGCGGTCGTCGTCGATCCCGAAGTGATGGGCCAACTCGTGGATCACCGTCACCCGGACCTCCTCGACCAGTTCGGTGTCGTTGTGACAGAACCGGGACAACGGCAGTCGGTAGATCCAGATGCGATCGGGCATGACCATCCCGCCGTACTCTTCGCGTTCGGTGAGGGGAATCCCCTCGTACAGGCCCAACACATCGGGATCCTCCGGGTGCTGATCGGCCAACTCGATGGCCACGTTGTCGATGGCCTCACCCAGTTCGGTGGGCAACAGGGTGAGGGCGTCCTCCACCAATCGCTCGAACGAGCTCCAATCGGGTGGTTGCACGTCAGGCGGTGGCTGCCGCTGCCTCGTCGAGGGTGTCGAGCTGATCCTGCAGGGCATCGGCCATGAACCAGAGGTCATCGACGAGATCGCGACAGGCCACCAGACCGAAGTCGAGGTGTCCGTCGAGGCTCATCACCGTGATGTTGAGCCCGACACCGTCGATGATGGCCGAGATCGGGTAGTCGGCCTCGATGCGGGCGCCGGCTGTGTAGAGAGGAATGGGAGGACCGGGCACGTTGGATATCACGACGTTGAACAGTGGGTTGATCCGGTCGGCTAGTCGAGTGCGGGCCACCAGCCGGTTGGCCAGACCGGCGATGGCCGGGGTGGCGAAGGTGCTGGCGTCGGACAAGATGTCGGCCGGCAGGGCGTCGTGTTGTTCCTTCACGCCGCTCATGGCGTCGTGGATGGCATGTAGTCGTTCGACGGGGTCGTCGACGTCGGTGGCAAGCGTGCACACCAACGACGAGACGTGGTTGCCGATCTCGTGACGATTGTCCTCGGTGCGGACCGAGATCGGCACCATGGCCACCAGTGACCGCTCGGGGAGGGCGTGAAACTCCTCGAGCCAGCTGCGTATGGCGCCGGCCGACATGGCCATCACCACGTCGTTGACGGTCACCCCGTGTTGTTGTTTGACCTGTTTCACCTGGTCGAGCGACACCTGGGCAAACGCCAGGCGTCGATGGCCACCGATGCTGTGGTTGAACGGCGTGCGAGGGGCCAGGGCTTCGGGTCGGCGCAGGAACTCCGGCGCCCGGCTGGGCGACTTCATCACCGTGGCGAGGCCGGGACCCACCAGGGCGCCCAGCCCCGGGAGGGCACGAACGGTGCGGTAACCGAACCGCACGGCACGAGCCGGTTGGGTCATCAGCGACAACGCCCCCTTGGCCAACAGCCGGGTGGGGTCGGGTTCGGGTTCGGGGCGCCACGGTTTGATGGGAGGAGGCGGTGGGCCGGGATTCGGTTCGAGATCGACGAGGGAAGCCAGGATCTCCGCCCCCGATACGCCGTCGATGGCGGCATGGTGGAACTTGGTCATCACCGCCGCCCGGCCGTCGGCCAGTCCTTCGATGAGGTACATCTCCCACAACGGCCGACTGCGGTCGAGGGGCCGGGAGTGGATCCGGGCCACTTGGTCGGCCAACATCTCGCGGTCGCCGGGGGCCGGCAGGGCGATGTGGCGGAGGTGATACTGCAGATCGAAGTCGGGGTCTTCGATCCAGTACGGGAAGTCGAGCCCGAGGGGTACCTCGACGAGGCGCTGGCGAAACGGTGGAACCAGGTGGAGCCGAGACTCGATCTCGTCGTGCCATCTGTCGAAGTCGAGCGGCGGATCGGCGGTACTGGGATCGACCACCACCACCCCCGACACGTGGCCGAGCATCCCGCCACCCTCGAGGCTGAGGAATCCCGCGTCGAGCCCGGTCAGTTGTTCCATCGTGTGTGCTCCCCGTTGGTGTGCACCAGGTCGAGGTTGGGGTACCAGGGCGCCAACAGCGCCGGCGGACGAAAGGGCTCCCAGTGGGTACGGGGTGCCAGTCGCTCGGCGACTGCATACAGCACCGCCGGGTTCACACCCAATCCGATGTGGCTGGCCACCACCTCGATGTTCTGCGCTTGATGGGCCTGCACCTGCAGACAGTCACGCCAGGGCACCACCCCATCGGTGCGGGTGTAGACCGACGCCGACGGCACCGGCAGCTCGCCGCTCTCCACACCGTCGGGAACGGTGTCGAACCCCCATCGTCGGGCCTGGAACCGGAACAGTTGGGCCACTGTGCTGTCTTGGGCCCGCGCCCGCACCGGCGAACCGAGCGTGACCACTTGACGAACCTGGGCCGGTCGGTGTTGGGCGAGGAAGCGGGCATAGATGCCGCCCAGGCTCCAGCCCACCAGATGGATGGGATCGCCGGGGGCCACCAGCTTGTCGAAGCGACGCAACAGCCCGCGCAGCACGTGTTCGGCGGGGCCGACGTTGGTGCCCACACCCCAGCCGTGCGGGCGATGACCGAGCGCCCGCAGCACCGCCCGCAGGGGCCCCGTGGATCGGTCGCTGGCGCCGAAACCCGGGAGGACCAGAACCGTCTCGCCCCGGCCTCGGGGAGCCAGCGAAAACCACGGAAGGCTCATCATGAACGCACCCGCTTCGCCCACCACCATCGACTCGAAGACCGCAGGGGCCGGTCGTGACGTTGGGCTGGACATCGATCCAGCGTGGCAGGGATCGGTCCCGGGAACCAACGATGCCCCCCCGCCCCCTCCCATCGGTTCTGGTAGTGCAGCGTCAGCCCCACACTGTCGGGGCACTACCAGAAGGGTGGATGGGTGGGCGCACGCGGTCCGATGGTTGTCGGTCCCGGCTGGTAGACACAACCGGGTGGAGGCGCTCGAGGGACTCAATCCGCAGCAGGCCGCCGCGGTGTCGAGCCAAGAGCGTTACCTGTGCATCATCGCCGGCGCCGGATCGGGCAAGACCCGGGTCCTCACTCGGCGTATCGCCTACGGCGCTCACAGCGACCGATTCGACCCGCGACGGGTACTGGCCCTCACCTTCACCCGTAAAGCGGCCCACGAGCTCACGTCCCGGTTGCGTCAGCTCGGCCTGCGCGACTCGGTGGCGGCCGGCACGTTCCACGGCATCGCCTACGCCGCGCTGCGCAGCCGTTGGACCGAGCAGGGAAGGGCCGAACCGGAGCTGCTCGACCGCAAGGTCGGCTTCGTGGCCCGAGTCATCGGCAGTCGAGCACCGGTTCAGGCCATCGACGTGGTGTCCGACATCGAATGGGCCAAGGCCCGCCGTATCGGGCCACGCCGGGTCGTCGACGAGAGCCAACGACAGGGCCGGGCCCTGTCCGGAGCCCCCGAGCAGGTGGCCGAGTACTACCGCGACTACGAAGACACCAAACAGCGCCGCGGTCTCATCGACTTCGACGACATGCTCATCCTGTGTCGGCGCGAGCTGCTCTCGGACACCGAATACGGCGACGCCCAGCGCTGGCGTTTCCGCCACTTGTTCGTCGACGAGTTCCAGGACGTCAACCCGCTGCAGTTCGCGCTCCTGGAGGCGTGGCTGGGTCCCGAGAGCGATCTCACGGTGGTGGGCGATCCGCGTCAGGCCATCTACGGGTGGAACGGCGCCGACCCCGAGTATCTCCAGTCGTTCACCGAACTCTTCGACGGCGCCGAGACGGTGGAGCTCCACCACAACTATCGGAGCTCACCGCAGATACTCGGTGTGGCCAACGCCGTGCTCACCCGGGGCCACGCGCTCACGCCGACCCGGGCCTCGGGTCCGTTACCCGTCACCCACACCTACCCTTCCGACACCGCCGAGGCCCGCGGCGTGGCCCGAACCATCCGCGACGGCCGGGGCCCCGGCGGCCGCTGGTCCGATCAGGCCGTCCTCGTACGCACCAACGCCCAGTTGGCCCTGATGGAGGAGGCACTGCGCAAGGTCGGGATTCCCTTCCGATCGCGTGGAGGCCCGTCGCTGCTCGAACGACCCGACATCAAACGCCTGGTGCGATCGTTGTCATCCGGGCACCGACTCGATGTGGCCCTGGCCGACCTCGAAGCCGAGAT
>JBPCTQ010000013.1:0-3798 GCA_051011595.1 Acidimicrobiales bacterium
TTCGGTGTCGGTGGTGGCTGGAACGCCGAGGAGATGGCCAACCACGGGACCGAGTTCGACGGCCGCTGGAAGCTGCTGCGGGAACGCATCGAGGCCATGAAGGCGATCTGGACCGACTCCGCCGCCGAGTATCACGGCGAACACGTCGACTTCGACCCGATCAACCAGTGGCCCAAACCCGCCCAGAAGCCGCACCCTCCCATCCATGTGGGTGGTGCGGCACCGGGTGGTGCTCGGCGGGCGGTTCGTTACGGCGACGGCTGGATCCCCCTCGCCGGCCGAGGCGGTGACATCCTCGACCAGCTGCCCATCCTGGCCGAGGAGGCCGACAAGGCCGGCCGCGACGTGGCCGACATCGAGGTGTCGATGTACTTCGCACCCACCGATCAGCCGGCTCTCGAGCGCCTACGCGACGGTGGTGTCGATCGGGTGGTGTTCGGGCTGCCCCCGGCGGGCGACGACGAGCTGTTGCCCTACCTCGATCAGCTGGCTCAGGTGAAGGACGCGGTGGGCTGAATCGCCGTCAGGTGCCGTAGACCGCTACGTCGGCCGCGTACTCGGTACGGAACAGGTCGAGCACCTCGCCGGGTTCGGCGTGACGACCGGTGTCGTGTTTGGAATAGAGCAGCTTGCCGTCGACGGTGACGTCGAAGATGCCCTTGGCGCCGGTGACGAGGCGAAGGTCCTCGATGACGTGTTGGTAGCTGGAGAGCAGGTCAGAAGCCGCGCTCACGGCGCGGCCCGAATAGTCTCAAGGGACGCAGTAGGCGATTTCGATGCGGTGGTTGGTCATTCACGCTCCTCGATGGGACCGGGGTCAGGATATCGAGTGGGTCAACACCGAAGGGCCATCCGGTGTTCCCGGCGAAGGTGGTCGGATTCGGACACGATCGGACTAGTGTCCGAATGTGGCGAGCCAGACCGACTGTCGGCCGTCAGAATGAGCCCATGACCACCGTCGAACTCCAAGCGGTCACCACCACGGGCATCTACTGCCGGGCCGACTGTGTGGCCCGTCCACGACCCGATCACGTCGAGCCGTACCACAGCGGCGTAGCCGCGGAGGCCGCCGGGTTCCGTCCCTGCCTGCGCTGTCGCCCCGACCGCCTTCCGGGGCGGGCGACCGCGGTGCCCGATGCTGTGGCCCATGCGCTGGTGCTCATCAGCGATGGCCACCTCGATCATCACGACGAGGCCGAGCTGGCGGCTCGAGTCGGCTACTCGGGTCGTCAGCTCCGTCGCCTGTTCGTCGATCATGTCGGCGCCAGCCCCGACTTCGTGGCCCGTAGCCGGCGGGCCCACTTCGCCCGGCGGTTACTCGATGAGACTGATCTGTCGGTGTCCGACATCGCCTTCGCGTCGGGATTCTCGAGCGTTCGTCAGATGAACCGGGTGGTGAAGGAGGTGTTCGCCTTCTCGCCCTCGGCCCTGCGCGAGCGCCGGCGTCGAGGCGACGTGTTGAGCACCGATGGCGGGTTGCGGCTACGGGTGCCGTATCAGGGAGAACTCCCGGTGGCCGAGCTGATCGGGTATCTGGCCAGCCGGGCCATCCCCGGCGTGGAAGAGGTGCGAGACGGTGTGTACCGCCGCACGATCTTGTCGTGTGGACACCCGGGTGTGATCGAGGTGGCGCCGTCGGACACCGATGCCCATCTGGAGGTCACCGCCCACCTGCCCACCTTCGCCAGTGTGATCGACGAGGTGAGCCGGGTTCGATCTCTGTTCGCCACCGACGAGGACCCGGCCGAGGCGGTCGCCGTCCTGCGAGCCGACGCCGTGCTCGGTCCGGTGGTTCGATCCAAACCGGGGATACGCCTCCCCGGAGCGTGGGATCGGTTCGAGACAGCCGTCCGAGTGGTGATCGGCCAGCAGGTCAGTGTGCCCGCGGCCTCCACGGTGACCGGCCGGGTGGCCCAGAGATGTGGCCAGCAGGTCGACATCGGTGAACCGGCCCTGACCGGTGTGTTTCCGACACCGCAGTCACTCGCCGACGCCGACCTCGACGGCCTGGGGCTCACCGGCCGCCGGGCCGAGACGGTGCGAGCGGTGGCTGCCGCCGTCGTCGATGGCGAGGTGGACCTGTCGCTGCGGGCCGATCTCGACCACATCGTGGATCAATGGTGCGCCCTTCCCGGTATCGGACCGTGGACCGCCCATGTTCTGGCCGCGCGGGTCCATCGCCACCCGGACGCGTTCCCGGCCAGCGACCTGGGGCTCAAGCGCTCGGCCACCAGACTGCTCGGGCGCAGCACCGACATCAGTACTGCCGAGCTCGAACAGCTCAGCGAGAACTGGCGGCCGCACCGGTCGCTGGCGGCCGCCCATCTGTGGTTCGCCGAGAGCCGGCAGGACCGGCCATGAGTGTTGTCAGTGAATCAGGGGCGGCGAGTGCGGCCCGCGAGTCTGGAGCATCGAGGGGATCGAACATGAGTGTTGTCAGTGGACGAAGGGCGCCGAGTGTGGCCCGCGAGCTTCGAGCATCGAGAGGATCAACCATGAGTGTTGTCAGCGAACGAAGGGTCGACACCCCCATCGGTGAGCTCTGCCTGGTGGCCGAGGCCGACCATCTGGTGGCCGTGCTCTGGGCCGACGAGGATCCCGCCGACCGAGGCTTCCCGGACCGGCGCCCATCGGCTGGACATGCGGTGCTCGATTCGGCTGCCGAACAGCTCACCGAGTACTTCGCCGGCACCCGCACCGAGTTCGACATACCCCTGGCGCCGGCCGGAACCGACTTCCAGCAACAAGCGTGGATGGCCCTCCAGGCCATTCCGTACGGCGAGACCAGAACCTACGCGGAGCAGGCGGCGGTCATCGGCCGGCCGGCCGCGGTGCGGGCCATCGGCGCGGCCAACGGCCGGAACCCGATCCCCATCGTTGTGCCGTGCCACCGAGTCATCGGCGCCGACGGCAGCCTCACCGGCTTCGCCGGCGGGGTCGACACCAAACGATTCCTTCTCGACCACGAGGCAGCCCGGAGGCCAGACTCCTCGGCGTGACCGCGGCCAACGGCGACCAGACAACGCGCGCCCGTATCCGGCGCGACGCGTTGTTCATCGCCCTTTCCGCCGCTCCCTTCGGCGTGGCGTTCGGCATCGCCGCCGCCGATGCGGGGCTGTCGGTCATCGAAGCGATGGGCTTCTCGGTGCTGGTCTTCGCCGGCAGCGCCCAGTTCGCCGCAGTGAGTGTGCTCGGTGACGGGGGCACGGCCGTGGCCGCCATCACCGCCGGCTTGTTGTTGAACCTGCGGTCGCTGGCGTTCGGTGTGGCCATGGCCCCGGCCCTGCGCGGGTCGCTGCCGTTCCGGCTGGGTGCATCACAGCTGATGATCGACGAGTCGACAGCGGTGGGTACGGCGCAGGAGACCATGGCGCTGCGCCGGTACGGCTACCTGGCCGCCGGGCTGGCCGTCTTCGTCTTGTGGAACGCGAGCACCGTGCTGGGTGTGGCCGTGTTGTCGTCGTCGGGTGACGTGGTCGAGACCCTCGGCCTCGACGCCGCCATTCCGGCGGTCTTTCTGGCGCTGTTGTGGCCCCGCCTGGCGGACCCGACCCAACGTCTGCTGGCTGTGGCCGGCGCCGTCGTGGCTCTGGTCCTGACTCCCATCACACCCGCCGGTGTCCCCATCGTGGCGTCGGCGGCCGTGGTGCTGTTGCTGTGGAGGCGGCCGGCATGAGCGAGACCCTGGTGGTGATGCTGGCCCTGGCGGGCGGCACCTACGTCTTCAATGCGGCCGGCCCGGTCGTGCTGGGTGGCAGGGAGCGACTCCCGGTCTGGCTCGAGCGTTTGGCTCTGGTG
>JBPCTQ010000014.1:0-35649 GCA_051011595.1 Acidimicrobiales bacterium
CCCAGTCGACGCCGTCGTCGAAGCGCAGACTCGCACGGCCGACCGAGTGCTCGATCGGGTCGGCAAGATGCCCTTTCATCCGGTTATCGACGGCGACCTGTTACCTGCCGCGCCCCTCGCGGCCGCCAGGGCCGGCGACCTGGCCCCGGTGCCGCTCGTCATCGGCACCAACAGCGACGAGATGGCGCTCTTCCGCGACCAGGTGCCCTCCCTCCCCGACACCTTGATCGACCTGGTCCTGACCCCCAAGCTGAGGGCGGCGACCGGCCACGAACCGTCACCCGACGTGGTGGCCGCCGGCCGCGCCGCGGCGGGTGACGACCTGGCCACCGCCATTGCCGACGTCGACCTGCACCTGCCGGCTGCTTTGTTGGCCGACGCCCACTGCCGGGCTGGATACGACGTCTGGCGATATCGCTTCGACTGGCAGGGAGCCGAGATGGGCGCCGCTCACGCCTTCGACCTGCCCTTCACTTTCGGCACCCTCGACGTCTCGACCTGGCGCCACACCGTCGGCGCCCAGTCGAACACGGCGGCCGACTGCTTGAGCCGTCGGGTGCGATCGGCGTGGGCGGCGTTCGCCGCCGGTGGTCGGCCGGCCTGCGACCCGGTGGGAACCTGGCCTCGCCATCACCCCGACGACTGGGCCGCCGCCGTCCTGGGAACCGAGATCACCCTCGTCGACGACTTCGATCGATCTCGCCTCGAAGCCTGGCTGTCGGCCACCGATCACTCGTGAACGACCTCGCCGGCCGAGTGGCCATCGTCACCGGAGCCAGCCGAGGCGTCGGCAAGGGCTGCGCACTCGAGCTGGGGGCCAGTGGTGCCGTGGTGTACCTCACCGGGCGTTCCACCACCGAAGCCGATCACCCCCTACCGGGAACGGTGACCGCCACCGCACGCGAGATCACCGACGCCGGCGGCGAGGCCGTGGCCGTCGCCCTCGACCACCGTGACGACGCGGCCGTCGCCGCCCTCTTCGACCGTGTGCACGCCGACCATGGTCGGGTCGACGTCCTCGTCAACAATGCCTTCATCGTCTGCGATGAGCTCACCAGCCGGCGGCCGTTCTGGGAGCTGCCGCTGTCGAACTGGGACGACATGATCGACGTGGGAACGCGCTCGGCCTACGTGGCCAGCGTGTACGCCGCCCAGACGATGGTGCCCGCCGGCCGGGGACTGATCGTCAACATCTCGTCGTCGGGGGCCCAGGAGTACGCGTGGCACGTGGCCTACGGCGTGGGTAAGTGTGCACTCGACCGGATCACCGCCGACACCGCCCACGAGCTGGCGGGCCACGGCGTGTCGGTGGTGTCGTTGTGGCCCGGGTTCGTGCGGACCGAACGTATCGTCCTGGCCCTCGAACACGGTGCCCTTCCCCCGTCACTCGACATCGGTGCCGCCGAATCGGCCCGCTTCACCGGACGAGCGGTGGTGCAACTGGCCGCCGACGACGAGGTCTCGCGTTGGTCGGGTCAGGCCATCGCCTCTCGGACGCTGGCCGACGTGTACGGCTTCACCGACATCGATGGGTCGCTGCCGGCCGGACCGCTGCACGACCGCTGAGTCAGGCGAACTCGGCCGCCTCGTACTCGAGCAGGCGGTGGTGCAGACCTCGCAGCTGGCCCCGTCGGGTGCGGTCGTGAGCCAGGTTGACGAGTTCATGGGGGTCGTCGTCGAGCTGGTACCACTCGTGGTCGTGGTCGTCGAAGGCGGCATCGACATCGAAGGTCTTGCCCGTCTCAGCCGGTTGACCGGTCCGGTCGATACCTCCGCCGATGCCGTAGTAGCGGGCGTACTTGGTGACACCGTCGAAGAACCCGCGAACCGCATACCGGCTGTGGCGGATGAGATCGGACTGGGCGCTGTCCTGGGAGAACAGCACGTAGTCACGAACGGCCTGGGCCGGATCGTCGAAGGTGGGAGTGAGGTCGCGGCCCCGCAGCGTGGGCACGGTCGTCGGATCGACACCCCCTTGGGCGATCATGGTTGCGGCCAGGTCGACATGGGTGGCCAGCGAGTCGGTGCGGGTACCGCTGTTGCGATTGCCCGGTTGTTTGACGATGAGCGGCACACCCATGACCTCCTCGTACACACACGGGAGCTTGGCCCGCAGGCCGTGGGACCCGCATGCATCACCGTGGTCGCTCGTGTAGATGATGAGCGTGTCGTCGTACGCACCGACCTGATCGAGCGTGTCGAGGATGCGGCCCAGGTTCTGGTCGAGGGGCTCGTGGAGGTAGGCGTAGTAGTCGAGCTGCCGTAACCACGAGTCGGTGTCGGCGTGATCCATGGTGCCCACCATGTGTTCGTGGTTACGGACCTGACGCCAGGCTCGTTGCACTTCGGGTTTGGTGTGCAGGTCGTCGTCGAAGTTGGCCGGCAGCTCGGTGAATCGCCGGGGATAGGACTCGTCGACCGGATCGGGGTGCAGATCGCCCAGGATGAGGTCGCGCATGAACTCGAAGACCCGGGCGTCCTCGGGGTGGTCGGCCTGATACGACGGCTGGTCGATCGGGTACCACATGATGTCGTGGGGGTTCACCAGGGCCACGGTCATGCACCAGGGGTCGGCGTCGGCCCCGGCATTGGCTTCGAGCCACCGGATGGCCTGATCGGCGATGATCGGATCGAAGTGTCGTCCGGTCCACGCCGTCCCGGTGTAGTGACTGTCGATCCCCTCCCAGCCGGCGTAACCGTGGGCCGACATGTCGGGGGTCTTGGAGTGGCTCAGGTGCCACTTCCCGAAATAGGTCGACTCGTAGCCGGCGTCACGCAGGATGCTGCCCACAGTGGGGATGGTCGGATCGAGGGCCACGTGCGCGGGAAAGCTGACGTTGTTGACCACACCGTGCTGGGCCAGGTAGCTGCCCGTGAACAGGCTGGCCCGCGACGGCGAACACGGCGACGAGTGGGTGTAGTAGCGGTCGAAGGTCATGCCGTCGGCCCGCAACCGGTTGTGGGCGGGCAAGTCGACGTGGCCGTCGAGCCAGTCGTTGCGACGTTCCTCGTCGGATACGACAAGAAGGATGTTGGGGCGGTCGGCGGCCATGGGAATGGTCTCCTGTGGGGTCAGGCGGGCACGAACGAATTGCTGCTGGAGGCATAGACCACCACCGCCGGAGGAACATCACTCACGTCGGGTTTCTCGGGGCTCAGCGAACCCTCTTCGATGGCGGTCAGCGACAACTGGCCGAGGCCATT
Source organism: Acidimicrobiales bacterium (assembly GCA_051011595.1). Classification (GTDB taxonomy): domain Bacteria; phylum Actinomycetota; class Acidimicrobiia; order Acidimicrobiales; family SHLQ01; genus JAOUEE01. The sequence goes on from JBPCTQ010000014.1 coordinate 3,205, forward strand.
GGTGGCCGCGACCAGTGACTCGTAGTTGAGCGCCGGTCCTGCCGCCTCGGCCATCAACACGAACAGCTCGACAACCTGGCAGGCCCACACGGTGGTGACCAGGTTCGCCGTCTCACCGGCTTCAGCCGTGAGGTTGACCACTTCACCACTGGCCTCTTCGAAGCGAGTCACACACTCGACCACTCCGGCCCGGTCCTGCTCGTAGAGCTCTTCGAAGGTGGGCGGCTGAACCCCGACGGCTCCCTCCAGCGCCGCGATGTCGGCGCCGAACTCGGTGAACAACGCAGGATCGATGTCGGGCTGGGTCATGGCCAGGGTGGCGTCGACGTTGTTCTGACCGATGGCCAGGGCCGCGGTGAGGTGCCCGCCGTCGCCCACGGTGACCACCACCCCGACATCGTCGGCTGCCCACCGTTGCGAGATGACCGCCATCTCCGCTTCGGTGGCCGAGCGGTCGTCGCGAGCGCTGGCCATGACGGTGTCGACAGCGACGTCGGCCCCGACCGAAGCCAGCGCTGCGAGGGCCAGCTCTACGTCGGCCGCCCCTTCGGACGTGGCATGGACGGCCACTCGGGTGTTGTCGAAGGTGCCGACGGCGGCCATGGCTTCGATGCCCTGGGTGACCGTTCGCTCGGGCAGCGCGGGCAGGCTGAACAGTGGCGCTTCCGATCGGTCGAGCTGCTCCCGGCTGATGGGCTGGGACGAGATGACGGCGGTGTTGTTGCGTTCGGTGTAGCAGAGGGCCTGGTCGAAGATCTGCGGGCCGAGCACCACGAACACCTCTTCGTCGCCGCTGAGCACCAGGCACACCTCTTCGGCTTCGGTGTCCGCCGTGGGGTTGTAGCTACCGCTCACCATCTCGAGCTGGCGTCCGTGGACACCCCCGGCCTCGTTGACGGCGTCGATGGCCACCTGCCACTTGGCCTCGACGTCGCCGTTGTCGCGACCGATCGAGCTGAGATCGAGGATGCTCACTCCTACCTTGATGGTGTCGTCGGTGACCCCCCGCCCCACTTCGGTGGGCACCGGTGCACCACCGTCGTCGCCGGCAGCCGTGCTGGCGGACGAGTCGGTGGGAACCACCGTCGTCGGTGTGGACCCGGCCGGCTGTTCGGTGCTGCCCGCCCCCGTTTCGGCGGGGTCTTCGGTGCTGGTACATCCCCACAAGACCAGCGCCATGAGGATGGCAATGATCGGTGCTCGACGTCTCATCCGTTGCCCCTCTCCCCGGAGTAAGTGACTCTACTTATCACCACGGCTGGTCGCCAGTGCGGCCTCGAGATCGTTGATTGTGGCCCTCCATGACCTGGGTGACCGTGTCGACCAGGAGCCGTTCGAACGAGGCCCGGGCGGCGGCGTCGGCGTCGGGGCGCCGGGCCGCGAAATCAGCCAGCCCGTGGAACACCAGGCCCACGATCAGGGCCTGCATGTCGGCCAGAGCCTCGGGTTCACCCCGGGCGATCACCTGGTCGGACATCGCCAGCAAACGGCGGGTGCCCGGCCCGACGAAATCGGTCTCGGGCCCGCGACGGCCCAGCAGTTCGGCCTGGATGCGCAGGTAGTCGGCGCCGCCGTCCGGGTCGGACAGCCGATCGGCCAGTGGTGCCACGAATCCATGGGCCACGGCCCGGATGTCGGGCGACCCGGCGGCTTCGATGGCATCGAGCACGATGCACCGGACCCGGTCGATCCGCTGCTGGTGTTTCTGGAGCACCGCACCGACGAGCTCGGCCTTTCCGCCGAAGTGCCACCCGACCGCGTAGTTGTTGCGCTGGCCTGCGGCCACCGTGATGGCGGCAATGGTGGTGCCGTCGACCCCCTGGGCGGCGAAGAGTTGTTCGGCGGCGCGGATCAACGCTTGGCGGGTTGCTTCGCCGGAGGCTGATCGCGATTCACTCATGGTCCTGCTCGACTGGACGCTACTCGGCCGCCAGGCCAGGAACAAAGTGACGGCACTTAGTCGGTGTGATAGGACATCGGCAGCGAAGCTGTTCGACTCTGGAGGTCGCCATGAGCACCATCGACGAAGCCCGCGCTGCCCGCCTGCACAGTGGTGAGGCGTGGGCCGACTTCTGCGACACGTTGAAGGCAGCGGGCAACTCCGTGATCGCCCACTCACCCGACGGCAACGACGTCGACCGGTCCGAGGGGTTCCGGTACCTCACCCGGATGCTGTTGATGAGCACGTTCCGCTGCATCGAACGCACCACCCCCACGGTGAAACAACCGATCAACATCATCCCCCCGCCGATGAGCGGCGGTATCGGTGTGCAGTCTCCCGATCAGGACCATGTGGTGCAGCCCGTCGACGGGCGGTACCGCTACCACATCACCGGCGAACGTGGATCTGTGCGGTATGTCCACATGTCGGCCTGGACACCGCCGGTACCCGATGACGTCGGCGCCAAACCGATCGGGCTGGCCGGCCCCGACATGCTCGAGGAGTTCAACCCCAACTCCGCCGTCACACCGTTCACGGCAGTGCTCGACGAGTACACCGATGCCGATGGCAACGTCGACTTCGTGATGGCGGTCGACGAACAGCCCGGCAACTGGATGCCCATGGCCCCGGGCACCCGCGAGCTCATGATGCGGATCGTCTACACCGACCGTTCCACCGAATCGAAACCCCGCCTGTCCATCGAGTGCCTCGACGAGACCGACGGCCAGGAGCCACCAACGCCGGCCGACATGTCGGTGCGACTCGCCAACGCGGCCCAGCTCATCCTGGGTATCGAGGCCGACTACGCGTTGTGGACGGCCGACCTGTTGGCCATCGAGAACCGATTGGCCCTCACCGACGACCACTACCGGCGCATCGGCGGGTCGCCCGACGATCGCCACTTCGAGTTCGGGTACTGGCGGGTCGCGCCCGACAAGGCGCTGGTCGTCGAGTTCGATGTACCAACGTGCCGGCAGTGGAACTTCCAGCTCTGCAACCACTGGATGGAGAACCTGGCCAACTACGCCACCGGCGCCGGATACCTAAGCTCCGAAGCCGCCGAGGTGGTCGACGGGCGGGTGCGGCTGGTGGTGTCACACCAGGACCCGGGTGTGGCGAACTGGGTCAACAGCGGCGGCCGCGACCATGGGGTGATGGGACTGCGCTTCGTCGAACCCGAGTCCCGACCCACCACCAGCTGCGAACTGGTCGACCTCTCCTCCCTCTGAGCCCCACCGCCCGAAATTGCTGCGATGGCGCGCGCTGAGCGCGCGTGATCGCAGCAATTTCGCCAGAACACGGCCCATCTTCTACCGTCGAGTGTCCGGGAGAAGGGGGTTCCCACATGGCCGACGACAGAGCCGACACCGCGGAGACCACCGAGACGGGTGTCAGTCGACGCCGGTTCATGGCCGCGGCGGCCGGGGCCGTCGTGGTGGCACCGTCGCTGGTCGACACGGCAACCGCCGCACCCCGGCCACCGACACGGCTGCCGCACTACCCGTTCACCCTCGGCGTGGCGTCGGGTGACCCGCTGCCGCGCGCCGTCGTGTTGTGGACCCGCCTGGCGCCCGACCCCACCGTCGACGGCAGTGGGATGCCCGACCGAGCCCACCGGGTCCGCTGGGAGATCGCCCACGATCCACGTATGCGGCGGATCGTGAGGCGCGGTTCGGTGCGCACCAGCCCGGCCGTCGGTCACTCGGTACACGTCGATGTTCGCGGACTGCGCCCCGACCGCGAGTACTTCTACCGGTTCCGGGTCGGCCGCCACCTCTCACCCATCGGTCGCACTCGCACCGCGCCGGGATGGCACCAGCGAAACGCCGAGCTCACGTTCGGCCTGGTGTCGTGTCAGCGCTACAGCAGCGGGTACTACACCGCCTATGACGACCTGGTCGATGATCAGCCGGACATGGTGGTGCACACCGGCGACTACATCTACGAAACCGGCGGCGGTGGGGTGCGCAGCGACCCGCTCCCCGAGTCGATCACGCTCGACCAGTACCGCAATCGATATGGCCTGTACAAGAGCGACCCTTCCCTCCAGGCGGCCCACGCGGCCGCTCCCTGGTTGTTCACCTGGGACGACCACGAGGTGGAGAACAACTACACCGGGCTGGTGCCCGAAGTGGGCAGCAGTACCCCGGACCTGGCCGCGTTCACCGCACGACGGGCCGCCGCCTACCGGGCCTACTGGGAGAACATGCCCATGCGGGGGCCAGCTCCCACGGGCCCCGACCTCCGGCTCCATCGCCGCATCCGCTGGGGGCGACTGGCCGACATGTTCGTGCTCGATACCCGCCAGTTCCGCACCGATCAGACGTGTGGCGAGAACGACATCGGCGGCCGCTGCGATGCCGCCTTCGACCCCGCCACCCAGGTGCTCGGCACGCAACAGGAGCGGTGGCTGACCAGCCGGTTGGCGACCACCCGCGCCCACTGGGCGGTGCTGGCCCAACAGGTCGTGTTCTCCCAGTTCGCGTTCGTCCCGGGAAACCCGGGGCTGTACAACCTCGATCAGTGGGACGGCTATCCGGCCGCCCGCCAGCGCGTGCTCGACACCCTGGCCGCCCATCGCCCCAACGACACGGTGGTGCTCACCGGCGACATCCACTCGAGTTTCGTCAGCGACATCCACGCCGACTACGACGATCCGACCTCGCCGGTGTTGGGGGCGGAATTCGTCGGCACGTCGATCTCGAGCGACAGCTCCAGCCTGTTGGCATCGGTGGTGAGCCTCATCACCGGGAACAATCCGCACGTTCGCTTCGCCGAGGTCGAGCGACGGGGCTGGGTCAAACACACGGTGACCCGTGACAGCTGGCGAGCCGACTACCGCCTGGTGGACGACGCCATGGTGCCCGATTCGCCGGTGACCACCGCCAGTTCGTGGGTGCTCCCCAAGGGCGGGACGGTGGCCCCGGCCTGATCCCCCGAAATTGCTGCGATCACGCGCGCTCAGCGCGCGCCAGGACAGCAATTTCGGAAGGGGTGGGGTGTCGGGGCGCCACTTCGGGGCGCAGCTTCCTATGATCAGCCCATGACTCGTTCCGACATCGCCCCGGCCACCGGCAAACTGGGCATCCTCACCCCCGGTGTGGGTGCCGTGGCGTCCACCTTCATTGCCGGCGTCATCGCCGCCCGCCAGGGCCTGGCCCAGCCCTTCGGCTCCATCAGCCAACTGGCCCACATCCGCCTGGGGGGACGCGACGAGGGTCGGAACCCGCTGATCCGCGACTTCGTCCCCCTCGCCGGTCTCGACGACCTGGTGTTCGGGGGTTGGGACCCCATCTCCCCCAATGCCATGGAGGCAGCCAAGACCGCGGGCGTACTGAAGGAGCAGGACATCAGCTCCATCTCGAGCGAGCTCGAGGGTGTGGTCCCCATGGAGGCGGTGTTCGACGAGCGGTGGGTGACCCGCCTCGACGGCACCCGGGTCAAGAAGGAGACCGACAAGGCCGAACAGGCTGCAGCCCTCGTCGACGACATCGAACGCTTCCGGACCGAGAACAACTGCGACCGCCTGTCGATGGTGTGGTGCGGGTCGACCGAGGCCTACCAAGAGGAAAGTGCCGTCCACCAGACTGTGGCCAGCTTCGAGAAAGGGCTGCGCGACAACGACGACAACATCTCGCCCAGCCAGATCTACGCCTACGCCGCACTGATGTCCGGCGTTCCCTTCGCCAACGGCGCCCCCAACCTGTCGGTCGACCTGCCCTGCATGATCGAACTCTCCCGGGATCGCAACGTGCCGGTGGCCGGCAAGGACTTCAAGACCGGCCAGACGCTGATGAAGACCCTGCTCTCACCCGGCCTGAAGGCCCGCATGCTCGGCGTGCGTGGCTGGTTCTCCACCAACATCTTGGGCAACCGCGACGGCGAGGTGCTCGACGCACCGGAGAACTTCAAGACCAAAGAGGTCTCCAAACTCGGGGTGCTCGACACCATCCTCCAGCCCGACGTGTACCCCGATCTGTACGGCAACCTCGACCACGTGGTGCGCATCAACTACTACCCACCCCGCGGTGACGAGAAGGAGGGGTGGGACAACATCGACATCTTCGGGTGGCTCGGCTACCCGATGCAGATCAAGATCGACTTCTTGTGCCGGGACTCCATCCTGGCTGCCCCGATCGTGCTCGACCTGGCCCTGTTCATGGACCTCGCCGCCCGAGCGGGCTCGTCGGGTGTGCAGGACTGGCTCAGCTTCTACTTCAAGGCGCCGCAGTCGGCTTCTGAGGTGAATCCCGAGCACGACCTGTTCATCCAGCAGACCAAGCTGAAGAACACGCTGCGCGAGTGGATGGGCGAACAGGCAGTCACCCACTCCGAAGCCGGTTGAGCGAACCACACCAGCTGACCTCGCTCTACCACTGGCAGCTCGACGCGCTCGTCAGCTGGCTGCGTTGTGGGCGGCGGGGAGTCGTCGAGGCCGTCACCGGCTCGGGCAAGACCGACCTGGCCCTGGCCGCCATCGGCGACGCCCTGCGCCGCGACCGGTTCGTCCTGGTGGTGGTGCCTTCCCGCGTGCTCATGGAGCAGTGGCACACCCGCCTCACCCGGGCCTTCCCTGCGGCCCGCATCGGACGCCTGGGCGACAGCTATCGCGACCGCGTCGAGAACTCCGACGTGCTGGTCACCACCCGGCACTCGGCCGCCACGTACCGGCCGGTTCCCCCCGACGAGGGCGACGGCATGTTGATCGCCGACGAGTGTCACGGTTTCGGCGGCGGGGTGCTGCGCAAGTCGCTGCTGAAGGCCTACGACGAACGGCTGGGTCTCACGGCCACACTCGAACGGTCCGACAATGCGGTCGAGACCGTCCTGCTCCCGTACTTCGGAGGCGTCTGCTACCGCTACGGCTTCCGCGAGGCCATCGCCGACGGGGTGTGTGCCCAACCTCGGGTGGCCTTCTTGGCTGTTCCCCTCAGCCGTGAGGAACGCGAGGAGTACATCGCCACCGAGAACACGCTGGTCAGCGCTCGTCAGGTACTGAAGGCGATTCCCGGAATGCCGCGCGAACCCTTCGGTGACTTCCTCGCCGCGGTGGCTCATCTGGCCGACAACGACGGCGGGCCCAACGGTCGGGCGGCCAGCGAGTACCTCGACGCGTTCAGCAAACGACGCGACATCGTCGCCTCCAGCAGCGCCAAATACGAGTCGCTGGGCGCCTTCGAGAACACCATCCGCCATTCCGACGGCACCTTGTTGTTCACCGAAACGGTGCGGGCGGCCAACCATGCGATCAACCGTCTCGACCCGGTGGTGGGTATCGAGATCATCACCGGCGACACCGGACGCACCGACCGTGAACGCATCCTGGGTTCGCTCCGCGACGGCGAGCTCGATGCGGTGGCCGCCCCCCGCGTTCTCGACGAGGGCATCGACGTACCCGACGCCAACCTGGGCATCGTCGTGAGCGCCAGCCGCACCCGCCGTCAGATGATCCAGCGCATGGGGCGGATCCTGCGGCGCAAACAACCGGGACGGGGAGCCCGGTTCGTGATCATCTTCGCCCGCGACACGCTCGAGGACCCCACGGCCTCGGTCGAACGCGACGGTTTCATGGACGAGATCGAGTCCATTGCCGAGTCAGCCATGGTGTTCGAACGATCCCAGTTCGATGCGCTCGACGACTACATGCGCTACGCCGGGCCCGACGAGGTGGTGGACCCCACCTTCGTGGGCCCGTTCGGCTCCGACACCAACGCCGACGAAGTGCTGGGCGACCTCGATCGAGTCGAACGCTACGCCACCCTGAGCTACGTGCCGTGGGCCGAGGTCACCGAACATCATCACCAGGCGTGGGCCGAACCCATGCCGGTGCCCGAAGAACCCGCTTATGTCGAGATCGAGAAGCCGTTCCTGCCCGAAGTCGAACGCCAGAAGGTGCGAACGCCGAAGAAGCTGCTGTCCACGGGCGAGAATCCGGTACGACTGGTCAACCAGGGGCAGACCTACGTGTTGCAGTGCACCGGCTGTGGGGTGGCCAGCGCACCCACGCAGTTCCGGTGGGAAGCCCTCGAGGCCACCGTCGAGTGCACGTGCGACGATTGACTCAGCCGGTGCGCAGCGGCAACGACTGATATCGACGCACGAACGACCCCGGAGCGAACTGCCCGGCCATGGCATCGACCTCGAAGTCGGGGAATCGGGCCAGCAGCTGCTCGAGGGCGACCCCGGCCTGCATACGGGCGGCCGCCGCTCCCAGACAGTGATGAGGCCCGTAGCCGAGACTGAGCATGCGGGCGATGTTGCGTTCGACATCGAGGGCCTCGGCGTCGGGGCCGAACTCACGCTCGTCGCGGTTGGCCGCGGCGTACAACAACAACACCTTGACCCCAGCCGGGATCTCGACATCGTCGACCACCACCGGCCGAGTGGTGGTACGGGCCAGGTTCTGCACCGGCGACGTCAACCGCAGGAACTCGTCGACCGCCGGTCGGGTGATGGTCGGGTCGTCGATGAGGATCTGGCGCTGATCCCGGTTGTCGGTCAACAACTCGGCAGCACCGCCGAGCAGACCGGTGGTGGTGTCGTTTCCTCCGGTGACCATGGTGAACACGAAACCGACGATCCACATCGGTGAGGCCACGTCCTCACCCACCGCCACCAGGTCGGACACGAGATCGTCGCCCGGTTCGACTTTGCGTCGCTCGATGAGTTCGTTGGCGTACCCGAACAGCTCCATGGCCGCGTCCATGGCGTCGCCGAAATCGCCTGAGGCGTTGGCCGCGACGATGGCGTTGGTCCACTGGTCGAATCGCACCCGATCCTCGGTCGGCACACCCAGGTAGTGGGCCACCACGAAGCTGGGGAGCGGCTTGAAGAGGAGGTCGACGATGTCACCACCGCCGGATTCGGCCACCCGGTCGAGGCGGTCGTCGACGAAGGCCCGCACGTCGTCCTCGAACAGGGCCACCCGGCGCGGGGTCATGGGCCGGCTGACCAGGCGACGCATGGTGGTGTGGTCGGGGGGATCCATCATGACGATGGGCGCGGCCTCGTCCTCGAACATCGCCATGGCATCGGCGTCGGGAGTCAGGCCCTGGGCCGAGGAGTAGGTGTCGGTGTCGCGGACCGCGTCGAACACGTCGGCGAATCGCGACAAGACCCAGAAGTCGTCGTGTTCGGCCCGGACCACGCGGTGCACCGGTGCCTCGTTGCGCAACCGGGCGTAGGACCCGAAGGGATCCCGCCAGCTGTCGCCGCCCCGCAGGACGAACGGTGCATCGTCGACAACATCGGTCATGAAGGGCTCCTTGCGGCAGTGTGGAGCATTAACTTAAGCTGTTCAGAAATGTCCGTCAACCCGCCGCCCGCCAAACGGGGGCGCCCCCCACGCATCGACCGGGCCGACATCGTCGGTGCCGCCTTCGAGCTGGGCCTCGACTCGTTCTCACTGGCCGAGGTGGCCCAGGCCCTGCAGGTGAGCACCCCGGCGCTGTATTCCCACGTCGACGGGCGCGACCACATCCTGCGATTGGCCGCCGCCGAAGTGATGACCCGACTCGAGCCCACGCTGCTCGAGATCGACGACTGGCAGGAGTGGCTGCGGCGTTGGGCCGAGCAGATCCGGGCTGAGCTGGGAGCAGTGGGCGAAGAAGTGCTGGAGGCGGTACGCACCAACCTCGATCCCACCGCCCTTCGGATCGCCGAACACGGCATGCACCTGCTCACCAGCGCCGGTTTCGATCCGGCCGAGGCCGGGTACACGATGTGGCTGGTGGTGCGGGTGGCCTGCACGGCTGGTCCGCTCGGGCGGGCCAGCGTCGACGGGCCCGTTCGCCAGGCGGCGGCAGTCGCCGGCGGCACCACCTCACCCGAGATGCGGTCGGCCATCGACGCCGTGGCCACTGCCGACTCCGACTCGTCGTTCGCCTTCGATGTCGAGGTGGTGATCGCCGGGCTCGCGGCCCGCCAGCGAGCACGGCAGGAGTAGGCATTACACCCGCATAGACACTCGTATGGGTGTATGTAATACTTGGTTCATGGCTGACACGCTCACCCACGACCAGCTGGTCGAGGCCTACACCGGCGGACTGGCGCCCGACGAGCTCGAGCCGTTCGCCGGCAGCGAACGACTGCGCCCCGACGGTCGTCCCCGCCGAGCGTTCCGTGACGAACTGCGTCAGATCCCCGACCTCCGCAACGCCGGGTTGGTCGCCATCGTGGTCGCCTATCCGATCGTGGTGACGTGGGCCGCCGTCACCGTCAGCTCCCCGATCGGCTGGATCCTCGCCTTCCTGCTGATGGGAGCATGGTTCCAGCGGGCCCTCACCCTGTTCCACGAGGCCGCCCATCGCCTGCTGTTCAGCAATCGGCGACTCAACGACCTCGTCGGTGAACGGCTCATCGGCTGGCTCACCTTCGGCGATGGCAGCAACAGCTATCGCCTGGTCCACGCCCAACACCATCGCGACGAGTTCGGACCCCGCGAACCCGACTTCGCGCTCTACGCCCGCTACCCCATCAGCCGAGCCTCGCTGCGCCGCAAGCTGGTCCGCGACGCCGTCGGGATCAGCGGCTGGAAGAACCTCAAACCCGCCTTCGTAGGGCTGTTCGTCAAGGGGCGACGAGCCCGGGCGATGCGCTTTCTCAGCGGTCAGGTCGTGATCTTCGCCCTGTTCGCCCTGGCCGGCCACCCGTGGTTGTACCTGTTCTTGTGGCTGCTGCCCTGGATGACCTACTGGCGGGTGGCCAACCGCCTGCGCGCCCTCGCCGAACACGCGGGTATGACCCGATCTCCCGATCGTCGGCGCACCACCCACGACATCCAGCAGGGCTTCTTGTCCAAACACGTCTTCTTGTCGCAGGCAATCGGGTACCACCTCGCCCATCACGTCGACTCCGGTATCCCGATGGCCAACCTGCCCAAACTCCACCGCGCGCTGGTCGAAGACGGTTATGTGGTGCCGTCCATCACCTACCCGGGCTACTGGGCCTTCTGGCGCACGCTGGCCCGACCCGACTCCTGACCAGGTCGCGGTGAGCCGGCCCCTCTCGGCCCGCAGCATCGTGGCGTCGACGCTGCTGGGCACCGAACCACCGATCCTGCCCAGCCGGCTGCTGGTGGCCTTCACCGCCGAGTTCGGCGTGAGCGAGGGGGCCACCCGGGTCGCGCTCAGCCGCATGATCGACCGCGGCGAGCTCGAGAATCGCGATGGCTCCTATGCCCTGCTGGGTGCGCTGCTCGAGCGCCAACATCGCCAGGCAGCCGGGCTGCGCCCCAGCACCTCGGAATGGAACGGGCGATGGGAGATGGTGGTGGTCCGACCTGGTCGACGATCGGGGGCCAGCCGCGCCGCTCTCCGCCAAGCCCTCGCTCACCTCGGGATGGGCGAACGCCGGGAAGGCACCTGGCTGCGCCCCGACAACCTGCCCGCCGACCGGCTCCCTGCCGACCGGGCCACCGTCGCCGATCAAGCCGACCGGTTCGTCGCCGACACCGACGCCGAAGGGCGCGCGCTGGTCGCCGAGGTGTTCGACCTCGACGGGTGGGCCGATGAGTCCCACCGCCTGATCGCCCAGATGGCCGAACTCCGGCCACAACTCCACGACGGCGACCAGCAGGTGTTGGTACCCGGGTTCACGCTGGCCGCGGCGGTGCTGCGCCACCTGGTGTCGGACCCGCTGCTTCCCGACGAGATCCAACCGGATCGGTGGCCGGCCACCGCCCTGCGGGAGGTCTATTCCCACTACGACCGCGACTATCGCGCGGTGCTGGCTCAGTTCTTCCGGGCCCAGCAGGCCGTGGGCTGACTCACCGCAGTCCCAACCGGGCCTGCACGGCAACCAGCCGCTCGGGGTCGATCGACCGTGCCGACGACACCTCGATGTCGGGAGCCAGCCGGTGTACGTCGGCCACCCGGTCCTCGGTGAGGGGGTGAGTGGCGAAGAACTGTTCGACCGACGAGGGGCGACGACTCTGCTCGGCCAACAGCACCGCGAAGAAGTCGGCCATGGACTCGGGCGGATGGCCGGCCTCGCCGAGCGTCACCAGGCCCAGACGGTCGGCTTCGCGTTCGTCGTCGCGGGAGAACTTGGCGCTGACACCCGCCGACACCAGGTCGGCGGCCAGCCGCTCGACCAGTCCGGGTTCCTCGCCCAAGACCAGAGCGACGGCGGTGGCCACCCCGTAGGTCTTGGTGAGCTGCTCGGTGGCGTGGCGGGCCTCGCCGTGAGAGATCTCGTGGGCGAGCACACCCAACAACTCCTGCTCGGTGGACACCGCCCGGATCAACCCACTGTGCACATAGATGCGCCCGCCGGGGATGGCGAAAGCGTTGACGGTGGGATCGTCGATCACCGTGAATATCCAACGACGATCGGCCAGCTCGGTGTGGGCGACCAGTTCGTCGCCCAGCTCCTGCACGTACCGCTGCACCTCGTCGTCGTCGACCGGCTGCACCGTCGGGGCCAGCTCGGCCGCCACCTGGTCGCCCAGTTGCCACTCGACGGCCAACGGGAACACGTTCAGATCCCACTGGTTGACCGAGTCGCCGTCGACGGTGCACGCCGAGGCAACCAGCGCCATGAGCGCCAGTAGTGACAGGGTCGATCGGAACCGGTTGCGCACCCCCCTATTTCAGCCCACAACGGCGGCGGAGCGACCGCGGGTCAGGGTTCGACGATCGGAAAGAACATCGGGAACTGGGCGAGCAGGGCCCACAGGTCGACGACGGCCGCCGCATCACCGTCGATGGCCAGCTCACCGCTGGCCAACGGATCGTCGATGGCGTCGCCACTGGCCAGCAGGGCATCGAGGGTAGCCCGCGGCGACCGCACGGTGGCCACGCCGTTCGGCGGTAACGCACCAACACGCGCGTGCAGGGTGCCGTTGGAGATGCTCACGGCCACATCCTCACCGGTGTCGGTGACCGACCACCCGAAGTCGAAGTCGCCGGCCTCGGCCGCGGCCGGACCGTCGAGGCGCACGGCCAGATAGTCGAACACCTGCTCGAGGGTCATCCCACTGGCCGCTTCGGGCATGGGCCGCACGAATGCCGGCACATCCAACGTGCCCTGGCGCAGTTCTTGTGCACCCATGAGGTACACGTCGCGCCAGGGGCCGGCCTCGGACTGGTACCCCAGCTGTTCGAAGGCGTCGGCCTGGAGTTGGCGAGCACGCTGGTTGTCGGGTTCGGCGAACACCGCGTGACGCAGCACCTGGGCGACCCAGCGGTAATCGCCGTCGGCGAAGCTCCGTTGGGCGTTGTCGAGCAGGGTGTCGATACCACCCATGAAGGTGACGTACCGCTGGGCCGACTCCGACGGCGGGTACGGATGCAGGCTCGAAGGGTGGCCGTCGTACCACCCCAGATAACGCTGATACACGGCCCGCACGTTGTGGCTGACCGTGCCGTAGTACCCGTGGCAGCTCCACTGCGACCACAACCCCGGCGGCAGCTCTACCTCCTGGGCGATCTCGTCTGGTGTCTGGCCCAGGTTGGCCAGCCGCATCGTCTGGTCGTGGATCCACCGGTAGACGTCGCGCTGAGCCGACATGTATTCGATCACGTCGTCGCGACCCCAGTGCGGCCAGCTGTGGCTGGCGAAACAGGCCTGCACCCGGTCGCCGTAGCGCTCCAGCGCTTCATCGATGTAGCGGCTCCAGGAGAGGGCATCGCGCACCACCGCACCCCGCAGGGTCAACACGTTGTGCAGGGTGCCGGTGCAGTTCTCGGCCAGACAGAGCACGTCGTGGTCGGGGAAGTAGAAGTGCATCTCGGCCGGCGCTTCGGTGTCGGGCGTGAGTTGGAACTCGAAGCGCACACCGTCGAGCACCATCTCCTGGCCGGTCTCGGTGACTTCGACGGTGGGCGGAACCATTGAGATCTGGCCCACCGGGACACCCTTGCCAAGGCCCTGGTCGACGTGGCCCCGCTCGTCCCACGGCAACAACATGCCGTACTGGTAGGTGGCTCGACGGCCCATCACCGCGCCGGCGGCCACGTTCTCGGCCACCGCGGCGTGCAGGAAACCTTCGGGGGCCACGATGGGAACCTCACCGGCATCGATGCGCTCGGCTTCGACCATGCCGTAGATGCCGCCGTAATGATCGACGTGGGTGTGGGTGTACACCACGGCGGTGACTGGCAGGTCCTCGAGGTGTTCGCGCACCAGCTCGATGGCGGCCTTGGCCGTCTCGGTGGTGGTGAGCGGATCGATCACCACCCACCCGACCTCACCACGAATGAAGGTGACACACGATGTGTCGAGCCCCCGCACCTGGTAGAAGCCGTCGATCACCTCGAACAGACCGTGATGACCGTTCAGCAGCGCCTGGCGCCACAGCGACGGGTTGACGGTGTCGGGCGGGTCACCTTCGACGAAGTCCCACCGGGCGGTGTCCCACGAGATGGGCATCCACGCCGCCGCCCCTTCGGTGTTCTCGTTGGGGATCTCGGTCACGGCACGGTGGGCGATGAACCCCTTCGTGACCCGCTCCAGGTCACGCGGATCGTCGGCCGGCAGACGGGCCGCGAAGTCGGCCAACACCGCCCGGGTGTGATCGGTCGCCGCGTTCCGTCCCTGTTCGTCAGTCGCCATGCTTGCCTCCTGGCCGGTCAACCTATGCCAGCCGGGGTTGCTGCTCCAGCGGGCAGGATGGGCCGGCGCCCCGGTACGGTCACGGCACCGAGGGGGGACCGATGATCACATGCACCAGACAGACGGCGCTCCGTCTCGACACCAGGAGCACCCCATGATCTACCTCCAGTCCACCTTCGATCTCGAGCCCGCCACCTACGCCACCCGTGACGCGTTCATCGATCACACCGTCGCCCATCGTCTGGCAGCCATCCACGACCGTGGCGGCGAGCTGATGGCGTCGTGGTTCAGCAACGAGGTTCGCTTCTCGCGTCTGACCGAACTCTGGGCTTTCCCCGACCTGGCCGCATTCGACGAGTTCCGCGCCGTCGACGACCCGGTGGAGGCAGCCCGGCTCGACGAGCTGTGCCCGGTTCGGCGTCAACGGTTGCTCGAACCGCTGGGACCCATCGACTCGGCGGCGCTGCCGGCCGCCGTCGCCCGGTCGGCCGAACAGCCGCACGGGCGGTATTCGTTGGCCTACCTCGACGTGGTGCCGGGCCGCATGTCCGCGTTCGTCGACCTGCTCGACGCGGCCAAGGACCGGCTGGCCATCATCGCCTGTCTACGCGAAGTGGCCGGGCATCCCAACCGGGTGCTCGACATCTGGGAGGGCGACATCGGCCAGAGCGAGTTCCAGGCCAACTCCCCCACCGCCGATGTGTTCCTCGGAACCCTCCGTCAGGTGGCCCCCGATGAACGCATCGTCACCGTGACCCCGCTCCCCTACTCGCCGTTGCGTTGATCCCTGGAAGGTGATCGCCGTAGACGCAGACGCCGCTACGCCATCGGCGCAGCCTCAGGATTGCGGAGAATCACGCGGTGACCTGATCTTGCGTGATCGCCATAGTCGTAGACGCCGCTACGCCATCTACGACGCGGGGTTACGCAAGATCACGCGATGACCAGAACGCGCCGCTTCGCCGTAGTCGTAGACGCCGCTACGCCATCTACGACGCGGGGTTACGCAAGATGATGCGGTGACCCGAACGAGGGTGTTCGCCGTAGTCGTAGACGTTGCTACGCCATCTACGACGCGGGGTTACGCAAGATCACGCGGTGACCTGATCTTGCGTGATCGCCGTAGTCGTAGACGCAGCTACGCCATCTACCCCGCGGGATTCTTGAGGATGACGCGGTGACCCGAACGAGGGTGTTCGCCGTAATCGTAGATGGCGTAGTGCTGTGTGCACCGGTTGTCCCACAACACGGCGTCGCCGATCTGCCAGGTCCAACGCATGGTGTGTTCGGGCCGTTCGATGTGGTTGTACAACAACTCGAGCAGGTCGCTGCCCTGGAGGTGTGGGAGTCCCCGTAGGTGGTTGGTCCAGCCTCGGTTGACGAAGAGGATCTCGTCCCCCGTCACCGGATGGGTGGTGATCACCGGATGAACGGCCTTGCCGGTGAGCCCGGGCCGACCGTGTTCGGCCTCGAGTTCACGACACATGTCCTGCAGAGGGCCGGCCAGGGTCTCGAAGGCTCGGGTGGTGCTGGCCCACATGGTGTCGCCACCGGCATCGGGTTTCTCCTTCAACTGGAGGAGGGCGCCGATCGGTGGGTGGTCACGAAAGGTGGCGTCGGTGTGCCAGATGTGGGCACCGGCCTTGTGCGAGTTGATGACGGTGATCAGCCGGTCGTCGTCGGCGTATTCGGGGCTGCGGGTGTCGTCGCCATCGACACCGTGGGGTTCGGGTTCACCGAACACCGCACACAGGGCCAACTGCTCGGCCGGATCCATGCCGATCTGAGGGAACACCAGCACCTGGTGATCGGCCCAGGCCTGGCGAAGCTCGTCGGCCTGGTTGTCGAGATCGTCGAGCTTGACGCCTTCGACGGTGGCACCCAAGGCGCCGGTGAGTCTCGTGATGTTCAGGGACATCGTTCCACTGTAGGACGCCGTTTGTCGGCCCGCCGGAGGACCGCCCCGGTCAGGCCACCACCCCACGGTCGGCCACGACGCGCTCCGACATCTCCCACAATCGGGCGGCGTCGGCGTCGGTGCACACGGTCACGTCGTGGAGCTCGCTGCCGCACACGAATTGTCCGCGCCGAGCACCGAGCTCATCCACGAGCAGGTCGAACAACGGCACCACCGCGTCCTCGGTTTTGGCCGCGAACGGGTGGGTCAGTTTCATGAGGGCCGGTGCCAGCCGGTTGGCGCCGTAGGCGAACCGGGTGGCCGTGAGACCGTTCGGCGACCAGGCCACCGTGTCGATGCCCCGGTCGCGGTAGCGACGGTCGAGCTCATGGGTGAACAAGATGTTGGCCAGCTTCGAACGGCCGTACTGACGATGGGGCCGGTAGTCGCCGGTGGCCGTCCAGCGATCGAAGTCGAACCGTCCGCCTGCGTACTCGTAGGCATCGGAGGCCACGTTCACCACCCGGGCTCCACCACCTTCGAGCAACGGCTCGAGCAGCGCCGTGGTGAGGTGGAAGTAGCCGAAGTGATTGAGAGCCATGGTCAGCTCGATGCCGTCGACACTCTCCCGTCGCCGAAGCCCGTACACGGCTCCGGCGTTGTTGACGAGCAGGTCGATGGGGCGGCCCAGCCCGGCGATCTCCTCGGCCGCCGCGGCCACGTCGCTCATCGAGCTGAGGTCGGCCGTCACCACGTGCCGCTGCCCCGATCCCGGCAGGTCATCGATGAGCGCGGCCGACTCGGACCCACGAGTGACCAGCACGAGATCGTGGCCGGCCCGAGCCAGGTGCTGGCTGACCGCCCGGCCGAAGCCGCTGGTCACGCCGGTGATGACCGTCAATCCCGATGGGGTTCGCATCGCCTGTTCCTCCGTATTAGGACGTTCGTACTATTTAGTACAGATGTACTAGACTGAGACCATGACGGCAAGCCCCACCTCGCGACCGCAGGCCCGCGGTGACGCCACCCGGGCCAAGATCCTCGATGCCACACTCGACCTCACCGCTCGCCACGGCCCCCGCGGGGTGACCTTCCGAGCGGTGGCCGACCACGCCGGCGTGGCCCGCGGGGTGATGACCTACCACTTCCCCACCCACCGCCAGTTGTTGGCGGCTGCCTACCACCACCACCTGGCCCAGCTCCGTGATCAGGCAATCGAGCTCCCCATCGACTCGGTGCTCGACGCATCGACCGATGACAAGACCGAACTGGTGGTGGCCTTCCTTCGCCACATGGCCGAAGTCGACCGACTTCGGTACCTGGCCGAGTTCGAGCTCTCTCTCGAACTGGCCCGTGATCCCGATCTGCGCCGTGAAGCCGAACCCGCCTCCGAGCTCACCCGGGCCATGGCGGTCGACCTGCTCCGCCACGCCGGATCGACCGACCCCGAGGCCGACGCCACCTTGTGGAGTGCGGCCATGGAAGGGCTGCTACTCGGCTGGTTGGTCCGGGGAGACGACCCCGACTACCAGCGGCGGGTCCGCGCCGCGGTCGAACGGATGGTGGTCATGTTCCTCCCCGAGCCGGATCAGTCCGGTCCCGATTCGAAGACGTAACGCGACATGGGATGTGACTCCACCGACGTGAGATCGAGGAACTTCTGCACCGCCTCGAACATGCCCGTCTGGTGGGCGGCCAGCCGGTCGGCGTCACCCACCGCATCGAAGAAGACGGCAGGATCGTCGAGGGCATCGAGGGGAAACCCTTCCTCGACGACCGCCGACCACGCCGGCGCCTCGGGGGTGAGCGCTCGCACGACCTCGTTGCGGACGTAGTCGAAGGTGTCCTGTCCGTCGATGGCGGTGTCGCGGAACGGCCCCTGCCATTCGGCGATGAACTCGTCGTAGGAGATGTCGTCCCGGCGACCGAGACAGGTCACCAGGTGGAACCCGTCGACCCGCCCTCCGGGCGACCCGGCCCGATCGGGCGGCGTGCGCAACGGTCTCGATTCGCACACCAGATACCCGGCGACCCGATCGGCCGCCGCGTCGAGAATGGCCTCACATTCGCCCCGGCGGAACGACTCCTCCAGCCAGAACGTCACCACCGCGTCCTTGGCCGGATCCATCGATCCGATTCGCAGCCCGTGCCCCCGAGCCACCGCCTCGTCGACCACCGAGACCACCACATGGCGAGCACCGGCGGCGGCCAATCCGGGGGCCACGTCTTCGATCAGCGTTCGGCCGAACGACTCGGCGTCGCGGTCACCCCGCCACAACACCCACACCAGCTTTTCCATCACACACCTCCAGGTCGAGAAACACTGGCACCTCCACGGACCCGGGTACAGACGGTCGCACTGAGCGATACTGGCGTCGCCGCCCACCTGTCGAGGAGCGACCGATGAGTGCTGACCGAACCGCCGAGTGGGATCAGATGCGGGCGACGCACCTCAGACCGGCCGCGGAACGAACCGACACCGCCGGTCGCGGCGTGCACCACATCGCCCTGCTCAGCTTCGACGTCGAACGAACCATTGCCTTCTACCAGGACCTGCTCGAGTTCCCGTTGACCGAACTGTTCGAGAACCGCGACTACGAGGGTTCCACCCACTTCTTCTTCGACATCGGCAACGGCAACCAACTCGCCTTCTTCGACTTCCCCGGGCTCGATCTGGGCCCCTACGCCGAAGTGCTCGGCGGCCTCCACCACATCGCCATCTCGGTAGCACCCGACCGCTGGCACCACCTCAAGGACAAGCTCGACGAAGCCGGCATCGAGTCGGCCAACATCAGCGGATCGTCGCTCTACTTCAACGGTCCCGACGGCGAGCGCCTCGAACTCATCTCCGATCCGCTGGGCGAGATGTACGGCAACACCATCGGTTGATCGTCAGCGGCCGACCGCGGCGCGGAACGACTCCACCAACGGGCCCAGCTGATCGAGGGCCTGCTCGGTGTCGGCGGGGATCGGGACGTACGCCCGGAAGTCGGTGATGCCGGCTTCGACCATCGCCGGCACCGCCGCCACGGTGGCGTCGAGCTCCACCTCTCCGGCCTCGGTCCGAGAGATCGGCAGGGTGCCCGCCACCTGGAACCCGTCGGCGTGGCGACCGGCCGCCTCCAGTTCTTCGCGTATCCGCACCAGCCCGGCAGTCGGGTCCTTGGCGTCGGCGCCCCAGGGAATCCACCCACTGCCGAAGCGCACGATGCGGGCGAGCACGTTCTTGTTGATGCGGCCGCTCACCCAGATCGGCACTCCCCCTGCCTGTAGTGGCTTCGGCATCATGTGGATGTCGTCGAAGTGCAGATGGTCGGACCGGTGCGACGCCACCGGCTGGGTCCACAGGGTGCGACACACGGCCAGCGATTCGTCGAGCAGTCGACCCCGGCCGTCGTAGGCCAGACCGGCTGCCTCGTACTCTTCTCGTTGCCAACCCACACCGACACCCACGTCGACCCGCCCCTCAGACAAGACATCGAGGGTGGCCAGCGACTTGGCCAAAACGGCCGGACGGCGCAGAGCAGCCAACAGGATGCCGGTCTGGAGGCGGACGTTGTCGGTGCTGCCGGCGATGACCGACAGCAGGGTCAGCGGTTCGAGCCAGTGGCCATCGGGTCCGGTTGGTTGGGTACCCCCATCGGAGCCACCCGCTTTCGGGTCGGCGTAGGCATCGAGGTTCTCCCCGAACACCACATGATCGGCCACCGCCACTCGGTCGATGCCCGCGGCATCGCAGGCCCGGGCCTGGGCGAGCAGGGGCCGCCAGCCGCCGGGGCCGGGATCGTCGGCGCTGAAGTTGCGGAGCATCACCGACAGCGCAGGGGTGGGTGCGTCGATGCTCGGCGGAGGGGCGTCGGCCATGAGGCCGGACCCTACCAGTGGCGCCTCACTGCCGGTCTGGGTCGTGGGCCAACTCCCCCAGTCGACGCATGGCGATCACCCCGACGATCGGGCCGGGCACCAACATGGCGAAGGCCCAGCCCCACCCGAGCCGCGACTCCACCACCGGCACCAACCAGATGGTGATCACCGTGAGCACGAACCCGCTGGCCAACTGGAGGGTCAGAGCGGTTCCCACTGACTCGGGGTCGGCCCACTCGGTGACCGCGGCAGAAAACTGAGCCGAGTCGGCAACAACCCAGAAGCCCCACACCAGACCGACCACAACCAGCAGTGAGGTGTTCCCGATCCACCCGATCACCCCGGCCATTGCCCCCGAGAACAGCAACGACACGATGGTGGACGGAACCCGACCCCAGCGATCGCCCAACACACCTCCGAGGACCGATCCGCCGGCACCCACCCCGATGACGAGAAACGCCATCAACGAGCCGGCCCGAGCAGAGTCCAGCCGGTCGGCGTAGAAGGCGCCGACCCACGCCCACATGGCGTACAGCTCCCACATGTGCCCGAAGTATCCAACGGTGGCCAGCCTCACCCCTTGATTGCTCAGCACCGCCCGGGCGCGGGCCGGATCGAACCCAGATACCGGGAACGGGAAAGGGCCATCCCGGACCGCGAACTCGGCCATGAGGCCACCAACGACGGTGGCCACCGAGGTGATCGCCACCACCCCTTGCCACGACATCCCTCCGAGAGTGTTGACCAGGTGCGGAGCTGCCGACCCCAAGGTGAGGGCTCCGACCATGACACCCAGGGCCACACCCCGCCCGGCTCGGAACCAGGTCGACATGGCCTTCATGGCCGGCGGGTAGACCGCTGCCAGACAAGCCCCCGTCGCCAGGCGCAGCCCGATGGCGCTGGCCGGACCGGGGACCACCAGCAGTCCGAGATTGGCCATCGCCGCGCCCAGGCTGCCGAAAAGGATCAACCGCCGCGGGGGCACGACATCAGCCGCGCTGGTCATGGCCAGTACCAGGGCGCCGACCACGAACCCCAATTGCACCGCGATGGTGAGCCACGACGCCGCGCTGGTGGTGAGATCCCATCGGTCGCGTAGTTGGGGCAATACGGCGCTGGCCGAGAACCACGTGGTCATGGCCAGGAACAAGGCGACGGCCAGGGTGACCAGAGCCGATCGTTGACCGGCGGGCCGCTCGGCGCCGGTGCCGTCGTCGATGGTCACCGGTTCCATGCCAAGGGCAACACCATGCCGTCGTCGCGTCATTCTACACCCACCGTTCCCGGGCCTGCCCGCCGCCGACCCGACCCTTCGTTGCGCAGTACGGTTCGCCCATGGCTGATCATCCCCAACCCCTCGGCGGCAACGAGATGCCCCGTTTCGGCGGGATCGCCACGTTCATGCGCCTTCCTGGTACCACCCCACTCGCCGAGCTCGACGTGGCCGTGCTCGGGGTGCCGTTCGACATCGGCACCTCCAATCGCCCCGGTGCCCGCTTCGGCCCGCGCGGCATCCGCAGCGAGTCGGTCCTGCTGCGGCCCTACAACATGGCCACCCGAGCGGCGCCGTTCGACAGCCTGCGGATCGATGACGTCGGGGATGTGGCCACCAACCCGTTCGATCTCGCCGATTCCGTCGTGAGGATCGAACGGCACTACGACGACCTGGCTGCTGCCGGGGTGACGCCCGTGTCGATGGGCGGCGATCACACCGTCGTGTTGCCCATCCTGCGTGCGCTGGCCCGGCGCCACGGACCGGTGGGTCTGATCCACGTCGATGCCCACACCGACATCAACGACTCGATGTTCGGTGAAGCCGTCACCCACGGCACGCCGTTCCGGCGGGCCACCGAAGAGGGGTTACTCGACCCGACGCGGGTGGTGCAGATCGGGGTGCGGGGCACCGGCTACGCGGCCGACGACTTCGACTGGTCTCGCGACCAGGGGTTCCGGGTGGTGCAGGCCGAGGAGTGCTGGCACCAGTCGCTCACTCCGCTCATGGCCGAAGTCCGCGGCCAGCTCGCCGCCGGTCCCGTGTACCTGAGTTTCGACATCGACGGTCTCGACCCGGCCTTTGCTCCCGGGACCGGCACGCCCGAAGTGGGCGGCCTCACCACCATCCAGGCGCTGGAGATCATCCGTGGTTGTCGGGGGGTCGATCTCGTCGGCGCCGACCTGGTGGAGGTGGCGCCGGCCTACGACACCACCGGAGCCACCGCGCTCACCGCGGCCAACCTGGTGTTCGAGATGCTCTGTGTGCTCCCCGGCGTGCAGTACCGCAGCTGATCACCGATTCCCGGCCCAGACCGTCGGCCGATCGATCACCGGCGCACCGTCGGCCATGTCCGCGGCCACGGTGAGCAACACCTCGTCGGCTCCGCGCCGGGCGAGCAACTGCACCCCGATGGGTACGGCATCGGGACCCTGCCCCCAGGGCACCGACAGCGCCGGCCAGCCGGCGACGTTGGCCACGAAGCTGTGCGGGGTGAACTCGTCGTTGGCCGCCGCCCAGGTCGAGACATCACCCTCGGCCAGCACGCCGAGCGGGAGCGAAGCCCGACCCAACGTCGAGGTGACCACGACGTCGAAACCGTCGAGCCAACGGTCGAGGCGCTCGGTGACCGACGCGGCGCGGGCCGGCGCGGCGGCGACGTCGCCGTCGGGCAGCGACCGCACGTTCGTGTAGTACTCCAGGGTCAGCGGCTCCAGGCTGGTGGCATCCGGGGTGCGCCACACCGATCCGGCAACCGAATCGATGTCTTCGGCCGCCCCCACACCGAACAACGGGTCCATCAGTTCGGCGACCTCGCCGTAGTCGATGGGCCACGGCACCGACACCACGTGGTGGCCACGGTCATCGAGGAGACGTGCCACTCCATCCAGTGCGGTGTCCAGCAGCCGGTCCGGGTCGAATCCGGCCCAGTGACCGGCCAGCAGGGCCACCCGCAGGGACGCTGGCTCGACCGGTGCATCGGGGCTGGCGTGACCGACGGCCTCCAGGACGGCCTGCACGTCACGGACGGTTCGGGCCAGCACGAACTCCTCGGCGATGCCGCCCCATCCCCCCTTGTTCGACCCGTCGACCCAAGGTACCCGCCCCCGTGACGGCTTGAGGCCGACCAGCCCGCACACCGACGCCGGGATACGAATCGATCCCGCACAATCCGAACCATGGGCAACCGGGACCACACCGGCTGCCACCGCGGCCGCCGCGCCTCCGGAGGACCCGCCAGCCGAGCGATCCGGCGCGAAGGGGTTGCGGGTGACACCCTGCACCTCCGACTCGGTGGTGGCGTGGAGGATGAACTCGGGCACCGCCGAGCGGCCCCGTACATGGACCCCGAAGTCGACGAGACGGGTCATCAGCTCACTGGTGGCAGGAGCCACCCAGCCGGCCGACAGTCGGCTCCCCCGTTCGGTGAGCCGTCCGGCCTCGGTGGCGCCGTAGTCCTTGCGCAGGAGCGGCACCCCTCGCCACGGCCCGTCGTTCGGGATCCGGGGCGGCTCGTCGTACCACTCCACCACTGCATTGATCGCTTCGTGAGTGGCCCGGTGGGCCCGGTCGGCGGCATCGGTCACCTCGTCCGCAGTGACGGCGCCGCCGGCGATCAGTGCGGCCAGCCCGGTGGCATCGAGCGCGGCGTACTCGTCGAGTCGCATGGTCAGCTCGGAAGGGCGGCCGGTCCCAGCTCGGCCCAGCAGTCACCAGGGCCCGGGTTGGCGGGCAGGGTGGTGCCCCCCAGATGATGCACGATGCCCCAGACCGCGTTCAGCGCGGTCTGCACTGCTCCTTCGACCCAACCCGGCGTCCACGACACGTCGTCGCCGGCCAGGAACACACCCCGGTGAGCCGGGTCGAAGTGGTCCTGCATGAAGTGGCCGTACATCCGGCGGTTGTAGCGATAGTGGCCGGGCAGGGCCCCCTTGAACGCACCGAGGAAATCGGGGTCGGTCTCCCACGACACGGTGATGGGGTCACCGATCACGTGGGACCGGATGTCGACGTCGGGATAGATCTTCTCGAGGGTGTCGAAGGCCAGTGTGGCCCGCTGGTGGGCCGTCTTGGGCAGCACTTTCAGGGCATCGCCGGCCCACGCGTACGACAGGCAGATCACCGCCGGTTCATCCGGCCCGTTGTCGAACAGATACGTCCCCCGGGTGTTGCGATCGGTGAGGGTCATCGACATCGCCTGTTTGCCCGTGACCGGGTCGACGTCGGTCCAAAACGGCCGATCGACCATCACGAAGGTCTTCGATGACTGCACGTACCGGGTGCGATCGAGGGCCATCCACACCGGTTGGTCGAAGAGGTCCTCGTCGACGTCGATGTTGGTGGTGAGCAGCCAACTCTGGGTGGTGATCAGCACCGCGGGGTAGTGCTGCACCACACCGTTGCGGTCGGTGACCTCGATGCGGTCCTCACCCACACGGCGGATGCGGGCCACACCGGGCCGGGGGGCGCCGGAGTGCAGGTCCGACAGCGATGATCCGCCACCGGGCTCGTGGGCCCACAGTCCCCGCGGCACCTGCTCGGAACCGCCGACCACCAGCCGCTGATCACTCTCGAACTCGCACAACACCACCCGCAGGATCTCGAGCATGCTGTGGGGGAAGTCGCTGTCCCAGCCGCCGGTGCCGAAGCCGACCTGACCGAACACTTCGCGGTGCCGGTAGCTCAGCCGGGCGAAGGCCGGCGAGGTGGCCACGAAGTCGTAGAAGGTCCGGTCGTCCCACGCCCTGACCAGCGGATCCCACAGCTCCTTGACGGCCCGTCCGTCGCGACGCCGGATGGCGTCCTGGATGTCGGCCAGACGAGCCTCACCCTCCAGCGCGTCGGCCCACGCGTCGGCCACCTCACGAAACAGCGGGGGCAGATCGTCGATGGTCTCGGCGTAGAGCGGCTGCCCGGCCAGGTCGATCACGGTGGTGGGCGCCGCCGCGGTGAGCGGGTTGGGGAAAGGGCGGGTCTCGAGGCCCAGCAGGTCGAGGTAGTGGTTGAAGCAG
Source organism: Acidimicrobiales bacterium (assembly GCA_051011595.1). GTDB lineage: Bacteria > Actinomycetota > Acidimicrobiia > Acidimicrobiales > SHLQ01 > JAOUEE01. Next base: position 28,467 of record JBPCTQ010000014.1, read on the forward strand.
GTGCCCGACACCGGGAAGCGCATACCACCCAGCTCGGCCACCACCCCGTTGGCGGCGGCGAAGGGTTCGGACCGCAGTCGGCCCCCCAATCGCGACGCTTCGTAGACCACCGGTCGCAGGCCCAGCTTCATCAGCTCGTAGGCGGCCACCATGCCGGCCATACCCGCCCCGACCACGGCCACCTCGGTGCCACGGCGCTCGACCGGGATCTCACCCAGCCCGTCGGGGTGTTGCAGCCACAGGTCGAAGGCGAAGGGGAAATCGGGACCGAATGCGGTGACGGGGGCTCGGGGGTCGTCCTCCCGAACCGGAGGTCTGGCACGAACCGGCATCGACCCGACGGTAGTGGGTGGCGTCGGTCCCGCCGATCACCGACCCTGGCGCCGACTCGAACGTCGGGGTCCGGTCCACCACCAGATGGTCCGAATGCCTCAGGTGACTCAACTGGAGCGCGCGGAGTGTCGATTGCTCAAACGGGCTGGGAAAGGAGTCGATTCGTGGGTGCAGCCGCCGACCGCTCGGACGCGCGCAAGCCTCGCTCCCGCGCGTCCGTCCGAGTCGGAAGGCTCGTTCTCGGCCTCCTCGGCGCAACTGCTGGGGTACTCCTTGCCGTCCTCGTAGGGGCGATCCTCGCCGGCTACCGACCCGTCGTCGTCCACACCGACAGCATGGGCACCGCCGTCCCGGAAGGATCGCTGGTGATCGCGGCACCCGCCGACGCCGACTCGATCGCTGACGGTGACGTGCTGGTGATGCCGAGGCAGGGGCTGGACACGCTGACTCATCGAGTGATCAAGGTGGAGGGTGACGGCGCTGACGCCCTGTACGCCATCACCAAAGGCGACGCCAACGAGGCCCCCGACGCGACGCCGTATCCACTGGACGACTCTCAGCTCGTGGCTCGCTGGATCCTGCCCGGGTGGGGAGGGAGGCTCGAGGCTGCCACCAGTTCTGTGGTTGTGCTCGTGGCCACCGGACTTCTGGTGCTGCTCGTCCTGGTCGGCCTGTTGAAGCGAATCTGGGTCGGCAACACCATCACGGCCAACGGCGTCGAGCTGCAGGCGCGGAGGCGACCGACCCGCGTCATGGCAGCCGTCGCCCTTCCTCTGGTCGGACTGATGACAGCCGGCGTGGCCTGGGCCTTGTTCACGACCAACGACGCGGTGGCCGGAAACGACTTCTCGACGTCCTCGTGCTTCGATCCCGAGCTCGGATCCGTCCAGAACGGCACCACCCTCCATGCCATCGACGGGGTCGTATCAATTCCCATCACCCCAGTCGATCCGAGCAGTTCCTTCCTGATGCTGTCGGCCCGCAGCTCGGGCAACGAACCGGTCGCCGCGGCCGTTCGCGGGACACTCACCGCAGGAGGAACACTCGTAGAACTGGAGCGACGAACCGACGCTGGTGTACCCGAGCCTCTCTCGGTGGCGTGGTCGGTGATCGAGTATCCGTGCGGCCTCACCGTGCAGCGAGGTTCGGCGTCGGGCACCGGGTCCGCTCAGATCAACGCGACCATCGCCGCGGTCGACATGACGTCCAGCTTCGTCTTGTCCACATCGTCGGCCGAACCCACGGCCACCGACTTCGATGCCGACGACCTGTTCATCACCGAGCTCACCAGCCCCACCAACCTCCGCATTCGCTCCGAGGCCCCGGCCGTTTTCGACTCCCTGCGCCAGTTCTCGTGGCAGGTGGTCACGTTCGACGACGACGCCGACATCGACGTGCAGCGCGTGTCGATGACCCTCGGCGCCGGCACAGCGGCCGACACCGCCGTTCTGGCCTCGCCCGTCGACCCGGCCACCACCTTCCTCCTCACAGGAACGGCCTCGGTCGGCTCGGGCCCGGCCATCGGCGACCGGATGGTCCGCTCCCACCTCTCCTCCCCCACCACCATCGACGTGAGTCGCCAGATCACCGGCGTTCCCGTCGAAGTGCATGTGCAGGCGGTGACCCTCCGCGACGGCTCGACCGTCCGCCATGGCACGGTCGACTTCACCGCCGGGCAGGCCAGTCGAACCGTTTCGATGGACCCGGTGGACCCGAGCCGCTCGACCGCAATTTCCACGGTGGCGGCCCACGGCCCCAGTGCCGGCGGTTCCACCGACATGGCGGCCGACGACGTCGTCGGCGAGGCCAGTGCCACCTTCAGTGTCGTCGACGCCACGACGGTGGCCGTCGACCGTGATGCAACCGCGGCGTCAGCTTCGTTCGGGTGGCAGGTGATCGAGTGGGCCGGTCCTCGGTGGTGGGATCCCGACTACGAATTCCGCCAGCGCATCGATGCCACGGCAACCACGGCAGCGGCACCCGACGCCTACACCCTGCCGGTCACCTTCGACCATGACGCGCTGGTCACGAGCGGCCTCTCGCTGGCCGATGGTTCCGACGTACGAATCGTTCGGTGGGATGGTGCCGCGTGGAGTGAACTCGATCGCATCGTCGACCCGGATTCGGCCTGGAACCAGACCAGCACCACGGTGTGGTTCCGCACGGCCGATCCCATCGCGGCAGCCTCGACCATCTCGTACTGGCTCTACTTCGGCAACAACACCCCCGGTCCCGTTGCCGACGATCCGGAGAACGTGTTTCTCCTGACTGAAGACTTCGAGTCGGGGTCCCTCGGCGACTTCGAGGATCGCACCGGGGGGACCTCGTGGTACACCGCCTCGCCTTGGACGAGGCGGCTACCCATCACGGTGGCGGCCGCCTCAGTCGGCGACGATCTGACCGACTTTCCGTTGCTCGTCTCGATCACCGAACCCGATCTGGCAACGAACGCCCAGGCCGATGGCTCAGACATCCGTTTCATCGCTGCCGACGGCGTCACGCCGCTGGCTCACGAGATCGAGCGCTGGAACCCCGGCACCGGAGAGCTGATCGCCTGGGTGAGAACACCGACGCTGTCGAGCACCGTCGACACCACGATGTTCCTGTACTACGGATCGAGCGACGCGCCTGACCAACAGGCCGTTCGGTCGCTGTGGACAAGCGAGGTCGAAGCGGTGTGGCATCTGGCCGATGATCCGGCGGGCACCGCCCCCCAGGTCGACGACTCGTCGCCAGCCAACCGCGACGGTCTGAGTGGCGGTGCCATGTCGAGCACAGACCTCGTCCCCGGCCTCATCGGCGACGGCGTCGACCTCGACGGCGTGGATGATGTACTCACCACCGAGACCTTCGAACTGGCCGGCGCAGCCTCCATCACCGTGTCGGGCTGGGTCCGCCTCGACAGCTACAACGCGGCGGCCCGCGTGGTCACCAAGGCCAGTGGTCTCACCGGCCAGGTCTTCGAGCTCACGGCAGAGAACACTGGTGCCGCCCGGGTTCGCCTCTCACTCGACGGCTCGACCGTCACTGCGGTCGGTGGCGCCGGGACCATCGGCATCGGGTCGTGGCATCACGTGGCCGGCACCTGGGACGGAGCCGTCATACGGCTCTACATCGATGGAACCGAGGTGGCCAATACGCCGGCTACCGGCTCGATCGATGTGGGTTCGGCCATGCCCGTGACCATCGGGAACCTCACATCTGGCGACCGGCCCCTCGACGGACGGCTCGACGAAATTCGCGTCGAGTCGGCTGCCCGTAGCATCGACTGGTTGGCGGCATCAGAGGCCAACCAGCGAACCCCCGGTTCCTTCGCGGTGGCCAGCACGGTCGAGACGGGGAGCTGGTTGGGCCAGGGGTCGTGGGCGGCCCGAAAACCGATCGCCATCGACGCTGACTACGTGTCCGGCTCACTGACCGACTTCGCTGTCCTGATCGATCTGACCGATACCGAACTACAGGCCCAAGCCCGGGCAGACGGCGCCGACATCGTCTTCACCGACGCCGACGGTACGACCAGATTGGACCACATCGTCGAGTCCTACGAGTCGGCAACCGGTGCTCTCACCGCTTGGGTGAAGGTGCCCTCGGTGGGTACGGCAATCGACACCGAGCTGTTCATGTACTACGGCAATCCCGTCGCGACCGATCAGCAGGACCCCACTGCGGTGTTCGGCGATGACGCCGATCTGGCCCTGCTTCTCGCCGGTTGAAACACACCGCAGGTCCGCTTCGACGCTGAAACTGGGTCTTTGGACCCAGTGCAGGCGGGCTGATCGACCCTGCTCTCTCAGGGAGCCTGCGAATTGAGTCGAAGGAACTAGATAGCCGCCCGCTTGCCCGCCGGGAGAAGCCATGTTCGATCGACGACCGCGCCGCTTCGGCGAGACAGGCGAAACTCGCTCCACCACTTGGGTGTCCGGCGCCCTGACGGAGGCGGCTGACACCCGGATCGTCGAAACCGGCAACCACCGCGGTGGTTGGTAGTCCGATCATGGCTCTGAAGACACGCCGAATGTCGACGAGGATCGTGACCATCGTCGCGATCATCGCCGCGCTCGTGCCCTTCAGCATGCCCGAGGCCGCGGCCAGCGGTGCAGCCCCGACCGCTGTTGCCGGCGGGCCCTACTCCATCGCAGAGGGAGAGGCTCTGGCCCTCGACGCATCCGGATCGAGCGACCCCGAAGCCGACCCCCTCACCTACAACTGGGATCTCGACAACGACGGTCAGTACGACGACGGCAGTGGGGTCTCAGCGGTGGTCACCTGGGCCAGCCTGGTCGGACTCGGCCTCGACGACGACGGAGGGCCGTTCCCCGTCGGCCTCGAGGTCGACGATGGCACCAGCACCACCATCGACACATCGTTGCTGACCATCACCAACGCCGAACCCACCGTGACGGTTACGGGACCCGGGACCGCAGCGGCCGGGGTCGGCTACTCGGTCACGGTCGGCGCGTCCGATCCGGGCGCTGACACCATCACCAGCTGGACCGTGACGTGGGGTGACGGCGCCGCCACGACCACCGTCGGGGCCCCCGGAGTGGCCACCCACACCTACAGCGTGACCGGGCTCACCCACGACATCAACGTGAGTGTCACCGACGAGGACGGAACATGGCTGAGCGACGACCTCGTGACCGCCTACTACGACCCCACCGACAAGGTGAGCCGCCACGATGCCGACACCGGCTCCAAGATCGCCGATCTCGACCCGACGGGTGGGTCCCTCGACACTGCCCGCCAGCTCACCATCGGCCCCGACGGATTGCTCTATGTATCGGGGCGATTCTCTGACACCGTCGAGCGCTACGATCCGTCGAACAACTCCTATCTCGGCCCGTTCGTCACCGCAGGTAGCGGCGGGCTGAGCGGCCCCAAGGGACTCGCCTTCGGCCCCGACGGCAACCTGTACGTCGCCAGCAGCCTCACCGGCGAGGTGCTGCGGTACAACGGGTCGACCGGTACGTACATCGACGCCTTCGTCGGCGCCGGCTCCGTCTCGACCCCGGGAGTGATCGCGTTCGGCTCTGATGCTCGGCTCTACGTTGGCGGCCAGACCGACCACGACATCGAGCGCTTCGATGCCTTCACGGGAGCCCCTCTCGGCACCTTCACCACCTTGGCCGCTGGCTCCACGCCCAATGGCATTACCTGGGGCCCTGACGGCAACCTGTTCGTGTCGCTCCACACCAACGGTGAGGTGCAGGAATTCGACGGTTCCACCGGCACGCTGCTCGGCGTCTTTGCCACGACCGGTCTGGCGAATGCGGGTGGCATCACCTTCGGCGCCGACGGCGCCCTGTGGGTCAGCGATGAGGGCGGTGACAACATCCGCCGGTACGACGGGACCACCGGCGCCGACCTCGGCGTCCGGATCAGTGAACCACCACTGGCCGGTCCCATGGATCTCGTGTTCCTCCCGGCCCACCAGGTGGCGGTCCTCCCCGGCATCGAGGTCAATTCCACCGGCGACTCCACCGATGCCGCACCCGGAGATGGAGCGTGTGACACCGGCGGGCTGAACAGCGCGGCCGACACCGAATGCACCCTGCGGGCAGCCATCGAGGAGGCAAATGCCCTCGCCGGGTCGAACACGATCGTGTTCGATCTACCCACGACCGAGGGCGGTTATGTCACCGGACCGCCGGCCCACTGGACGATTCGACCAGCATCGGCGCTGCCCGCCGTCTCGGACCCAGCCACCATCGACGGGTACACCCAACCGGGCGCAACCGCCGGCAGCCAGATCTTCCCCGCCGCCATCGACGCGACACTGAAGATCGAGGTCGATGGCACTCTGTTGGCCGGAACGGGCACGGCCGGTCTGGTCTTGTCGGCCGGCGACAGCACCGTTCGTGGTCTCGCCATCAACGACTTCACCGGAGGAGGGGCCCACGCGCTCACGGTCGGCGGAAGCGGCAACAGCGTGGTCCAGGGCAACTACATCGGAACCGATGTGGGCGGAACACTCGACCAAGGCAACGACGGCTACGGGATCTACATCAACAGCACCGCAAACCTCATCGGAGGGGGGACGCCAGGGGCCGGCAATCTGGTGTCGGCCAACAACTCCTACGGCGTGCGCATCTCAGGTTCTGACAACCGACTCGAGGGCAACCTCGTCGGTACCGACGCGACGGGGACGCTTCCCTTGGGCAACTCGTCGTCGGGCATCGGCATCTTCACCGGAACCGACATCATCGTGGGCGGCTCGAACCCAGGGCAGGGCAACCTGATCTCGGCCAGCGGGATCCATGGCATCTGGTTCAACAGCTCACCGAACCGGGTGACGGTGCAGGGCAACCGGGTGGGCACCGACATCACGGGAACGGCGGCGGTGGGCAACGGCGCCGGCATCCTCGTCAACAGTCCCAACAGCACCATCGGCGGCACCGCAGGCGGCGCCGGCAACCTGGTTTCGGGCAACAGCGGAAACGGAATCGGCGTCACGTCCCTCGGCGCCGGAACCGTCGTACAGGGCAACCTGGTCGGTGTCGATGCGGGCGGGTCCGGGCCGCTCGGTAACGGTGGTGCCGGAGTCACCGCCTCCATCAGTGGCGTGACCATCGGCGGCGCGGCCCCGGGAGCGGGCAATGTCGTCGCAAACTCCGGAGGGGACAACGTGGCCATCTCGGGTGCGAGTGCTCGGGTGAGCATCCTCGGCAACGAGATCCGGGCATCGGGCGCAGCAGCAGGGGCCGTGGGTATCGATCTCGACCTCGACGGGGTCACCAGCAACGACGCCGGTGATGCCGACTCCGGACCCAACGACTTGTTGAACTTCCCCGTGATCACCTCAGCCACCGAATCAGCCGGAATCATCACCCTCACCGGCACCTACGACGTC
>JBPCTQ010000015.1:0-4723 GCA_051011595.1 Acidimicrobiales bacterium
GGATGTGCGCGACGACGCCGATCGGGCCGAGAAGGGGTGGACCCTCATCAACGTGCCGTCGTTCCGGTGCGACCCCGAACGCGACGGCACCGTGTCGGACCGAGCCGTGATCATCGATCTCGAGAACCGGGTCGGCCTGGTTCTCGGTCGGGCCGACTACTGCGGGGTGAACAAGAAGACCATGTTCACCATCATGAACTTCGTGCTCCCGGCGAAAGGGCAGCTGTCGATGCACTGCTCGGCCAACGTGGGCAAGAACAAGGACAGTGCAATCTTGTTCGGGTTGTCGGGCACCGGGAAGACGACCCTGTCGGCCGATCCCAATCGTGAGCTCATCGGCGACGACGAACACGTGTGGACAGATGGTGGCGTGTCCAACTTCGAGGATGGGTGTTACGCCAAGCTCATCGACCTCAACAAAGAGGCCGAGCCGGTGATTGCCAGTGCGCTGTCGATGAAGGGAACACTCATCGAGAACGTTCCTCCGCTGCCGGGCACCACGATGGACCAGACCGACCCCCAGGATCTCGACCTGACCGACGGGTCGATCACCGAGAACACCCGGTTCGCCTACCCCCTCGACTGCAACCCCGACGTGGCCGAAGGGGCTCGAGGGCCCCATCCCCAGACGATCGTCCTGCTCACCGCCGATGCCTTCGGTGTGCTGCCTCCGGTGTCGATCCTCGACCGCGACGAGGTCATGTACCACTTCGTCACCGGCTTCACTTCGAAGCTGGCCGGCACCGAGGTCGGCGTGACCGAACCCGAAGCCACCTTCTCGGCCTGTTTCGGGGCGGCGTTCATGTCCCAGAAAGCGTCGGTGTACGCCGAGCTGTTGGCCGAACGGATGGACGCCCATCACACCCGCTGTGTCTTGTTGAACACCGGATGGACAGGCGGCCCCTACGGCAAGGGCGAACGGATGTCGCTGCACTACACGCGTGCCCTGCTCGACGCCGCGCTCGAGGGTGCGTTCGACGACGTCGACGCCGAGCTCGAACCCACCCTGGGACTGCGGATGCCGCTCACCTGCGAAGGTGTGCCCGACGACATCCTCAACCCCCGCAACACCTGGGACGACCCGGAGGCCTACGACGAAGCGGCCAGGAAGGTCCGCGACCTCTTCCGCCGGAACTACGAGGCCGAAGGGTACGCCGAGCTCGGGATCAAAGCCGTTCTCTGAGGGCGACGGCGCCGCCCGGGCACGATCAGAACCCGGGAATCTCCGGAGTGCCCATGTCGACCTCGGCTCCGATGCTGAGGTTGGTGGCCAGGCCCGAATCGTTCAGGTCGAACAGCACTCGTTGGCCCTGGCGCAACATTCGGAACAGTGAACCCTCGAGTGCATCGGGGGCCAGGTCGTAGTCGGCCAGGTCGGTGTCACACATCACGACACCGTCTCCGGTGCCGGGGTCGTAGCTCTTGATCACGCCCTGCATGGCGGTGAGCGTACCGGGTGGTTCCGTCGCTTCGAGAACCCGGAGCCATCCAACCGGTCCCGGTCTGGCTACGATCGCCGACGATGAGTGCACCGGTTCTGGACGCGGCGACGTTGCGCGCCGTCGTGACCTCCTTTCGTGACGCGTTGGCCGAGCACCGCGAGGCCATCAACATCCTCAACGTCTACCCGGTGCCCGACGGCGACACCGGGACCAACATGGCGCTCACCCTCGAGTCGGTGGCCGCCGAGGTCGACGAGGCCGGCGATGATCTCCAGGGGGTGTGTGCCGCCATCAGTCATGGATCGCTCATGGGCGCCCGGGGGAACTCCGGGGTGATCATGTGCCAGCTGCTGCGCGGGCTGTCGGACGTGTTGGCCGAGGCACCCGCCGACGGGCTGATCTTCGCCAATGCCCTCCAGGGAGCCAGCGTGGCGGCGTACGGCGCGGTCGGCAATCCGGTGGAGGGCACCATCTTGACGGTGGCTCGCGAAGCGGCCGAAGCCGCCGTGGGTGCGGCCGATGCCACCGCCGAGTTGGTGCCGGTGGTCGATGCCGCCCGCACCGAAGCCGCGGCGTCGCTCGCTCGTACACCCGATCTGTTGCCGGTGCTGGCCGACGCCGGGGTGGTCGATGCCGGTGGGGCCGGCTTCTTGTTGTTCCTCGACGCCATGCTCGCCGTGATCGACGGCCGGGCCATTCCCGAACCCGACGTGCCGGCCGACGGTCCGATACTGACGGCCGGTCCGGCCAGCACCGCCGGTGCCGGCAAGGACGTGTCGGAACTGCGCTACGAGGTGATGTACTTCCTCGACACCGCCGACGACCACGTCGATTCGTTCAAGAGCGCCTGGGCCGACATCGGTGACTCCATCGTGGTGGTGGGCGGCGACGGCACCTACAACTGTCACGTCCACACCGACGACATCGGCGCGGCCATCGAGGCCGGTATCGAAGTCGGACGGCCGCACCAGATTCGGGTGACCGATCTCCTGGAAGAGGTTGCCGAGCGGGATTGGGTCAACGAAGCCCTGGGCGGCACCCCACCCGATCAGGCCGAGGTGGTGCCCACCGCAGTGGTGGCGGTGTGCGTGGGGCGGGGCGTGGAAGCGGTGTTCCGCTCGCTCGGGGTACAAGGTGTCGTGCGGGGCGGCCAGACCATGAACCCCTCCACCGCCCAGCTGCTCGAGGCGGTCGAGGCCTCCCCGGGCGACGAGGTGGTCGTGTTGCCCAACAACAAGAACATCATCCCGGTGGCCGAACAGGTCGATGCCCAATCGACCAAGACGGTGCGGGTGGTGCCCACCCGTGGCATCGCCGAGGGGTTCGCCAGCCTGCTGGAGTACGACCCGCAGGCCCCGGCGGCCGACAACCACGACCGCATGGCCGACGCCGCCGACGCGGTGCTGGCCGGTGAGATCACCCAGGCGGTTCGCGACTCCACGTCCGATGTCGGGCCCATCACCGAGGGCGACTGGATCGGGCTCAGTCGCGAGGGCATTCGGGCGGTCGCCGCCGGCATGGTCGAGGTCACCGTCGGCCTGCTCGGAACCCTGCTCGACGACAGCCACGAGATCGTGACCCTCATCGCCGGTGTCGACGCGTCCGATGCCGACGTCGCCGAGGTCAACCACTGGATGGCCGAGCACCACCCCGACGTCGAAGTCGAGGTGCACCACGGCGGTCAGCCCCTCTACCCCTTCTACCTCGGTATCGAGTGACCACGTCGTGCCGGCCGGTGATCCACCACTGACCGTCGCCGATCTCCACGGTCTGGCCGTCGGACGGTTGAAGGGAGTCGGCGACAAACGGGAGAAGGCCCTCGGCGCGGCGGAGATCTTCACCGTGTGGGATCTGCTGACCCACTACCCACGGCGCTACATCGACCGCACCCGCGAAGCCACCATCGCCGATCTGCCGGTGGGGGAGGAGGGCATGGTGTTGGTCGAGGTCGTGAAGGTGGCGTCACGGCGCACCCGCAATCGGCGAACAATGGTGGAGGCGACGGTCACCGACGGCACCGGTCGTCTCACCCTCACGTTCTTCAATCAGCCGTGGCGCGAACGACAACTGAACACCGGCCTCCAGGCCGTGGTGTTCGGCAAGGTCGACACGTACCGCGGGAAACGGCAGATGACCAACCCGATCGTCGACCTGGTCGGCGATCGCACGGGACGCATCGTGCCCGTGTACCCCCAGTCGGAGAAGGCCGGGTTGATGACATGGGACCTGGTCAAGCTGATCGAGGAAGCACTGCGGCGAACTCGGGACCGGGGCATCGCCGACCCGGTTCCGGAGTCGGTGCGCGTCGACCTCGACCTGATCGATCGCGCGGATGCGCTCGGACTGATCCATGAGCCTGACGCCATGAAGGACGTGGTGGTCGCCCGTCGCCGGTTGGTGTTCGACGAGCTGTTCCGGATCCAGGTGAAGCTGGTGCAGCGCAAACGTTGGCTGGAGCGGACCCAGCGGGGGGTGGTGCACGACACCGACGGCGCGCTGGTGGCCCGGTTCCACGAGCGGTTGCCGTTTCCGCTCACCGGTGCCCAGCAACGCACCATCGCCGAGATCATCGACGATCTGGCCGCCGCCGCGCCGATGCACCGGCTGCTGCAGGGCGACGTCGGCGCCGGAAAGACCGTCGTTGCGGTCAGTGCCCTGCTGACGGCCATCGAGGGCGGCCACCAAGGCGCATTGATGGCGCCCACCGAGGTGTTGGCCGAGCAGCACCATCTGGGGGTGTCGCAGCTGCTCGAGGGTTTCGAGCTGCCCGACCAGACATCGTTGCTGGCCGAACGGCCCCTGGTCGTCGAGTTGCTCACCAACCGCACGTCGGCCGCCGAACGGCGCCGCATACTCGGCGGTTTGGCCGAAGGCACCGTCGACTTGTTGATCGGCACCCACGCCCTCATCCAGGAGACCGTCGAGTTCCTGTCGTTGGGGATGGTGGTCATCGACGAACAACACCGATTCGGGGTGGAGCAGCGGGCCGCCCTGCGTGACAAGAACGCCGACGGTTCGGTCCCCGATGTGCTGGTCATGACGGCCACACCGATTCCGCGCACGGCCGCCATGACCGTGTACGGCGACCTCGATGTGTCGGTGCTCGATGAGATGCCGCCCGGCCGCACACCGGTCGATACGGTTGTGGCCTCAGAAACTCAGAGAGGGCGTGTTTACAGTCGCTTGCGCCAGGAAGTAGAAAAGGGCAACCAGGCCTTTATCGTTTACCCGTTGGTTGAAGAGTCAGAAAAAAGCGACCTCCTGGCAGCGACCGAGGGTGC
>JBPCTQ010000016.1:0-20637 GCA_051011595.1 Acidimicrobiales bacterium
AGCTGGTGGCCGAAGACGACGAGACCGCCGAGTACGTGGCCCAACTCGAGGCCGCCCACGATCACGAGCTGGAGTTCGGCGACCTCGACGACGACGATGAGCAGCTCGAGGAGGCCAACCCCGACGAATTGGTGGCCGAGGTCGAGCAGTTCCTCCGAGATCAGCCCGAATAGCGGCGCCCCGGTCCCACACCGGCTCTCCCCGGTCTTCCCGGTTCTGGTCGTGTGCCGACACGTCCTCGCTGACGCTGCACTACCAGAAGCGTGGGCTGCACGACCCGAAGCGTGGTGACCGACGTCGGTCAGCGGTTCTTGCGGGCGCGACGCTCCTGGGCCCGTTCCCACTTCTTCTGACGACTGCGGCACGCCTTCCGGCAGAACCGATGGTTGGTGCTGCGTCGTTCGAACAGTTCACCGCAGCGCCAGTAGCGACACTCGGCCAGGCGTTCGGGGTCGAAATCGTCGTCTGCGGGGTCGTCGGGCCAATCGTCGATGGACCCAGTCAATCACGACGACGATCAGGGACGTTCTACCCTTCCCCCAAAGCTACTCAGTGGTAACTTGAGGGTATGAGCATTCCTCTGCAGCACGTGACAGTGCACGGACACGATGTCGGCTACCGCCTGGCGCAGTCCGACCCGACGGCCCCGATCATCTTGTTGATCCACGGCATGGCCGGCAGCTCCAAGACTTGGCGCGAGGTCATGCCCGCGCTCGCCGAAGATTTCACCGTTCTCGCCCCCGATCTCATCGGGCACGGCGAGTCGGCCAAGCCGATGGGCGACTATTCGCTCGGTGCTTACGCCAGCGGCCTGCGGGACCTACTGGCCACCCTCGACCTGGGGCCGGTCACCGTGATCGGCCAGTCGCTCGGCGGCGGGGTGGCCATGCAGCTGGCCTACCAACACCCCGAGCTGGTGGAACGGATGGTTTTGGTGGGCAGTGGCGGCCTGGGCCGAGAGGTGAGCTGGCTGCTGCGAGTGTTGACCCTGCCCGGCGCCGAATACCTGATGCCGGTGCTGTTCCCGCCGATCATGCGGGGCCAGGGTGACACCGTGAGCCGAGCCCTGCACCAGCGCGGTTGGCACGCACCCCGGCTGGCCGAGATGTGGCGGGCTTATGCCTCGCTCACCCAGGCCGAGAATCGGGCGGCGTTCGTGCGCACCCTCCGGGCGGTCCTCGATCCGGGCGGCCAGTCCGTCAGCGCCACCGACCGCCTGTACCTGGCCGCCGCCATGCCCACCATGATCGTGTGGGGTGACGAGGACCCGATCATCCCGATCGAACACGGCTATGCGGCGCACAAGGCCATACCCGGCAGTCGTCTCGAGGTGTTCGAAGGTGCCGGTCATTTCCCCCACGTCGAGGATCCCAACCGATTCGTCGACGTGGTGATCGACTTCATGCACACCACCGACGCCGACCGCCGAGGAATGGTCCCCTTCCAGGAACTCCTGACCGGCACCTGACGCTCACCCGCCACGGCAAAGAAACCCGATGCGTGATCACTCACGTATTGATACGGTACTGGTGATGGAACCCACACCCCCCAGCCAGGACCTCATCCTCATGTTGCTGGCGGCCGGCCAGAGCGTCGAACGTCATCTCGATCAGGCCCTGTCGGTCATCAAGGGCATCACGTTCAGCGAGTACCAGCTGCTGTCTGCCCTGGCCGGCAAACCCAAGGCCACGGCCACCCGCGTCGACCTGGCCGCGGCGGTGGCGATGACGCCGTCCGGTGTCACCCGCGCCCTCAAGCCCCTGGAGAAGCTGGGTTTCGTGAAGACCGTGAAGGACGACCGTGACGCCCGTCGTTCGCTGGCCACCCTCACCGCCGATGGTTCGGAGCTGGTGAACGATGCGTCGGGCGTGGTCGACGATGTGCTCGACGACATCACCTCACTCGACGACCTGTCGGCCACCGATCGGGCTCGACTGGCCGGAGTGTTGACCGAGCTGGCCGGCTGATCATCGCCGGCCGGCGCCGCCCGGTGGTCAGCCCACGGTCTCGTTCATCCAGTCGACCACCCGGGCCACCACCTCGAGTTGCTCGGGTTCGTTGAAGATCTCGTGGCGCAGGCCGGGCAGCAGCTCGCGGCGCACCGACGGGACACCGCCCAGCGATGCCGAGAAACGGGGCGGCACCAGCGGATCTTCGGCACCGTGCAGCACCAGCATCGGCGTGTTGATGCGATCGAGCGCGGCCACCGTGTCGTCCATGGCCCTGAACATCTCGGCCCCGAGTCGGACCGTCACCTGGTGTTGCACCAGCCGGTCGGCGTCGTAGCCCTGCTGCACGGCCACGTCTCGGCTCAGGGTCTCGGAATCGATGTCGTTCGGTATCGCGATCCGGGGCGCCCACCGGGTGAGCAGCTTGGACATGATGCGCTGCCAGCGGGGCACCTCGACACCGAGCGGCGGGGCCGACACCACGTAGGCATCGGGCTGGGGTCGCGACGAGGTGGCGTAGGCGGCGGCGATGAGCCCACCCATCGAGTGGCCCAGCACCACCAGTGGTCGTTGATCGCTGGCCGCTGTGGCGATCTGGTCTTCCAGATCGTCGAGGAACTGATCGAAGGAATCGACGTAGGACCGAGTTCGACCCCCACTACGTCCGAAGCTGCGCAGGTCGAAGGCCACGGTGTCGTAACCGGCCTCCACCAGGGCGGCCCCCACGTGTTCATAACGCCCACAGTGTTCACCCAAGCCGTGCACGATGATCACCGTGGCCCGGGGATCAGAAGCCGGCCAGTGCCGTTCGAGCAGGGTGAGACCATCGCGGGTGTCGCGGTAGCTGATGGTGGCGGCGGTCATGGGGTCTCCTCCCCGCCCGCCCACGGAGGGGTGCGAGGTTCGTCGAAGTAGGGCTCCACCGGCTCACCCCGAATGGCAGCGAACGCCAGCCGTTGCCAACGTTCGACACCCACGATGGGCGACGGCAACGCCGTCTCGCCGAAGAAGCCGACATCTTGGCATTCGAGCGGATGAGGCCGGAGATCGCCCCCGACGGCCCGCAGGTGGAACACGATCGAGTACAGCGGAATGCGGGTGAATCCCTGGCGCAGGCCGTCCATCACACCCACCAGTCGGACCACTTCGGCTTCGATACCGGTTTCCTCCTGCACCTCCTTCACCGCCACCTCGGCCGGCGAATAACCCACGTCGGCCCATCCGGTGGGATACAGCCACACCCCACTGTCGGCTCGCTGCACCATCAACAACTCGCCGGCGTCGTTGCCGACCAATGCAGCCACGGTGGCCTTGGGGGTCACGTACCCGGGAATGCCGTGGCCGATCTCCTTGGTCCATTCCTCGAGCAACACCTCGGCGTCGTAGGGCGAGGCCGCTCGAGTGCGGATCTCGGCCGCCACCGCCATCACCTCTTCGAAACGCTCACGCTCGTACTGGTTGTCGGTGAATGCCAAGCCGGTACGGGCCAGCGCCGACAGGGCTTCCGACCAGCGCAGCAGATCGCGTTCGGAGGGCGGGTCGACCGGTTCGGTCATGAACCGAGGGCGTGGAGCAGCCCCCGCTCGAGCTCGGCCAAGAATTCGGGCTCCGAGATCTTCTCGCCGTCGCGATCGCGTAGGTAGAAGGTGTCGACCACGTCGTGCATGAGCGTCTGCACTTTGGCACTCACGATGTCGAGGTCGAACTCGTGCAGCACTTTGGTGATGCGATAGAGCACCCCGATGCCGTCGGGGCAGCTCACCTCGACGACAGTGGCCACCGCCGACGCGTCGTTGTCGACGGTGATCTTCGGGGCCAAGGGGCGGGCGGTGGACGGTGCCCGCCGTGGGTAGGTGTGCTCGCGCTCCACCAGGCGGGCGTCGATGGCCAGCTTGGCGTCGATGGCTCGATCGACGTCGGCCAGGATCCGGTCCCACGCCGGTTCGGCACCGTGTGAACCGGCCACCCGGTAGAGCTCGATTCCCATACCGGCCTCGCTGTAGGCCGACGCGGTGAAGATGTCGACCCCATTGAGCGCCAACACTCCGGCCACCCGGTTGAACAGACCGGGTCGATCCTCGGTGACGATGGTGAGAGTGTCGCCGTGACCTTCGACTCGTCGTTGGCCGCTGGCGAGCATGGCCCGCTGTTCGGCCGACGGGAAGTCGCTGTCGACCACCTCGCCCAAGTCGCCGCCCCGCAGGACGTGGGCCACCCGATCGACGAGGGTGTCGACCAGTCCGGCCTTCCATTCGCTCCAAGCCGCCGGACCGGTGGCAACGGAATCGGCCACGGTGAGAGCGGCCAGCAACTCGAGCGTGTCGACGGTACGAACCTGTTCGGCCACCGTACGGATGGTGCCGTCGTCGTCGAGATCGCGACGAGTGGCCACATCGGGCAACAACAAATGGTGCTTCACCATGTCGACCAACAGGTCGACCTCGTCCTCGTCGAAGCCCATACGTCGGGCCATGCCATCGACCAGCACCATGCCCACCTCGGTGTGATCGCCGGGATAACCCTTGCCGATGTCGTGGAGCAGTGCTCCCAGCACCAGCAAGTCGGGCCGGTCGACCTCGTCGGCCAACTCGGCGGCCCGAGCCGCGGCCTCACACAGATGCCGATCAACGGTGTAGGTGTGATAGGCGTTGCGCTGCGGGCGGCTTCGACACGGTTCCCACTCGGGCAGGATGCGCACGAACAGCCCCATCTGATCGAGCGCCTCGATGACGGGGATGGCGTTCTCACCCGTCAGCAACAGGTCGGCCAGCAGCCCTCGTCCCTCGTCGGGCCACGGGTCGGGAAACGACGGTGCTTCTTCGGCCAGCCGTTCGAGGGTGGCCCGCTCGATGAAAGCCTGATGGGTGGCAGCGGCCACGGCCAGACGCAGCAGGGTGAGGGGATCGTCGGAGACCGCGGCTCGGCGGTCCATACGGATCATGCGATCGGCCAGCACCACATCGGGTGCCACCTCACGGGCCTTGGGCGTTCGCAGTCGACGGCCCCGTCGGGAACGGCGGATGCGATGCCAGGTGGCATCACTGGTCCATGCAATGGAACGAGCGGCCCCGGCGACATCGGCCATCAGCGCGTCGGCATCGGCGTAGTCGAGCCGGTTGGCCACTTCGTCCTGCCGGTCGAGCCGCAGGATGTTGGTGACCGGCCCGCCCATCCGGTGGACCTCGGCCCGAGCGGCCACCAGCACGCCGTACGGTTTGTCGAGGGCGGCCCGGGACTGGTCGACCAGCACCGGCTCGGCCACCTCGGCCCACCGCAGCGCGTGAACATCACGCAGGCCGCCTCGGGCGTTCTTGAGATCGGGCTCGAGGAGAAACGCCACCTCCCCCATCTCCTGGTGTCGCTCCCGGGTACGGTCGGCCAGCTCGGCCAGATAACGATTGGCACCCGCACGCCACCGAGCCCGAGCGTTCTCGGCCAGGTCGGAAGCCAGTTGACGGTCTCCGGCCACCAGCCGACAGTGCAAGAGGGCGGTCGCCGTCTCGAGGTCTTCGCCGGCCAGATCGAGTGCTTGTTTGGGGGTGCGCACCGAATGGCCCAGCTTGAGTCCCTCGTCCCACACCGGATACCAGAGCTGCTCGGCCACCTCGTCGATCGGATACTTGGCTTCGTGCAACAACAACACGTCGATGTCGCTACCCGGGCTGAGCTCACCCCGGCCGTAACCCCCGACGGCAACCAGGGCCACCCCGTCGGCCTGGCTGACGATCGAGCGGAAGAGGGTCCCCAACCACTGATCGAGCACGGCGCTGTGGGCCCGGCACAGCTCACGGCCCCGCAGGGCCGGGTTGTCGATGATTTCGTCGCGACGCAGCCGCACGGCGCTCACGGTACCCAGCACGGCGCCCGAAGGGCACGACCAGCGTTCTGGTAGTGCAGCTGCACGCTCAGCATGACGCTGCACTACCAGAACGGTTGTTGGTTGGGGTCGTGACGGCGGGGGTGCCTACTGGTAGGCCGTTTCGGCGTGCAGGGCCTGGTCGAGACCGATGTGTTCGGTCTCCTCATCGACCCGCAGGCCGATGGTGGCGTCGAGTGCCTTCACGATGAGGAAGGTGACAACACCACTGAACAAGATCACCGATCCCATGGCCACCAGCTGGCTCACCAGCAGACCGGCCTCTCCGAAGAGAACGCCGTCGGCCCCGTTGACGTCGGCGTCGGCGAAGAACGCCAGCAACAGTCCGCCGATCAGCCCACCCACACCGTGGATGCCCACCACGTCGAGGCTGTCGTCGTACCCGAGCCGGGTCTTGAGCTGGATGGCGAAGTAACAGACCACCCCGGCGACGAGGCCGAAGACGATGCTCGACATCGAACCGACGAAACCGGCCGCGGGCGTGATGGCCACCAGCGCGGCGACCACCCCCGATGCCGCCCCCAATGTGGTGGCGTGGCCATCACGGAGCTTCTCGACCGCCAGCCACGACAACATACCGGCGGCGGCGGCCACGAACGTGTTGAGCAGCGCCTGCACGGCCACACCGTCGGCGGCGCCGGACGACCCGGCGTTGAAACCGAACCATCCGAACCACAAGATGCCGGTTCCCAGCATGACCAGCGGCAGGTTGTGGGGCGCCATCGGCTCGCCGGGCCAACCCTTCCGTTTGCCCAGCACCAGCACCAGCACCAGCGCGGCCACACCGGCATTGATGTGAATGGCAGTACCACCGGCGAAGTCGATGGCTTCGGGATCGAGCTCGACGTGCCAGCCGGTGTACACCCAGTAGGTGACCGGAACGTAGACCAGCAGCGACCACAGCGGGACGAACAACACCCAGGCCGAGAACTTCATCCGGTCGGCCACCGCCCCCGAGATCAACGCCGGGGTGATGGCGGCGAACGTCATGAAGAAGGCGACCCCGATGAGGTCGGTACCCATGATGCCGTCGAGACCGGCAACATCGAAGTTGCCGATGAACTCACCGCCGAAGAAACCGGACTTGTCGTCGTTGCTGTTGTTGCCCAACGAGTAGGTGACGAGCACCCACATCAGCGGCACGATGCCCAGGCAATACATGTTCATGTTCAACATGTTGAGCACGTTCTTGGAGCGGGTCATGCCGCCGTAGAACAGCGCCAGTCCCGGCACCATGAACACCACCAGTGCAGTGGACATGAGCATCCACGCGGTATCACCCTCCATAGGTCTGCCTCCCAGCAAGATCGAACCGGGACAGCCTGACCCGACGAGGTGTCCCGCCGGTCACGTCCATGTTTCGTGTGTGTTAACCCTGCCGGTGACGTCGAGATGCAACACTGGTCCCGTGGCTGTACGAGACGACTGCCGGCACTATTCGAGTCGGTCGACCACCGGGGGCGATTCGGTGCAACGCTGCCGGGTCGATGCCAACGAGGAGGCGCCGTTCGCCTGCCCCGAAGGCTGCCTGTTCTTCGAACCCCGGTCGATCACCGACGCCGGCTGGAATCGCTGACCGGTCGCCTCACGCCGTTCGGGTGGCGTGCAGGTACTGCCGGTCACGCCACCGGCCGGTGAACCGCCACGACCATCCGGTGGCGGTCAGCAGAGCACCCAGGGCCGGCCGGTTGGGCGCCCACCAGTTGGTCGGGTCGCCGCCGAGCTCGGTGCCGGGGAAGAACCACCACTTCGGCCGGGACGAGAGATCGAATCCCAGGCATCGTCCCCTGAGCCACAGCCGGACATCGGTGCGGTAGTACGTCTTCAGGATCAGGGTGGCGCCGGGGGCAGCCACGTCGGCCAACTGGCGGAGCGCCAACACCGGATTCTCGAGGTGATACAGCACGTTGACGAACAAGATGACGTCGAAGCCTTCTTCGATGCCGCTGCCGGCCAGGTTGTGAACGTCGGCGACTCGGTAGTCGACCGTCGACTGGCGCAAGGCGGCGGCCGTCTCGAACCCGTTGCGGCGTCCCTCCCCCGCCAACATGGAGCTCTCGTCGTCGATGGCGGTGACCCTGGCGCCCCGTTGCTCACAGACGAAGGAGTAGAAACCGTCGGAGCAGCCGACGTCGAGTACCCGCCGTCCGGCCAGCGAATCGGGGATCTGAAGCCGGCGCAGCTCGGCCTCGGTGTCTTCGGTGCCCGGCGTCGTCACGCCGTGACCGACCGGAATGCGATGGCGCCACACGGGGACCGATGCCACCTGCTCCACGCAGTCGGCTGGCGTCGACGGGGCGGGCGATGGCGGGCGCAGCGACGACACCGGTCACACCTCCGGCAGTCGACGAAAGAACGAACTCCGGGCCATGGCCTCACAGCCGGCGGCTTCGGCGGCGGCCAGGGTGTCCTCGTTGGTGTGCCGCCCGAAACCGACCACCCGACCGTCGGCCGCGAGGGTGGCGATCACGTCGATGGAGCCCTCGGCATCGAGGTCGAGCACGAAGACATCGGCATCGACGAGCACCAGTTGGTCGGCGGCCGCCACGAAATATGCCGCCGGGAGTGCGTTCTCGACGCGACTCCGATCCATCATCGACGGCACATAGGCAGCGATGATCATCGGCGCCCCTCGGTTCGGCGCCGACGCAGATGGACGTGGGCCTTGGCCGCGCCCCATGTCAGGCCGGGATCGTGCAACGAAGGGTCGATGTCGGCGAAAGTGGCCGGAGCGAGGTCGTACACATCGTCGGGAAAGGTGCGGGCCACGAAGGGATCTCGTTCGACGGGTTCGGCCCCGAGCGACGCGAGGACATCAGTGGGATAGCTGACTGCGGCGCGGATCAGCTGGAGCGGGTTGGTGGGTTGCGCATCGATGTCGGTGCCGAGCAGCTCGGCCACCTGGTCTCCGACTTCTCGAGTGCAGGCGGCGGCCGCCGATGCCGCTTGCTGAGCGGCGGCGTCGTCGAGGGCGATCCCCTGGCTGTCGGCCACCTTCCGCACGCCACGAATGACCCAGGCTCCCAAGTTCGCCCGCAAGCCGTCGACCAGCTCGTCGGCATGACGAGCCAGGGTGGCCTCGTCGTCGGCGAGCGACGGCGTGCTCATCGGTCCCACCCCGGATCCACCGGCACCGCCCGGGCCCAGCATGCGGCCACGAAGCCGTCAGACGGTCGAACGAGGTCGTGACCGAACGAGGCCAGAGCAGGGTGAGGGCGGACAGCGACCGCGACGACGAGGGAGGGCAAGGGCCCGATTGTTCACCCCGCGGCCGAGGATCTGCAATGCCGCAATACACTCCGTGGGAGCCATGAAGCGTCTCGTAACCTTCCTCACGGCCGTGGCGCTTGTCGCGGCAGCGTGCTCCGGCGGCGATTCCGACCCGACCCCCACCACCGGTACGGCGGCGCCGGAGGCCTCCACGACCTCGGTGTTCAGGACCGCGCCCCAACTACCGCTCAACGAGGGCGACGGCACCTTCGCCGTCGGCACACTCTTCCCGATCACCGGTGAAGACGAAGCGCTGGCGCCCGCCCTCGCCGGCGCGGCCGAGCTGGCAATCGACGACATCAACGAAGCAGGCGGGGTCCTTGGCCAAGAGACGGTGCTGTACACGGGCGACTCCGGTGACGACACCACCGACACCGCCAATCAGGCCGTCGACCAGCTCATCACCTCGGGGAGCGACGTCATCATCGGTGCCATCTCCACCGATGTGTCGCTGCGGGTCATCGACAAGATCATCACATCGAACGTCATCCAGTTCTCACCAGCCAACAGCTGGCCGGGCTTCACCGACTACGACGACAACGGGCTCTTCTTCCGAACCGCACCGTCGGACCTTCTCCAGGCCGGCGTGTTGGCCGACGTGATCAACCGCGACGATCACCGAACCGTCGCCGTCGCCTACCAACAGACCGACTACGGCTCGGCTCTGGCCGATGCGTTCTCCCAGAACTTCAGCGAGCTGGGGGGTGAGGTCATCGAGCTGTTGCCCTATGCCGAGGACACCACCGACTTCGCCGCCATCGTCGACGTGATCCTGCGCTCGGGTCCCGATGCCACGGTGGTGATCGGGCGCGACGAGTCCGCGGTGCTGGTGGAGAGCCTGCACGATCTGGGAATCGGCCCGTCGGCCTTCCCCACCTACGGCGTCGATGGCAATACGCCCACCATCGGGTCGCTCGTCAGCGATCCCGCGATCGTGTCCGGGTTCGTGGGTGTCGAACCGGCAGTCGGCACGGGGTTCTTGTTCGAGTTCACCCAACAGGTCGACGACCGAGCCGAGACCGGCGGGGTGTACACCTACGCCCCCGAGACCTACGACGCCATCATCATCACGGCGCTGGCCACCGAGATCGCCGGCACCGATGAACCGTCGGCGGTGGCCGCTCAGATCAACGACGTCACGCGCGGTGGGGTGCAGTGTTCCACCTTCGCCGACTGTCTCGAGCTGGCCATCAGCGGCGAGGACATCGACTACGAAGGCCTGGGCGGGCCGTACGAGTTCACC
This sequence comes from Acidimicrobiales bacterium, assembly GCA_051011595.1. Classification (GTDB taxonomy): domain Bacteria; phylum Actinomycetota; class Acidimicrobiia; order Acidimicrobiales; family SHLQ01; genus JAOUEE01. The sequence continues at coordinate 10,340 of JBPCTQ010000016.1, forward strand.
GATGCCGGCGAGCCGACGGCGGCCAGTTTCCGCGTCCTCACCTACACCGGCGGGGCAACACCGGACCCCGGCCGCGACGAGTACGTGCTGTCTCGCTGAACCGTCAGCCCGCGCAGAAGCGAGCGGCCAGATCGTCGATGTCGGTCACCAGGCCCGTGTAGAACGGACCGAACTCGGCATAGAGGGCCGATGCCTGGTCGTAGCGCATCGTGTACACCACGTCCTTGAGGTCGTCGGGGCGCTGACCGAACAGCGTGACACCCCATTCGTAATCGTCGAGGCCGGTCGATCCGGTGATCACCTGGAGAATGCGACCCTTGAACTGGCGCCCCGAGGCTCCGTGTTCGTACATGAGCTCCTTGCGATCGTCGAAGGGCAAGGTGAACCAGTTCTGTTCGGGCTGGCGCCGCTTCGACATGGGGTAGAAACACCAGGCCGGCTTGTCGGCGGGCGGAAGCTCGGGATAGAGCCGCATCTGGCGCATCTCGTCGGGCACACCGGCGGCGTACTCGCTGATCTCGGTGAGCGACACGTACGAGTCGACGATGTCGAGCCCCGACCGATCGAGGTCGCTCTGCAAGGCGCGGAGCCGCCACAGGTCGGTGCCCAGTGCCATGAACGCCACGTCGGCCTTGTGACCGAGGATGGCGACGGGCACAACCTGCACGTCGTCGCCTTCGGCGGCCCGGACCGCCGCAACCACCGCGGCCGAGTCACAGTCGGCCCGAGGGCGGCAGAACAGGTGGACGACACCGAGGCCGTCGCTGGGGGTCACCGGGTCAGTCACCCCGACAGTCTGGCGCGTGGGTGTCGATCACACCCAGGCCGGCTCACCGGTCACAAAACGAGACCACGCCCGGGCCGAAGCCCGGGCGTGGTTCACCAGTTCGGTGATTGGGATCAGAAGTCCATGTCGGGCATACCTGGCGCCCCACCCTCCTCGGGCGCGTCGGCGATGACGGCCTCGGTGGTGAGGAACAGCGCCGCGATGGACGCTGCGTTCTGCAGCGCCGACCGGGTGACCTTGGCCGCATCGATGATGCCGGCCTTCACCAGGTCCTCGTACTCGCCGGTGGCGGCGTTGAGGCCCTTGTTCCCGGTGAGGTTGCGGACCTTGTCGACCACCACCCCACCTTCCATGCCGGCGTTGACCGCGATCTGGGTGAGCGGGCCTTCGAGCGATCGGCTGACGATGCGCACACCGGTGGCCTCGTCGGGCTGCTTCTTGGACAGCTTGTCGGCCAACGCATCGATGGGGCCCTGGGCCCTGATCAGCGTGACACCGCCGCCGGCCACGACACCCTCTTCGATGGCCGCCTTGGTGGTGCTGACGGCGTCTTCGATGCGGTGCTTCTTCTCCTTGAGCTCGACCTCGGTGGCGGCACCGACCTTGAGCACGGCAACACCGCCGGACAACTTGGCCAGCCGCTCCTGGAGCTTCTCGCTGTCGTAGTCGGAGTCGGTGTTCTCGATCTCACCCTTGATCTGGGCGATGCGACCGGCGATGTCGCCATCGTCGCCGCCGCCTTCGATGATGGTGGTCTCGTCCTTGCTGACCACGATCTTGCGGGCGGTGCCCAACATGTCGATGGTGGTGCTCTCGACCTTGAGGCCGATCTCCTCGCTGATGACCTGGCCACCGGTGAGGATGGCCATGTCCTGGAGCATGGCCTTGCGGCGGTCACCGAACCCGGGGGCCTTGACGGCCACGGCGTTGAAGGTGCCCCGGATCTTGTTCACGACCACGGTTGCCAGTGCTTCACCTTCGAGATCCTCGGCCACGATGAACAGCGGCTTGCCGGTCTGCATCACACTCTCGAGAACCGGCACCAGGTCGCGCACGGCCGAGATCTTGGAGCTCACGAACAACACGTAAGGATCGTCGAGGACAGCCTCCATACGATCGGTGTCGGTGACGAAGTACGGCGAGATGTAGCCCTTGTCGAAGCGCATACCTTCGACCAGGTCCATCTCCATGCCCAGGGTCTGGCCTTCCTCGACGGTGATGACCCCGTCCTTGCCGACCTTGTCGATCGCCTCGGCGATCATGGTGCCGATCTCGGGATCGGCCGAGGAGATGGCGGCCACGTTGGCGATCTGGGCCTTGTCGCTCGATACCTCGACAGCGTTGCCGAGGATGGCCTCGACGCCGATCTCGACGGCCTGCTCGATGCCTCGTTTGAGCGACATCGGGTTGGCGCCGGCGGCCACGTTGCGCAGGCCTTCGTGCACCATCGACCACGCCAGCACGGTGGCGGTGGTGGTGCCGTCTCCGGCCACATCGTCGGTCTTCTTGGCCACCTCTTTGACCAGCTCGGCGCCGATCTTCTCGAAGGGATCCTCGAGCTCGATCTCCTTGGCGATGGAGACGCCGTCGTTGGTGATGGTGGGGGCGCCCCACTTCTTCTCGAGCACCACATTGCGGCCCTTGGGACCGAGGGTGACGCGCACGGCGTCGGCGAGCTGGTTCATGCCCCGCTCGAGACCGCGCCGGGCCTCCTCGTCGAAACTGATGGTCTTGGACATGGAAGGAGTGGCCTCCGTGAGAGATGTCGGCCCTTCGGCCCCATTGGCACTCGCATGGTGCGACTGCTAATCCAACCAGCTGACCCGCCACATCGCAACATCGGACCCCCGGTTTCGCGCGCCATCCATGGTCCGGTTGGATCAATCCCGGCCGTAGGCATCAACCAGCACCGATGTGGTCCGAAGGATGGACATGGCCAGCGTCCTCATCATCGAAGCCGATCTCGGCTTCCGCATCTATGCCCAGGTGATCTACCGCGACGCCGGGCATCGGGTCACGTGTGTGGGCGACGGTGACCAGGCCCTCACCATGCTGGCCACCAACCGGTTCGACCTGGCGGTGGTGGGGGCGATCGGTTCGCCCGGCCGAGAGGGGGATCGCACCGGTATCGAACTGATCAAGGCCTGTGCCGAGCTGTCGGTGGCCGGCCGCACTCGTTTGGTCCTGCACAGCGACGATCCACTGGCGGCCCTGGAGCTCGACGGGCGCAACATCGACGTCGAGTTGCTCCCTCGGCCCGCTCATCCGGCCGAGTTGTTGGCCCTCACCAACCTGGGTAGTGGCCTCGAACTGGTCTGAACGACCAGCCTGACCGGTCAGCCCCCGGCGACCGCCGGAACGATCGCGATGGTCTCACCGTCGGGTACCGCAGTGTCGAGCCCGTCGAGGAAACGAATGTCGTCGTCGTCGACGAACACGTTGACGAATCGACGCAGGTTGCCGTCGTCGTCGATGAGCCGCTCGGCGAATCCGGGATGGGCCGCCTCGAGTGCGGACAACGCGTCACGCACGGTCGATCCGTCGACGGCAACCTCACTCTCACCGGCCGTGAGGGTGCGCAAGGTGGTCGGAACACGAACAGTGGTGGACATCAGAATTCCTCGTCGATAGCTCTGGCCCGAAATGGTAGCGGGCCTCCTGTCAAACACGACCAGACAGGTCAACATTCCCGACGGAGGAGGCCCCGGGCCGCGCCTCCGGCGCAGCGCGGCATCCACCACCCCGCTCAATCCCACAGACCGCCCGTGTGGGGCCAGTCACCCGATCACTCTGACTCGACCAGACCCGAAACGGCACCCAACCAAGGGGCCGACGGAGGAGGCCCCGGGTCGCCGCCTCCGGCGCAGCCCCGTCAGGAGCGCCGCATCAAACCCACCACGAGACAACGCTTCGTCGACGAGGCAACTGTGTGGCCTCGCAGACTTCGCGGCGCGAGTAGGGGGAGCGAAGCGGGAAACATAGGTCTTTCGGCCTACAGGTCCGGTTCGATCGCGCCGAAGACATGGGCACCCACACGGAAGAGCATTCCCATGCCAGTCACAGACACCACTTCCGCCACAGCAACAGCACGGGTCACCAACGAGCGTCTGGCCGAATTGGTCCAGCACCTGACTGAGTGCCCCCACCTGGCTGCCCTCGACGCCGTCGAGCACGCAGATCACGGTGAACCCGAGGACGCGCTCCTTGTGATCGCTCGGGCCATGGTGGAAGTCAGACCGAAACAGCCCACCGGACGACTCCGACTGCGACCACCGAGTCCCTGAACCGCCGGCTCGGCCGGGTCAGCCCTCGCCGGCCCGTACCAGCTCGACGGCCATGGCGTTGGCCAGCGGTGCTCGGCGCAGCACCCCGCGCCACGACGGACCACCGGGAACAGCGCGACTGCGCCCGACCGTCCGGTGCAGCACCACCTTCACAGTCGACGACAGCGACTTCCGCTGTCGGTGCACCGCCCGTACCTCCAACCCGCGGCCCCGGGCCAGCTCGTCGAACTGGGCGGGACTCCATCGACTGACGTGATGGGGCGGCAGATCGAGCGGCTCCAGCCTGGGGTGGGCCGCCAAACGCTGACGGTTCGGCACCGACAGGAAGAGTGCGCCTCCGGGAGCCAGCCGATCCAGGGCCGGGGTCAACAACTGGCCGACATCGGCGAGATGTTCGAACACCTGGAAGGCACAGATCAGATCGAACTGGTCATCGAGGTCGGCGATGTCGCCCGGGTGGAAATCGATACCCCGTCGTCGCAGATGGGGGTGGGCGTCGGGGTTGGTCTCGGCCCCCACCACCGATTCGGACTGCAGGCCGGCCTGGACCAGGAAGTCGCCCCGGCCACAACCCACGTCGAGCACCCGTGTGGTGGCATCGGGGATGGCGGCCAGAGCCAGCTCGTATTCCCAGCGATCACCTCGGTAGTAGCGGTCCGAGGAGGCCAGGGCCGCGTAGAAGTCGGGACCGCCCGGGTTCATGGGCGAGAAGTACTGCAGTCCGCATGTGCGACATCGGTACTCGTCGGCCGTCTCGGCCGGGGTGTACCGCTGCTCCAGCGACTCGTCGATGCCGTCGCCGAACTGCGCCCGGAGTGCGGCGAACACATCGACGTACGGTGTGCTCGACACGGGATCGGCGGTGAGTTGTCCGCAGAGAGGACACGGGTCGATCACGGCGCCGACGCTACCGGGTGACGCCCGGTCAGACAGCCATCGGTGACCTCACCTTCGAGGCCCCGCAGCCGAACAGAGAACCACCACCATGGCGTCGTCCAACACCCCCGCAACCTTGATGCTCGTTCCCGACCTGCCGGTCGCGGACGAATGGCGCCAGGCTGCGGCGCACCATCAACCGGTGGTTCCCGTGCGGGTGCGACCGGGCCCCCTCGCCGCTGATGCACCGACCCCCGACCACGACGGTGTCTACACCCTCACCCGGCCGCGCCTGTGGGCTCGGCGGTACCGCCGAGAAGCAGCTCATCGCCTCGACGCCGCGGTGCTCACCCGGCTGGTCGACCACCTCGCTGGCAGCGGAATCGAGATCACCGTCGCTCACGGTCACTTCGCCGCCTCCAGCAGTGGCCTTCCCGGTCTGCGCAGCCGGCGCGACATCCCGTTCGTGGTGTCCGAGCACAGCTCGGCGCTCACCTTCGACAACCCCGACAAAGTGATCTCCAGTGGCGGACTCCGAACCGCGCACTCCGTGTACACGGCCGCGGATCGGGTGTTGCCCGTCAACGTCGCCTTGCGTGAAGCGATCGCACGGCGAGGCCTGGCGTCGCCGAACGACATGACGGTGCTGGCCAATCCCGTCGACACCAAGACGTTTCGTCCCGCCCCCGCCGATCGACGAGATGGCCGGGTGGTCACGGTGGCTCGACTGGTGGGCGTCAAACGACTCGATCTGATGATCGAGGCCCTGGCGATGGTCACCGGCGACAACGCCTCCATCACCCTCCACATCGTCGGTGATGGACCCGAGCGCGGCCGCCTGGTCGAGCAGGTCCGGGCCCGGGGGCTCGGCCAACGGGTGGTCTTCCACGGCCGGCTCGATCGGCCCGCCGTGGCCGACGTCCTCCGCACCGCCAGCGTGTTCGCCCTCAGCTCACACACCGAGAACCTGCCGGTGGCGGCGCTCGAAGCCATGGCCAGCGGCCTCCCCGTGGTGGCCCCCGCGGTGGGCGGACTCACCGAGCTCCTCGCCGACGCCCCGGGCCAACTCTACGAACCCGGCAACCCGGCCGAGCTGGCAAACGCTCTCATCCGCTGGATCGGCGCCGATGAGAAGACGAGGGGCAGCGCTCGACACGTGGCCGAGTCCCGCTATTCCGTCGCCACCATCGGTGCGCAGCTCTCCACCATCTACTCCGACGCCATCGCTCGCCGGTCGCGTCCAGTCCTCACCCGGTCATCGAAAGGCTGATTCTCATGGGCAAGCTGGCCACCACACTCCGCGAGGCGGCGATGCGGATCACCCAGGGCGAGCGAACCGTCTACAGCGACGCGCCGGACGAATACTGGAACGCTCGTCACTCTCGCGAGGGCGAGTCACTCGACGGTGTGGGCCAGGTCGGGCTCGGTCATGCCGCCAACCTCGCCGACTACAACGAGAAGTGGCACCACCTGGCGGCCGTGCTCGACCGCTGCGAGGTGGACCCGCTGGCTCATGCCCTCGACGCCGGCTGCGGCATCGGATTCTTCACCGAACGGCTACGGCTGCGCGGCCACCTGGTCACCGGCATCGACTTCAGCAGCGAAGCTCTGGCCATCGCCCGACAGCGGTTGGGCGCCGGTGTGCCGCTCGAGGTGCAGCCGATCGACCAGCCCGTGGCCGGCGCTCCCTACGAGCTCGTCATGTGTGTGGATGTGCTCTTCCACATCGTCGACACCCTCACGTGGCGCAACACCGTGGCCAATCTGGCCACCATGGCGTCACCGGCGGGCACGCTGGTGATCCAGGAACACCTGGTTCAGCCGGGAGAGCCGGCGAGCGCCGAACACGTGTGTTGGCGCACCCTCGACGACTACCAGGAAGCCCTCCCCGACTGGCGGCTCATCGAGCATCACACCTACCTGCTGCCCCAGGCCGACACCACCAAGGACATCCTGGCCTTCCGGCTCCGCAGCGAGGGCTGATCTCGTCGATCAAACCTGCTCGAGGTACTCGCGTACGGCCTCTTCGGCACAGGCCTCGGGCTCGGCCTCTGACCGGTCCAGTCCGAAGCGATCGCCCAACACGACGGTGGGGATTCGCCGGGTCATCTCGTCGAACGCCTGGCCGACCACAGCGACCACCGGAACACCGGCAGAGTCGGCGTAGGACTGCACCCCACCAACGACCTTGCCGTTGAACGACTCCTGGTCGAGGAACCCTTCCCCGGTGACCACGAGGTCGGCGGCCTCGACGGCCTCGTACAGCTGGAGGTGCTCGGCCACCAGGTCGAAACCATCGAGCAACGTGGCCCCAGCCACCAACAAGCCGCCGGCCAAGCCACCGGCCGCACCGGCACGATCGACGTCGAGCACATCGACGCCGTACTCGTCGACATACACCTGGGCCAGCCGCTCCAGCCGTCGGCGCAACAGCTCCACCTGCGCAACGGTTGCGCCCTTCTGGGGCGCGAACACGTCGGCGGCGTCGAGGAAATGGGTCCGTACGTCACACGCCACCGAGATGTCGACACCACGAAGACGGGGCAGCGGATACATCGCCCGCAACGCGCCGAACCCACCGTCGGTGGTGGCCGACCCGCCCACACCCACGATCACCTGTTTGGCACCGGCGTCGACCGCGGCGCCGATCAACTCGCCGGTGCCCACCGTCGAGGCCGCCACCGGGTCGTTACCGGCCGGGCCTCCCACCAGCCCCAATCCAGAAGCAGCGGCCATCTCGACCACCGCCGTACCCCGCTCGAGCCGCCACGGCGCCGGCACCGGATCACCGAGCGGGCCAGTCACAATGGTTTCGCGGTTGGCTCCGCCGAGCGCGTCGAGAGTGCCCTCGCCACCATCGGCCAATGGCATCAGCGTCGGTTCACCACCTACGGCGGTGACGGCGCGCCCCACCGCCCGGGCCAACGAGCGGGCCGAGGCGGTCCCCTTGAACTTGTCGGGGGCGACCAGCACACGCATGGCGAAGATCAGCCGCGGCCGCGCTGGGCACCGCGGCCGTCACATCAGCCGGTTATCAACCCGTCGGTACCGAGTATCACGATGATGTTGGCGGCGTCGGCGTCGGCCTGGTTGTCGGGAGACACACCGGGGTCTTCGGGCATCTGCTGGATGAGGCTGGCCGGCGCCTGCAACACGTCGGCGACCAGCTTCGCGTCCTCGCCGTACTCGGGCCGGTAGTAGATCTTGGAGTTCTCCACGGCCGACGAGGCGGCGTTGCCGGCCACCGCGTTGTAGTTGGCCGCCGTCAGGCTGGCGGCCACGCGGCCGGCTTCACCGGCGATTCCGGTGCCGTTGGCCACGAACACCACCACCTCATTGGGCGGGTTGGCCGTGCCCGGAGGACTGACCGTGGGAGTGGTGGTGCCATCGACGGTGCCGTCGGTGGCATCGGTGCCATCGGTTGCGTCGGTCGCATCGGTCCCATCGGTGCCATCGGTTGCGTCTGTGGCATCGGTTGCGTCCGTGGCGTCGGTCGCATCGGTGCCATCGGTTGCGTCGCCCCCGTCGGTGCTGTCGGTGGCGGCAGTGTCGGTGCTATCGCCGCTGCTGGTATCGAATCCGGCCCACAGCAAGAAGATGCCGATGAGCACCGCAATACCGACGAGGACCGCACCCCGGCCGGCGGCATCACCAATGGACCGGCCGAGTCCGTCGTTGCCTGAAGAGTTTGGGAGGGTCATCGCAAGCCGTGCTCCTGAGGGGGCGTGGGAGGATCCTAACTCGACCCGGTCGATGCCGGTGCGCCAGGACCGAAGACGAGGTGGTGCTGCTGCTCCGGAGGAACATAGTGGTCGAGAAACCGTCGATGCCGCTCGCCCAGCACTCCCGCCAGCCACGCGGTGTCGTCGTCGTGGACCGGGTGCCCGTCGATGAGCCCTCCAATCCGGCTGATCACCGTTCCCATAAGCCCTTCCTGGCGACGAGCGGCCCGGCGAAGTCGGGTCAGCACCGGCCGTGACGGATACCGATTCTCCAGCTTGCCGATCACTCGCACCACAGCCAAGGTGGCGTCATCGGGCGACGCATTGATGCGTTCGCGGGGCTGCCGAAACGACCCACGGTCAACGTCGATGGCCAGAACATCGAGGAAATCGTCGATGAGGCCCGGAGCCTGCTCGGCCTCCTCGTACACACGGACCTGGACACGACCACGTCCGAGTGCTGCTTCCCACCGCTGCGCCATCAACCCGTAGTCGGCCCGTTCCCAACGCTCGTGCATGAAGTCCGAACAGGTGCCGGTGTACGCACCCGTCTTGACCTGCTGCTTCCACGCCGACACCAGAAACGACACCGGATGGCGCACGTACATGACGGCCCGAACCTCGTAGCCGTCGAGTCGAGCGGCCACCTCGTCGACGCCGCTGGTCATCCGGCTGAACTCCTCGGCGCTGAGCAACACTCGCCGGGCTGACGACTTGTCGATCTCGTCGAGAACCACCGTCCACGGGTCGGCTGGGCCGCCACCCGACTGCACCGCCTCCACCAACAGACGATGCCCGCGGTTGGCGTTCTCGGCGGTGAACCCACCAACCGGGTAGAGCAGGTCCGCTTCGGCCAACGCCGATCGGTTGGCGTTGAGGAATCGCTGGATGGTGGTCGTTCCCGTGCGGTGCAGCCCGATGTGCAGCACGACCTCGGTCACGGCATCGACCTCGGCCACCCGTTGGTGACCCCGCGACTCAGGGCCGCTGTTGGGCAGCTCGACCCTCGTAGCGGGCCCGGCGGCGGCGATCACGGAGACGGCGAAGCCGGCGCACCACCAACGGGTCGTATTCGACCGCGTCATCGCCGTCGAGCACCTCGTTGAGCAGCTCGTAGTAACGGGTGGTGGACAGGTCGAACCGTTCCCGAATCGCTTCGTCCTTGGGGCCCGGCTCGGCCCACCAGGTCCGTTCGAAGTCGAGGATCGCCTTGTCACGCTCGGTCAGTGGCATCACTGAGATCCTACCCGCCGCAGCCTGCCGTCCCGGGGCATGGAGCCCGAGGTGGGACTCGAACCCACTACCTCCGGTTTACAAGACCGGTGCTCTAGCCAGGTGAGCTACTCGGGCAGCCGCCCCCGAGCGTAGGGCCTGACGCCGGGTCAACCCCGCCGACGGGTGATCTCGTACAGCGCCGCGGCCGCGGCCGATGACACGTTCAGCGAGCCCAGCACACCCCGCATGGGCAGGCTCACCAGGGCATCACAGCGCTCGGCCACGAGTCGCGACAGTCCGGTGCCCTCGGATCCCAGCACCAGCGCGAGCGGCTCGTCGGCCACCCGCAGGTCGAACAGCGACTCGCCGGCGGCCGCGTCGAGCCCCACCGTCCAGACGCCGGCGTCCCGCAGA
>JBPCTQ010000017.1:0-2692 GCA_051011595.1 Acidimicrobiales bacterium
CACCTCGACGGGATCGAGACCGATCTCGGTGGCGAACAGGTCGACCGCTCGTTCGAGGGCGGCGGTGGCTTCGGGTCGACCGGCTCCCCGGAAAGCTCCGACCGGGGTGGTGGTGGTGAGCACCGACGTGGAGGCGAACTCGGCCTGGGCGATCTGGTACGGACCCGGGAACATCATGCGGGTGAAGCGGGGCAGGATGGCGCCGTAGTGGGGATAGGCCCCGGAATCCTGGAGCACCTCCAGGCGGTAGGCCTCGATGGTGCCGTCGGATCGGCCGCCGATGGTGATGGTCTGACGCTGGGCCCGGCCCTGCACCATGGCGGTCAGGTTCTCGGTACGGGTTTCGCTCCAGCGAACGGGACGTTCCAGCTCGATGGCCGCCCATGCCACCAGCACCTCCTCGAGGTGCAGATCGCCCTTGGCGCCGAAACCGCCGCCGACATCGGCGTTGACCACTCGCACCTGGTCGGTGGAGAGACCGAGGACCTCGACCAGGGTGTCGCGAGTGGGGTGGGTGCCCTGGGTGCTGGCGAAGTAGGTCAGGCGGTCGCCGTCCCAATCGGCTGCGGCGACTCGGCCCTCGATGGGCGCGGCGGCCAGTCGCTGGTTCTCGATGACCGCGCTGACGGTGACCTCACAGTCGATGGGTGCGAACTCGGGAACCTGGCGGGGGATGTTGACCACGACGTTGGTGCCGTGGGCGGTGAAGAGCACGGTGTCGTCGCGGAGCGCGTCGTCCATGCCCACCACCGCGGGGAGAGGGTCGTAGTCGATCAGGACGAACTCGGCGGCGTCGGCGGCTGCCGCAGCCGACTGGGCCACCACCATGGCCACCGGTTCGCCCACGAACCGGACGGTGTCGCGGGCCAGCATGGGTTGTACCAGGTGGGGTCCGAACAGTTCGAGGGTGGGAGGCAGGTCGCGATTGCCGATGTCGGCCGCCGTGAACACGGCCACGACCCCGGGTTGGTCGCGGGCCTCGCTGGTGTCGACCGACCCGATTCGGGCGTGCGCCATCACCGATCGCACGTAGACCACGTGGGTGGCGTCGGCGAGCGGTTGGTTGGCCACGAACAGGCCGCGGCCGCGAACCAGGGCGTCGTCTTCGCGCCGCAGTACCGGGTTCCCCAGGATGGATGACGTCATGGGCACGGCACCCTATCGCCGGGCAGCCTCCTGGTCAGCGCCGGTGCCAGACCGCGCCGGATGCGGTGTCCTCGATCACGATGCCCCGCTCGTTCAGCTCGTCACGAATACGGTCGGCTTCGGCGAAGTCCTTGTTCTCGCGGGCCGATTGCCGGGCGGCCAGGAGGGCGTCGATCTCGTCGTCGTCGTCGCCCGCCTGTGTTGCCCGGCCCAGTCGCAGGCCCAACACACCCGCCAGCTCGATGACCGTGGCGGCCAGGGCCGTCGCACCGGGTTGGTCGGCATCGAGGGCAGCGTTGGCCTGGCCAACGGTGTCGAACACCAGGGCCAGGGCCCGGGGGGTGCCGAGGTCGTCGTCCATGACGGATCGAAACGATGTGGTGATCTCCTCGTCCGACGACACTCCCTCGACGTCGAGTCCGGCCTGGTGCAGGCGTCGGACGAACCCATCGAGGCGGTCGAGCGCCGTCTCGGCCTGAGCCAGCGCGTCGGCGTTGATCTCCATGGTCTTGCGGTAGTGGGTCTGCAGCGTCAACAGCCGCAGAACCCGGCCGTCGTAGGTCTCGAGCAGCTCGCCCACGGTTCTGAAGTTGCCGAGTGACTTCGACATCTTCTCGCCGCTCACGTTGACCATGGCGTTGTGAACCCAGTACTGGGCGAAGCTCCGGCCGTCGGCCACCGCCTCGGCCCGTTCGTTCTCGTGGTGAGGAAAGGCCAGATCGTCACCACCGCCGTGGATGTCGAATCCCTCGCCCAGCAGATCCATCGACATGGCGACACATTCGATGTGCCAGCCCGGGCGGCCTTCTCCCCAGGGTGCCGGCCATGTGGGTTCTCCCGGCTTGGCCGCCTTCCACAGCACGAAGTCGAGGGGGTCGTTCTTGTTCTCGTCGACATCGACGCGCGCCCCGGCCGACTCGCGCAGATCGTCGGGGGTGCGGTGGACGAGGGCGCCATAGTCGGCGACCTTGTCGACGGACAGGTACACCCCCGAGGGTGTCTGGTAGGCGGCACCGTTGGCCATCAGCGACGAGATGAAGGCCACCATCTGATCGACATAAGCCGTGGCGTGGGGCCGATCGTGGGGGCGCAGTATGTCGAGGGCGTCCATGGCTTCGATGTAGACGGCTTCCCACGTGGCCGCGATCTCGGGTTCGGTGGAGCCTTCTTGTTGCGCCCGATTGATGATGTTGTCGTCGATGTCGGTGACGTTGGCGACGTGGTGGACCTCGAACCCGCGCCATTCGAGATAGCGGCGGAGAATGTCGTAGGTGAGTGCACTGCGGGCGTGACCCAGGTGAGGTGCGTCGTACACCGTCGGTCCACAGGCGTACAGGCCGACCCGTCCGGGGTCACGCGGCTCGAGGGGCCGCTTCGTGCCGGTGAGGGTGTCGTACAGCTGCATCCCCAGAGGATACGAACCCGATCAGGGCGCTCCGGTGTTCTTTTGTGTTGAGGTCAGCTCGGCTGATCGATCGGGCGGGTCAGATCGAGCCCGACAAGTCGGGCCGCGGCCACCAGCCCCGGTCCACTGGCTGGGTTGGTC
>JBPCTQ010000018.1:0-11103 GCA_051011595.1 Acidimicrobiales bacterium
GCGAGAACCATCGGACTGGCCGGTGCTGCGGCGTGGATCGGCGGCGGCGGCGCTCGGCGGGCTTCGCCAGGCCTACCGCATGGTGGTGATCGACACCGACGCCGACGTGACCGGCGAACAAGAGACCGGATCGCGAGATCTCGAAGACCGCAACGCCTTGACCCGTGCGGCCATCGACGCGGCCTGTTTGGTGATGGTGGTCGGCCGGGGGTCGCTCCAGGGCCTTCATCGACATGTCCGCATCACCCGACGGCTCGTCGATGCGGTGAGGCCCAGCACGGTGCTGGTCCCGGTGATCAACAACGCCGCTCGCCCCGGGGCCGGTCGACGCGAGCTGACGCGAGCCTTCTCCCTGTTGGCCGAATCCGGGCACGCCGTCGCCAACCCGGTCTTCGTCGGGCACCAACGCCACCTGGAGGGTCGACTACGCGACGGTGCCGCTCTGCCTCGCCAACTGGTCAAACCGGTCAGCGCCGCGGCCGCTCGGCTGTTGGCGCAGGCCCCGCTCCCCGACCAGTCCGACCAGTACCAACCAGTGGAACCGGGCGAGCTCGGCCGCTTCAGCGACGACGGAGAGGCAGCATGAACACGGACACACCCACGTCGCCCCTGGCCGCAATCGAGGCAGCGGTGCAACGCCGGGCCAAGGACGAGGCCGTCGACGCCGCCGGCGACGAGGGCCTGCTGCGCCATCTCATCGACGACGAGATCGCCCGGTGGCGCGACGAGCACCGCCGCGGACTCCGGGCTTTCGACCTCGACGACCCCACCAACATCATGGATCGCGCGGTACGGAACCTGACCGGCCACGGGCCCTTGGGACCACTGCTCGACGACGATGACGTCTGGGAGATCATGGTCAACGCACCCGACCAGATCTTCGTGAAACGTCACCGCGGGCCATCGGGCTACCACGACGAGGTCTTCCACGACGACGAGCACGTGTCGCGAACCCTGACCAAGATCCTCGACGAGTCCGGGGCCGCCCACCGAAAGCTGGATCCCACCGAGGGACTCCAGGACGCGCAGCTGGCCAGCGGCGCACGAGTTCACGTCGTACATCCGGATCTGGCTCGCGACGGTCACACCATCATCAACATCCGCAAGTTCACCGGCGTCAGCATTCGCCGACTCGACGAGCTGGTCCAGACCCAGACCCTCGACCATCGCACCGCCCAGTTCCTGAGGGCCTGCGTCGGCTCCGACCTGTCGATGGTGTTCGCCGGTGCGCCCGGCGCGGGGAAGACCACGCTTATGAGTTGTTGTGCTGCCGAGTTGGCCCCCGACCGACGAGTCGTGATCGCCGAAGAGGTGTTCGAGGCCGACGTTCCACTGGCCAACGTGGCCGGCATGCAGACTCGCGGAGCCCGACCCGACCGTCCCGAGATCGACCTTCGCCGGTTGGTGGCCGGGTTCCTCCGCATGGCACCCGACGTGGCCATTGTCGGCGAGGTCCGCGATCGCGAGGCACTGCCCCTGCTGCTCACCCTTTCCAGTGGGGTGACCGGCTTCACCACCATCCATGCCGGGTCGGCCCGACAGGCACTCGGCCGCCTCCGATTCGTGGCCCAGCTGGCTGCCACCGACCTCCCGATGGCTGCGTTGAACACGCTGGTGTCGGACTCCATCGATGTGGTGGTCCACTCCGTCCGGACACCTGCCGGCCCGCAGGTGTCCGAAGTGCTCTGCGTGGAGGAACTGGTCGGGGCCGCCGACAGCGCGCAGTTCACCGCCACATCGGTGCTGGCCAGGGATCCGCGAACCGGGAACCTCCAGGCGACCGGGGCCACGCCCCACCGGGTCGGCGCGGCGCTGGAAAGAAGCGGCTTCTTGTTGAGCGACCTGTTGGGAACACACGGATGAGCCGTCTCATCGTGGTCGTCCTGGCCGCCATCGGAACGCACTACCTGACCACCGCGGTGTTGCTCGGGTGGCAGGGCGTAGGTCTGCGCAGTCGTGCGCCCGCTCGAGCTCGGACATCGACGGGAGCGCGTTGGCTGCAACAAGCAGGACTGGTCGACGTCACAGCCGCTCAATTCGTGGCCGCCATGGCAGCGGCGGCGGTTGTGTCTGCCTCGGTCGGCTACGCCCTGTTCGGCGGCGCCGCACCAACGATCGTGGCGGCCGCCTGCGGAGCCGCGATTCCGCTGCTGATCCATCGCCAGCGGCGGTCGGCTCGTCGCCGGGCGGCCCACCGAGCCTGGCCGTCCATGATCGAGGAGATCCGAATCCTCACCGGACCCGTCGGCTTGTCCATCCCCCAGGCCCTGCTCGAGGTCGGTGCTGGTTCACCGGAACAACTGCGCTGGGCGTTCGAGGCCGGTGGCCGGGAATGGAGCCTGAGCACCGATTTCGACCGCACGATCCGCGTCCTCAAGGACGAACTCGCCGACCCGACCGCCGATGTGACTCTCGAAACACTGCTCGTCGCCCACGAGGTAGGAGGCATCGGCCTGGGCCGCCGCCTCGCCGACCTGGCCGAGGACCGGGCCGGAGAGATCGCCGCCAACCAAGATGCGACCGCTCGCCTGGCCGGCGCCCGCTTTGCCCGCCTCTTCGTGCTGATCGTGCCCATGGGCATGACCATGGCCGGTCTGTCGTTGGGCACCGGGCGCCAGGCCTACTCGACCACGGCCGGACAGGCGCTGGTGGTAGCCGCCCTGGTCATGATCGGCATCTGCTGGTTGTGGGCCAGCCACTTCCTCCGGATTCCGGAGCCACGGCGGGTGTTCGAACGATGACGGCGCTGCTCGTCGGTGCGGCAGTGGCCGGCTGGATCGGCTCGGTCCTGGTCCTCGACCAACTCCGCTGGTTCCGTCGCCGCCGTCTCATCCTCCGACTGGCGCCCTACCAGTTGGATCCGCGGCGCTGGCAGACCCGCTCGGCCGTGTCGCTCGACTCGTTGCGAGATGTGCTCGCTCCCGTCAGCACGAGTGCGGGCGAGGTGCTGGCCCGGGCTTTCGGTGTGACCGATCCCCTCGACGTTCGACTGGCCCGCATCGGTGATCGGCGGACGGTCACTGACTTCCGCCTGCACCAGATGGCCTGGAGTGCCGTGGGATTCCTGGCGGCGGTGACCCTCTCGTTCGTCACCACCGTCCCCACCACAGTCACCGCCTTCCTGGCGCTGACCCTGCCCCTCATCATCTTCTTGGTGATCGAACAGCAGGTGACGGCCGCCGCCGAGCGTCACCGCCGCCAGGTCCGTGACGAGCTGCCCGTGGTGGCCGAGCAGATGGCGATGCTGCTGCAGGCCGGCTTCTCCATCAACAGCGCCACCGTTCGGTTGGCCCAGCGCAGCTCCGGCACAATCGCCGACGACCTGGCCGGCGTCACGCGACGCTCGGGCCAAGGCCTCACCACCCTCGAAGCGTGGCGCGAGTGGGCGGATCTGGTCGATGTCGAACCCCTGCATCGAGTGGTTGCCATCTGTGCACTCGATCACGAGATGGGTGATGTCGGTCCGCTCATGAGCGAGGAAGCCCGTTCGATCCGCCAGCAGGCCCAACGGGACCTGATCGAGAAGATCGAACGACGGAACCAACAGGTCTGGGTGCCGGTCACGGTGGCCACCCTCGTTCCCGGGGTGATCCTGCTGGCCATTCCCTTCGTCGACGCCCTCCGCACCTTCTCGGTGGGCCAATGAACTCCCCACGCAATCCCGAACAAAGGATCAACCGTCATGCAACCCTGCAACATCCCGCTCCACCGCACGGTCGGCGCCCCGCTCGATCAACCGCTGCCGATGTCCGCACAACGCGGCGAGGGTGTCATCTCCATGGCCATCGCCGTCCTGATCATCGCCGCGCTGGGTGTGTTGATGTGGGTCGGATTCCAGACCCTGTGGCAGACCACCGAAGCCGACATCTCCGACCAGGTTGGCCAGATCGGGGGCTGAGCGAGGCCGAGTCCTGTCGAGCAGCAGGCCTGCTCGGCAGTGCCTTCGGTGTCTTGGTGGTGCTGATCATGGTGTTGTTCGCCGTCCAGCTGATCTACGACCTGTACGCGACCTCGGTGGTCAGTGGGGCCGCCTATGACGCAGCCCGGGAAGTTGCCGGCTACGACTCCCACCAACGAAGGGCCCAGGCCGCCGGCGTCGCCACCGAGGAGCTCCGGCGGCGCCTCGGGTCCTACGGTCACACCATCGAGGTGCAATGGCGACTCGACGACCCCGGCGTCGTCGAGTTGCGCGTCTTCGCCGTGCACCCGTCCATCCTCCCCGCCCGCTGGAGCGGCAGAACACCGCTCGGCACCCTCGAGCGCACGATTCGCATCCGCCGGGAGACGCGATGATGCGACCGCCGACCGATCGTTGCCGACACGAGCGAGCCGCGCTCGCGGGTGGGGAGGTGGTCCCGCTGGGCTTTCTCCTCCTGGTCGTGGCCGTCCTGGTCATCACCAACGCATGGGCGGTCCTCGACGCCCGATTGGCCGCCTCGGCCGCCTCCCGGGAGGCAACTCGATCCGCCGTCGAGAGCGAGGTCGACCCGCACGCAACCGCGGTACGAGCCGGTCACCGCACACTCGACGCCTTCGGCTACGGGGCCGCCGACAGTTCGATCGACATTGCGGCCCCGAACGGCTTCGGCCGATGCGCTCCGGTCACCACAACCGTGTCGATCCGTGTTCCCGCCCTGCGGTTGCCGTGGGTGACAGGGGTCGGAGAAGTGACCGTCTCGGCCCACCATCGCGAAGTGGTGGACCCCTATCGCAATGACGTTCCCGAGGGAGGCTGCCCATGATCCAGGTGAGACGACCGAGAGCGGTGAGATGTCGGGGCACAGCCCTGATGCTGATGCCCGCAGTTCTGTTGATCGTGATCGTGCTCGGATCGATCGCAGTGGATTTCGGGGTGGTCCACCTCCGCCAGCGCGAGCTCCACAACGCGGCAGCGGCGGCGGCCAACGACGGAGCCGGCGCTGGGCTCGACATCGACCACCTGCGGGCCACGGGCGAACGGCGACTCGATCCAGCCCGCGCTGCGGCGGCAGCCGAGGGTGCCGTCGCCGCTCGAGCAGTACCGGGAATGGCACTCGTCGACGTCCAAGTCGTTGACCCATTGACCATCCAGGTCACCGTCGCCCTGACCGTGGAGCCGGTTCTCGGGCGAGTGGTCGGGGCCGGTGCCCGAAAGCTGCAGAGCACCCAGACGGCTTCACTGCTGGCGCCATGAGCGACCACGGCCTTCACTCCACCCGCCGACTGGAGGGCGGTCACCTCACCGAGGTCATCAGTCCCCGCAGCGAACGTGACCACGCCGACATCTTGGCCTTGGCGGCCCGGTATCGACGGGTGGCGGTGCCCGGAGTGGTGAGCATTCATTCGTTCCGGGGCGACCCCGACCCGATCCTGATCCTCTCCCTCCCAGGCGATGAGTCCTGGGATTCCTTGCCGCCGCCGCTCGCCACCATTCCCTGGTCCGGCGCACAAGTCGCCACCGCGCTGGCGCAGGTGCACGCCCGTGGCGTCACCCATGGGGCGGTGGGCCGCAACACGATCATCGTCGATTCGAGAAGCAACCCGGTGTTGTCCGGGTTCGCCCACGAATCGCCGCCGTCACCCGCGGCCGACGTCAGAGCGCTGGCCCAGACGATCGCCGACATGGTCGCTGATCAGCAGGCCACCAGTCCGGATGAGGAGAAGCTGGCGGACCGACTGGCCGATGTGTGCCGCAAGACCCTCGATCACAAGAACCCTACGGCGGCTCGCCTGGCTGATGATTTGGCCGCAGCCCAGCGCCCGAATTCTCGCACCCGTCGACGGGTCGCGGTGGCCATCGGGTTGGCAATCGGACTCGTCGGTCTTGTCTGGGGTCGGTATCCGGCGCCGATCGAGACTGACCAAACCGCGGCACCAACGGTCGTGGAGCCGAGTACCACTGCTCGACCCGTGGCCCCGACCGCCACGACCGCAGCAACCGCGGCAACCGCGGCAACGACGACGAACCGCCCCTCGCTTCCGCCGGCGACGTCGACCACGGTGCCGGGGCCGGCCCCGACCCTGCGCTACGACGGGCGAACGTGGTCGGCCGGCCATGCCGGCGACGTCGTGGTGGTGGCCGACTGGCGGTGTACAGGACGACCGGCCGTGATGGCGGCCCGCCCGGGAACCGGCGAGGTGTTCCTCTGGCGGGACTGGCCGGTCGGCGGGAGCGAAGCCGGTGAGCGGATCGGCCTGGTCCCGACCCTCACCGGCTTCGCCGATCCGCCCATCCGAAAGTGCGACGTGGTCACCGTGGTGACCGAGAGCGGCCTGGAGCAACTGCGGCCGGAGACGACCCGATGAGTGCCCATGCGGTCATCGCGGGCACGGGCGTTTTCCTGGCCGCGATGGTCGGCGGCCTGTGGCTCCTCCAGCAGTATCAGCGGGGTCGTCGGGTGCAGGCACGAACCGTCGCCATGGCCATTGTGTTGTTGACCTTCACCGCCACGGCCGTCGCCGACGATGCCGACTTCGACGAGGCGACCCGACTCACCGATCTGGGTCTGATCGTCCCTCCCCCGATGTGGCGGGTGGAGCCCGGGGACCATTTCTGGCGCATCGCCGCCGCCACCATCAGCTCGAAGGGTGTGACACCGACACCCGAACGGGTCGAGCCCTACTGGCGCGCGTTGATCCGCTTCAACCAGCAGCTCAGCGGCACGCCGATCGACCCCGACCTGCTCCAGGTCGGCGAGCTGGTCTGGTTGCCCGAACCGGCGTCAGGTCTTGGCGTCGGAGACGAAGCGCAGACCCAGATCGTTGAGCCGGGGAGCGGCGTCGTCGGGATTGGTGCCGAGGATGGCGGCGAGGGCCTGTAGGTCGTCGCGGCGGATGGTGAGCACCCGGCCGTTGAAGTCCTGGCGCTGCACCTGCACCATCTGGAGATAGCGATTCAGCATCTCGGCCTCGGGTCCCGACAACTTCTCCAGACGGGTCAGGTCGATGGTGACCGACACCGGCGTACGCGCCGTGTCGCTGAGGTCGATGGTGGGTTCCGCTTCGACACCGAAGTCGGGCACCGCCTCCTGGGGCAGCAGCTGCTCGACGGGCACGTTGTAGAACCGGGCCAGCCGATTGAGACGCGGCACCGAGATGGCTCGTTCGCCGCGTTCATAGGCGCCGAGCACCGACGCCTTGAACTCCAGGTTCGATGTTGCTTCCACTTCCTGAAGCGAGAGTCGCTTCTGTCGGCGGATGGCCCGCAGCCGCTCGCCGACCTTCTGGCTGTACGGATCGGTGCCGTTCAGCTCTTCATCCATAGACATTGTCGCCCCTACCCACTGGCGGTCGGACTCCGCTCCGATTCCGCTCATCAGTCACGCAGAGTGACCGCTCGATCATCGTGGGAGGCAATCTAGACAGGGGGCGGTGACGCGCGCAAAGAGAGTGAGTGATTCACCATCCGGTTCGGCCGTCGCGGCCGACTCCGACGGTTGACCGAATCGTCACCCGACCGTTACCGACCGGACACCGTCTCGCGATGCGACACCAGTTGCACCCCGGCGGCCAGCGCGGCCGTCTCGGAGCGAAGCACATGGCGACCGAGACGAACGTGGGCGCTGCTCAGGCTGCGCTCTTCGTCGGTCCAGCCGCCTTCGGGGCCGACAACGATCACCCGGTGATCGGCCGTCACCGGGCCGCCGTCGAAGTCGGCCAGCGCCGAGCCCGGTCGGGCGATCAGACCAGTGAGATCGGCCAGGATCTCCAGCTCGGGCAGCCATACCCGACGGCATTGCATGGCCGCCTCCCGCGCCACCTTCTCGAGGCGTTCCCGTTGGGACGCCACCTTGGCTTCATCCCACTGCACCACCGATCGTTCGGCGGCGAACAGGGCAATGTGGTCCAGGCCGAGTTCGGTCAGTTCCCGCACCACCAACTCGGGCCGCGACCCCTTCACCAACGCGACGGCCACCGTCAGTTCGATCTCGTTGGCCGGCACGTCGACCGCGTCACCGGCGGCTTCCAGCTCGTCACCGAAGTGGCAACGACGCCAACGTCCCCGGCCGTCGCTCATCGTCAGCGAATCACCGCTCCGCAGCCGTAGCACCCGTTCGAGGTGGTGTCGGTCGTCGTCACTCAGCTCGGGATGATCGACATCGGCCACGAACACATGCGGACCGCCCTGCCCGTCGGGCTCGCCGTGCACCGATCCGACCCTCTGTTACCGGAAGGCCGACTTGATCTTGGACAGGAAACCCTCGTCGGGCGGGGCGACGGATTCGGCTCGCAGCTCGGCGTAGTGACGCAGCAACTCGGCCTGGTCGTCGGTGAGATCGGTTGGGACGTCGACGATGACCTGCACCAGCAGATCGCCTCGGCCCCGGCCTCGCAGTTGGGGTACACCCCGACCACGTAGCCGCAGCACCTTGCCCGTCTGGGTGCCAGGCGGGATGACCAGATCTTCGTCACCGTCGAGAGTCGGGAAATCGAGTACGGCCCCCAGGGCCGCTTGGCCGAACCCGATGTGCAGCTCGTGCACCAGGTCGTCGCCGTGACGTTCGAACCGGGGGTGGGGCCGCACCCGAACATGGACGTAGAGATCGCCGACGGCCCCACCTCGGTGACCCACCGCCCCTCGGCCGGTGAGCCGGAGTGTGCTGCCGTTGTCGACGCCGGCCGGGATCTCGACGGTGTAGGTCTCATCGACCAGCTCGCGGCCGTCGCCATCACACGTCGGGCAGGGCGAGGCGATCATCTCGCCCATTCCCTGACAGCGTGGACACACGGTGGCGCTGACCATCTGTCCCAGGATCGACTGGCGGACCCGGCGCACCTGGCCGGCGCCGCCACACTCACTACAGGTCTCGGTGGACGTTCCCGGCTGGGCACCGGTGGCTTCACACGTGTCGCAAGCCACCGCGGTCTTGATGGTGACCTCGTGGTTGCCGCCGAACACCGCCTCCTCGAAGTCGACCTGGAGGGTGGTCTCGAGGTCTTCGCCGCGATTGGGCGCACCGCGTCCGCCGCCTCCTCCCCCACCGAAACCGGAGCCGCCACCGAAGAAAGCGTCGAAGAGGTCGCCCAGGCCGCCGCCGAACACGTCGCCCAACGACGAGGCGTCGATGCCGTCGTGGCCGAACCGGTCGTAGCGGTCGCGTTTCTCGGGATCGGACAACACCTCGTAGGCGATGGCCGCCTCCCGGAACTTCTCCTCGGCCTGGGGATCGTCGGGATTGGCGTCGGGATGCAGCTCCCGAGCCGTGCGCCGGTAGGCCTTCTTGAGGTCGCTGTCGGACGCGTCGCGCCCCACTCCCAGCACCTCGTAGTAGTCGCGCTGGTCAGCCACCTGACCTGCACCCTTCCCGTTGACCAGACAATTCAGCCTTCAGTCAATCGGTTCCCGAGCTGATTACTCACCACCGTGACGGCTGCCATTGCCTGGGGGTAGTTCATGCGGGCCGGTCCCAACACCCCGATGGTGCCCGTGGGTTGGCCTTCGACCTCGTACGGGGCCACCACCAAGGCACAATCGGCCAGGGTGGTCATCCCCGTCTCGTTGCCGATGGCCACGTGCATGCCGCGATCGAGCACGTCGCGCAGCAGGGTCACCACCACCAGCTGCTTCTCGAGCACGTCGAGCACCTCACGGATCTGCTCCACCGCATCGAAGGACTCGGCCATGCGGGCCCGACCCCCCACGTAGACGTGTTCGTCGGCCTCGGGTTCGAGGGCCAATCCGGCTGCTTCGACGATGGCCCTCACGTCTCTGGGGCCGGCCAGGTCGATCTCCACCGACCCCAAGGTGTGACCGATGAGCGCCTCGGACAGTGCGGCCTGGGCCCGAGCCAGGGTCTCCTCGGTGGGGTCCTCGGTGAGCTCGAGTGTGCGTTTCTCGACGGCACCGTTGGCCAAGACGATGACCGCCAACACGATGTGTGACGACAATGGCACCAGCTGCACCGATCGCACCACGGTGGCGTCGAGGCTGGGGGCCACCACAACCGAGGTGTAGCTGGTGATGTCGGCCAGCAGGCGACTGGTGTCGTGCAGCATGGCTTCGAGCTCGCCGTGGGCCTGGTCGAAGAACGACTTGACCGTGCGGTTCTCGCTCTTGGTCAGCGCCCCGCTACCGGTGAGGCCGTCGACGAAGACCCGGTATCCCTTGTCGGTGGGCACCCGACCGGCACTGGTGTGGGGCTGATGGAGGTACCCCTGCTTCTCGAGCTGCACCATCTCGTTGCGAATGGTGGCCGGTGACACGTTGATGCCGGCCGCCGCGGCGACATGGGTGGACCCCACCGGCTCGGCCGTGTGGATGTACTCCTCGACAACAGCCTGGAGAATGGCGGTCTTGCGATCGTCAAGCATCGCGATGGTGAGTGTATCGACACCGGTCGCGCCGGATGGCACGCGGGCTCAGGCGCCGACCGTGGCGGTCACACAGACGCACAACGCGGTGGCACCGGTGCCGGGGCCAAGGGTTCCGGCCAGGCTCCCCACCACCAGCTGCGTTCCGGCAGGAGCGTTGGCGGACACCGACATGTCGGCGGTGAGGGTCGTGTCGTCGACCACAGTCACATTGGCGAAGGTGGTGAGCCCACCCGAACTGGTGATGTCGGGGACCACGCCGCCGAGCTCGAAGCCGGTGCCGGTGATGGTCACCGCCGTGACCGATCCCGCTTCCACGACGGCCGGAACCACCGAGGCGATCGAGATGTCGTCGATGGCCCACAGGTTCCAGAAGGTGCGCTCGGTGTCGTTCTCCACCGTGGTGGTGGAACCGAGGAAGTAGCGACCGTCGGAGCTGCTGTAGCGCGGCACCAGGTCGGCGACGGTTCCCAGTGGTCCGATCGCCACCAGCTCGGACACGCCGTCGTCGAGGGTCCGACGCAGTACCACTCCACTGCCCGCCGGCAGACCGTAGGGTTCGCCCGAGGTACCGAGCAGGACCTGATTGCCGTCGTCGGAGATGGTCTGGAGGCCGACGCTGGCCGGCACCACGCCACCGTTCTCGTCGAAGTTGACCTGTTCGAGCGCGCCGTTGCGCCACACGTAGGAGTTGAGGCCGCTGGTGCCGCCGGGCAACAGGTTGGTGGCCTGGCTGGCGAAGGCCAGGGTCGAACCATCGGCGGCCAGCTGCGATCCGGCGGTGGGCTGGTCGCTGCCGCCCCCACCGGCGGC
>JBPCTQ010000019.1:0-3541 GCA_051011595.1 Acidimicrobiales bacterium
ACGCCGAGCGTGTTGGTGCATGGCGTGAGCAATTCGGGACGACACCCTGAGCCAGGCCGACGCACGCTTCTGGCGTCATCTGTGCTGCTCTGGCCCGCACAACTGACGCCAGAACGCCGTGGCGCCGTCGAGTTATCCACGGTGTGGTCGGGCTGAGAGGATTTGAACCTCCGACCTTCGGTCCCCCAGACCGACGCGCTAACCAAGCTGCGCCACAGCCCGTACTGAGGGCGTCACTGTAGTGCCATCGCCGGCGAAACCCTCAGCCCTGGCGGTGCAGTGTGGCCTCGAGGTGGAACTGGAGGGGCTGGCCGACAGCGGCCATCTCGACCCGGTAGTGCATGACATCACCATCGACGGTGATCACTCGGCGCACATCGCTGACGTCCTTGGCGGTGGTGGTCGACATCACCGACTGGGACGCCAGGGAGATCTCGGTCCCCGACACCGTTCCTTCGGCCAGCTCCACCACCCCGAAGGGATGAGCCAGCACCAACTCGACCCGGCCGCCCGGCGCAGGCCGGTAGTACCCCGACTCGGCGTGCAACGGCAGGTCGGTGACCGCGTGCCGGGTCCGCTGGCCATAGGCCACGAAGGGTTTGCCGACGTGGCCCAGCGTGACCTCTTCGACGTAGTCGAAGGCGTCGATCGTGGGATAGTCGCCGTGCCCGCGACCGGTCCAGGTACCGAGCAGGAAAGCCAAGGGGGTGAGGTCGGGGTGCAGGTCAGCCATTGCCGGTCATCCTGGCACGATCAGCCGAAAAACCAGGACACACCCTGCACGGCTCGCCAACCCAGGTAGAGCATCAGCGCACCCAGCAGCAGCCAGAAGTGCCACGGCACCTTGGCCGCCGACTTCTCGGTGGTGGTCACCACCGAACCGGCCTCCAACGGTTCACCACACGACGGGCAGGCGCCGTCATCGACCGAGTTCGGGTTGTAGAACCGCTCACACGGCTCACACCACGGCATGACGATCAGGACCGGCGGATGGCGAGGATGGCAACATCGTCGTCGATGGAGCCGCCGGCGAAGTCGCGGGCGGCGTCGAGCAACGACTTGCACAACACATCGGGGGCCACACCCGGGTCACGTTTGATGGCCTGGGCGATACGTTCCTCGCCGAACATCTCTCCGTGGCGGCGAGCCTCGGCCAACCCATCGGTGTAGAGCATCACGAGGTCGCCGGTGGCCAGAGGGATCTCCCGGCTGTAGTACGACGCCGCCGGGTCGAGCATCACCAACGGTCCGGTGGCCCGCAGCGGTTGCACTTCTTTCTCGTGCCACAACCAGGCCGCCGGATGTCCAGCCGATCCGAAGCGCAGCGTGCCGGCCTCGGTGTCGAACACCATGACCACCAAGGAAATGAACTCCTCGGCCCGGCCCATGGCCGACATCTGGGCATTGAGCTCTTCGAGGGCCTGGGCCGGATCGCGGAACTGACGCAGGAACACCCGAAGCAGGTACTTGGCCTGGAACGCGGTGATCGACGATTCGATGCCGTGACCCGAGACATCGCCGATGACCGCGGCCAGACGGGTGGGAGCCACCCGGAACACGTCGAAGAAGTCGCCGGCCATCAGACCCGAGCCGGCTTGATACACCCGACCCACCTCGAAGCCGCTGAAGTCGGGCAGGTCGTCGGGGGCCAACCGTGCCGCCCATGCCTTGGGGGCGAGGTCCTCCTGGGCCAGCGCCTCCTCAGCCCGCTTCTCCAGGTCGAGCCGTTCGCGAGAGACACGAGCTTCGTACACCGCGCCGCGGGCCCAGTTGATCGACACCACCGCGGGGATGCCGATCAGGGCGTAGATCATGGCCGCATCGGCATCGTCGGCGAAGGCGGTGACGAACGAGGCCAGGGCCAACAATCCGTACAGCACCGAGGCGTGGACCTCACGCTTGAAACTCGAGCGAGCAAGGGTGTAGGCGACGTTGTCGGTCTCGATTTCGGCGAAGCCGCTGAGGTAACGACTCCGCAGTCGCGCCGAACGCACCCAGGCCACTGCGGCGGCCAGGCACACCAGACCGAGCAGGAAGAGCACCGCTGTCTTCATCGAGGAACCTCACAGACCGGACCGTCAGGCACGATCGATTCCGAGCCACGCATGGACTTCCCTAGGGTACCGGCGCCCCGGGGGCCGACCCACGATGGGTGGTTACAGCCCCGTGAAGAACCGCCGCCGCCGGCTAGTGATGCCGTCACTGCCACAGCCGACAGTTTCGCCGCTTCTGACGCATTCGTCACCACAGCGGCCCGAGGGCTCATCGAGCGACCATGATCGGCCGACAGGAGCGGTGAGGACCTCCCTGTGACGCAGATCACCACACGTCGAACAATGCTGCGACGCGCCGCAGCCGGTACTGCCCTGGCTTGGACGACGCCTGTCATCTTGTCGGCCCACTCACCAGTCGGGGCGGCCACCGGTTCGGCCTGTGTGCCGTCCATGACACGGGGATGGCGCTCGTTCAGCTTCGGTGCCGTCGGCACCGTGGCGCTGACCAGGACACGAAACTTCCAGGCGGGAGGCGGATTCGTCGACGTCACCGATGCCTATCTCACCGGTGATGTGTTCACCATCGCCGAGGACGGCACCGTGTGTGGCGACACTTCACCCGCGCCCAACCTGGGCCCGGGTGTGTGGACCAACGATGCCGACGTCGCCTTCTCCGACGCTCGCTGGTCGAGCGGCCGGTTCTGGTTTCCGCCCGGCACCCACACCTTCACCATCACCGTGGCCATCTCACCGTGGGGGTCGGGTGGCGGGTTCTGGCGCTGGGGTCGCTGCTGATCGGTGAAAGATCAGCCTCAGGTCGGCGCTCAGAACGCCGAAAAGAACGGGGTGGCGAATGATCCGCTGAGTCGGCGACGACTCCTGCAAAAGGCCGCGGTCGGCACCACGATCGCCTGGACCGTGCCGGTCATCGCGTCGGCAGCCACACCGGTGGCGGCCGCCACCGGATCGCAGTGCACCGTGTCGATGGGAGGCTGGAACAGCTTCAGCTTCGGGCCGGTCGGATCCACGACCACCATCACCCGCACCTATGGCTCCGGCGGCGGTGCCCTCGACGTCACCGACGCCTATCTGACCGGCGATCAGTTCGACGTGAGCGTGGCGGGTAACCTCTGCGGCCAGACGAGCAATGCCCCCAACCTGGGCCGATTCGTCTGGACGAACAACCCCAACACGGCCTACACCGATGCCCGCTGGTCCAGCGCCCGGGTGTACCTCGGTCCCGGCACCCACACCATCAGCATCACGGTGACCGTCTCACCATGGGGATCTGGTGGCGGGTTCTGGCGCGACGGCGACTGCGTCTGACACCGGCGCGCTACTCGGCTCGGCGGCGTACCCGGAGTTTGATCGGCGTCGCACCGAACTCGAACGCCTCTCGTAGAGCCCGCTCGATGTAGCGCAAATAGGTCTGCGGAAGTTCCTTGTTGGCGAACAGCGTGAACGTGGGCGGATCGGTGGCGCCCTGGGTGGCGTAGAGAATTCGGCCGCCGTGGGGAGCCGCCTGCGCCGATTGGGCGGTGCGAATG
>JBPCTQ010000020.1:0-14352 GCA_051011595.1 Acidimicrobiales bacterium
TCACTGATGAGCCACTCGGCGAACGCCTCCACCAGCTCGACGGTCTCGGCGGCCACCGTGGCGCTGGCCATGTCGACCACCACCGCAGCCCGGAGGCCCGACACCTGATCGCCGAACGACCCGAGCTCGCGCTCCCACCCCTCGACACGGGGCAAGCTCAGCGGGTCGCGGGTATCGAATCCGTTGCTCACGTCGAACCACCGCGCCGTGTCGCGCACCGACCGGCTCAGACAGCCAGGCACGGCGGTGAGGTTCCCGGGACCGATTTCGGGACCCCGGGGAATCCGACCCCACGTGCATTTGAGACCGAAGAGGCCACAGAAGCCGGCCGGGATCCGAATGGACCCACCACCATCGCCGCCGGTGGCGATGGGCAACAGACCACCGGCCACGGCGGCACCACTGCCGCCCGATGACCCACCCGGCGTCCGGTCCGGGTTCCACGGGTTGCGGGTGGCCCCGTGCAGTTTGGTGAACGTCTGGTTCACCCCACCGAACTCCGAAGATGTGGTCTGGGCCGCCAGTACCGCGCCGGCATCGACCAGGCGCTGGATCTTGGTGTCGGTGAACGTCGCCACATCGTCTGCGAAGGGCACCGACCCATGGGTGTCGGGCCAGCCACTGACCCGGTCGAGCTCTTTGACCCCGACCGGCACACCACCGAACGGCAAGGTGACGTCGGCGGTGCGAGCAGCCTCGCGGGCCGCCTCGGGATCGGTGAAACACACGGCATTGAGCGCCGACTCGTCGATGGCGGCCAGGCTGGCGTCGAGCTCTTCGAGCGGGGACCGTTCGCCTGATCGAAATGCTTCGACCAGAGAGACGGCGTCGCCCTTCCACGTATCAGTCATGGCTCGAAGGTAGTGGTCGAACCGATTCGCCGCCCGCCCGCGTCCTCAGGACGAGTCGACGTCGCGACGCCAGGGTGTGGTCGAACCGATTCGCCACCCGCCCGCGTCCTCAGGACGAGTCGACGTCGCGGTACACCGGGTCGCGCTTTTCGAAGTACGCCTGCACCGACTCGACCTGGTTCGGTGTACCGATCAACGATCCGATCACCCGCCGCTCCTCGGAGAAGCCGGTGGCATAGTCGGTGGCCGCGGCCAGGTCGATCAGGTGTTTGGCGCCGCGGACGGCATGGGGGCTCTTGGTGGCGATGATACGGGCGAGGGCCATGGCGTCAGCATGGGGTTCGTCGCACACCCGGGTGGCCAGGCCGATGGCGGCCGCTTCGACGCCGCTGACCTCTCGACCGGTCCAGACCATCTCCTTGGCCACGTCCGGCCCGACCAAGGCCGGCAACAGCTGTGTGGCGGTCATGTCAGGGGTGAGACCCCAACGGATCTCGAGCACCGACATTCGAGCTTCGGGATGTACCAGACGGATGTCGGCACCGATGGCCAGCTGGATTCCGGCACCGAAGGCAACTCCGTGCACCGCGGCGATGACGGGAACGGCCAGCTCGTGCCATCCCCACACGGCCTGCTGAGCCCGATGGGTGATCCGACCCTCCTCCAGGCGCCCGATGTCGGCCGTTCCGCCATCACTACCGTCGCCATCGGTACTGCCGCCATCGCCGGCCATAGCCTGGAACCCGGAGAAGTCGAGCCCGGCACAGAACGACGGTCCGTTGCCCGACAGCACCACGGCTCGCACCGATTCCTGCCCGGCCAGGTGGTCGGCGGCCTCGACGAGGGCCGCGAACATGGGGCCGTCCATTGCGTTCATCTTCTCGCCCCGATCGAGGCGCACGTCGGCCACGCCGTCGTCGATGTCGATGGTCACCCGCTCGTGCATGTCTTCGCTCCCTCTCGGTCGACCGACGACGTTAGACGACCGTCGCCGTCCGCTCGCCGGCCATCACCTGGTAGGTGGCCACTGGCGTGACGGGCGTGGCCGGATCCCACACGTCAGCCACCGTCCGGAACTCGGCCAACCAACGTTCGGG
Organism: Acidimicrobiales bacterium; assembly: GCA_051011595.1. GTDB lineage: Bacteria > Actinomycetota > Acidimicrobiia > Acidimicrobiales > SHLQ01 > JAOUEE01. Next base: position 1,949 of record JBPCTQ010000020.1, read on the forward strand.
CGTGACCGTGCAGCGGGTGTACCCGTTGGTGGCGTCGAAATGCCGGACATGCGGGTTACGGGGTCGGACATCGTCGTCGAACGGCGACGACGACACCGCCGCGGCCATGAACTCGGCACAGACGGGTTCGGCGCCGAATCCCGGGCCGACATCGAGCACGAAGGCGGCGTGGTAGTCGCCGCTGAGCACGAGTGGACCGTCGGTGGCCCGGAGCGCATCGGCCACCCGATTCCGGGCCGTGGGGTAGCCATCCCATGACTCGAGGTACCGGACGGGCGCGGAACCACTGTCGTCGGCGGCACGCGCATCGAGTCCGGCGAACATGCCCGGGCTCACCAGCACCGTCCACCGACTGTCGTCGGCGGCCAAACCATCGAGGAGCCACTCCTCCTGATCGACACCGAGCAGCGTTCGTTGCGGGTCGTCGATGTCGTCACAAGGGGCGCCGATGTCGAGCTGGCTGGTGTCGCGGCATGGCGGCTCGTCGGCGTGTTGGCGACTGTCGATGAGGAAGAGGGTGGCCAGCGAACCCACCGGCACCGAACGGTGCACGTCGAGGCGGCCATCCACGGGCGGATCGAGGCGAACCGGCTGGTGCTCCCACCAGGCCTGATAGGCGGCCGCTCGTCGGGCTGCGAAGTCACCACCGGCACTGTCGAATTGCCCGGGGCCCTCTCGCCAGTAGTTGTCGGTGATCTCGTGGTCGTCCCACATCACCCACCAGGCCATGGCCGCGTGGGCGGCCTGCAACGACGGGTCTTCTTTGACCTGTGCGTATCGGTCACGGAAGTGGTCGAGTGTGGTCGGCGACGGACTGCGCCACTGGCGGCGACCGTCGCCGGCCGGCGAGAAGTCGAGGGCCGCCAGCTCGTAGATGTAGTCGCCGGTGAACACGACCGCGTGGAGCTCGTCGTCGGCCGCCACGTCGGCCCACACGCCGTACTCACCGAACTGCGGGTCCTGGCAGGTGGTGAGGGCGAACTGGTAGTCGTCGGCGTCGGCGGCGGGGGCCGTGCGAGTGCGACCAACCGGGCTCTCGTGGTCACCGACGGTGAAGCGATAGTGGTACCACTCACCCGGCTCGAGACCGTCGGCATCGACGTGCACCGAATGGGCCAGGCGGGCCTCGGCCACGGTGGTGCCCGACGACACGACATCGGCGAACGACGAATCGCGTGCGACCTCCCAACCGACATTCACATCACCGGACGGCATCCCGCCGCTCGGCTGATCGGGCGCGGGGGCCAGACGGGTCCACAACACAACCCGGTCGGCCAGAGGGTCGCCCGACGCCACACCAAGCGTGAAGGGCGGGTCGATTGCGATTGCATCCGTGGTGGGGGTGGCGCTGGTGGAGGGCGCAAGGGTGCTGGTCGTGGTGGCCGTACTCGTCGTCGGGGTGACCACCGACGACGAAGCCGATCCGTCATCGGATGACGATCCGCAGCCGGCGGCCACGACACCGATGCCGGCGAGAAGGAAACGTCGACGGCTGAGCCTGAATCCGGCCGGAGGGATCAACGCCGGCCGGTCCGATGGCGCGGGGTTCACACCGGAACCGACGGTGACTCCTCGACGACGACATCAGGGGCTTCGTGGGGGCCCGGGATCAACAAGGCGGTGGCACCGGCGAACAGACCGAACAGGGCCGCAAGCATGTAGAGGTACAGCCCCAATTCGGGATCGACGGTTTCGTCGAAGTCCTGGCGGGTGATCGACAACAACAAGGCCAACGACGTGGCCAGGCCGGCTGCCGACGACAGCAGACCGAGATGCTCGGCCCCGAGACCACCACGGGTGACGAGGGGCGGCCGACCGAAGCGGTAGATGATACGAAGCCCGGCGATCAGCATCAGCACCCCGGCCGGCATGACCACCAACCCCACGCCGCGCAGGCCGTCCTGGAGGGCGCCGTAGACAAAGGTGACGTCGTCGCTGACCTGCAGGGTGAGCCAACCGAAGAACGGCGTCAGCACACAGATCACCCCGCACACCGTGAGCATGATGCCGAAGACCCGGTCGATGTCGTCGCTGACGCTGGTGGTGCTGGCCGGCTTCTGGGTGCGGGCCCAGACGAAACCGACGAGCACCATCACCACCCCCATGGCGGCGGCCAGCCAACCACCGATTCCTGCGGCCTTCCACGACGTGTAGTCGACCGACGGACTCAGCGCCTGCGCCAGTGCGGGGCCGGCCACTGCCGCGCCGGCGGCCATCAGTAGGTGGCTCCGGCGCAGACGGCCGCCGTTGCCGAGATCGTCACCGTCGAGCAACCCTCTCACCGCAACCAGCACACCCAGCAACGCGGCGATGGTGACGACCAAACCGAAGGCCGAACCACCCACCTCGGCGAAGCCGTGGTAGGTGCCACGTTCGTCCTCACCCCACGGGGCGATCATGGTGACGATGGCCACCACCGCGGCGGCCAGCCCGATACCCGGCATCACCGAACGTTCACCCACGGCTCTCCCCCATCCTCGAGTCTGCTCGACGCCAGTCGACCAACCTCTGACCATACTCGGCTCTTCGTTCGCCCGGGATTTCGACCGAGCGCTACGGTCCCCGGCGTGCAGCACCATCACTTCACCTTCGAGGTCGATGCCTCCCCTCAGGCCGTGTGGGACGTCTTCCACGGTCCTCGACCTCGCGTGGTGGAATACGGCGACGTACGTATCGAGATCCTGCACGCAGGCGACGAACGGGGCGAGGGCCTGGTCCGCCACTGCCACTTCGCGGTGCCGCGGTATCTGCTGTCGGGGGGCCGGGCCCGGTCGTGGGAGTGGCTCACCCAACTCGATCCGCCCCACTCGTGGCGCTACGACGCCATCGGCAAACCGCTGTGGTCCGAGGCCACGGGCGTCACCGAGCTCGAAGCACTCGACGAGGGCCGCACCCGCGTGCACTTCAGCGAGACCTACCACGTGTTCAACCCCATCATGCGGGTGCTGTTGGAACGCCGGGTCCATGCCTTCATCTCGAGCGACAACGACACACTCATGAAGGCCGGAGTCGAAGCGGGCCTTCGAGCCAGACGACGGGAGCACAAATGAGTGACCAACCGAACGTGCTGTTGATCGTCAGCGACCAGGAACGGCACCGCGGGTGGTTGCCGGCCGACGTCGAACTACCCAATCGCCAGCGGCTCATCGACCGCGGCACCTCATTCGAGGCGCACTACACCAACACCTCGCCGTGTTCACCGTCGCGGGCTTCGCTCTACACGGGCCGCTACGTGGCCGGCCACGGCGTCAGCGAGAACTCGACCGGCCCGGGCAACACCGAGCTGCCCACCGACATACCCACGCTGGGCCATCGGCTCCGCAACGCCGGCTACCGCACGGCCTACAAGGGCAAGTGGCACCTTCAGGTCAGCGCCCATCCCGACATGGAGGCGTACGGATACGGCGACTGGACGGGCAACGACATGGCCTACTGGGGCCTGCAGGGCAGCGGCATCGAATACGACGAACCCATTGCGCTCGACGCGGCCCAATGGATGCGGGACCAGTCACCATCCGACGGACCGTGGTTCCTCACCGTTGGTCTGGTCAACCCCCACGACATCATGTGGTTTCCCGCCGACCAGCAGTGGTTCCCGGCCCACGACCCCGAGACACGACGTCGGATGGTCGAGCGGTGGGCCGGGGTCGACTGGGGGCGGGCCGACAACTGCCCGCTCTTTCCCTTCGACGTACCCGAACGCTTCGATTCCCTGCCGGCCAACTTCGCCGACGACCTCACCACCAAACCGGAGGTCCATCGCCGCTGGATGACCGAGATGGAGCGACAGCAGGGGGCCGGGACGCTGCCGGTCGACGACACCCGGCTGTGGTGTCGTCAGCTCGACTATTACGCCATCCTGCACGAGCTGAGCGACCGCAGCCTCGGTCACATCCTCGGTGCGCTCGACGACACCGCGGCATGGGACAACACCGTGGTGCTGTTCACCTCCGACCACGGCGACCAGTGCGGGTCACACCAGCTCCGCTCGAAGGGTCCGTGGAACTATGAGGAGACCATGCACATCCCGCTGTACGCGGCGGGACCCGGCATCGGGGTCGGCGAGTCGTGTTCCGCGCTCACCAGCCATGTCGACGTGGCCGCCACCATCGCCGACCTGGGAGCGTCAGCCACCGACGACATGGTGGGCCACAGCCTGCGCCCCCTGTTCAGCGAACCGGGCGCCACCGTGCGCGACCACGTGCTCTTCGCCCAGGATTGGCCCTGGTATCGCGGCGTCGAGCAGACGCGCTACGCCAGCACCGGCATCTTCGACGGTCGGTACAAGTACTGCCGCTACTACGGGATCGGCGGCGGACACTCGGTGACGGGCGAACTCCTACCGGGCACCAAACAATTCGACCATGACGCCGCCTTCGACGATCACGAACACGAGCTGTACGACCTGGCCGAGGACCCGCACGAGATGGTGAACCTGGCGGCCGCGGGCGGTGCACCCGATCTGCGAGATCGCTTCGAATCCCTCCGCTCCCTCGAACGTGAGGCCTACGGCCGGTGAGCACCGGTCAGGTGAAGTGGGTCTCGGGTCGCGCTTCGGCCACACCGTCGATGGTGAGGTCGACCTTCTCGTTGTAGAAGCAGACCAACCCCGCGATTCCCTCCGACTCGGGCAGCGGGGTCCGGTAACCCCATGCGATGTCGTCGTACGAGGTGCCGTCGACGGTGGCCGACCAGTACTCGGCCCACCCCTTGTAGGGACAGCCGGAGGTGGTATCGGTCGAGGTCAGCAGGTCCATACGTACGTCGCTCTTGGGCAGGTAGTACCGGGCCGGGAGACCGGTCTCGAACAAGATGGTCGGCCGAACCGAATCGGCCACCACCGTTCCGGCCAGCGACACCTGCACGCGCCGAGACGACGGCAGGGCATCGACTCGCGCCTCCGGGCTGCGGGGGTGCACGAAGACCTCGGTTTCCTCCTCGAACCAGGCGTCGAGCGCATCCCATTCGACACGAACCAGATCACGCAGCTCCTCGACGGGAGAGTCGACGTGGCGCCAGGCGGCGTCGGCTCTCTCCACACCGTCGACCACCATGTCGTACCGGGTACCCGGCCCGCGGCTGGTTGATCGCGACATCTCACCGTTGGGGCGGAGTTCGGCCGCAACATCCTCGAGCGGGAAGTACCACGCCGGGTAGTACGGCACCTCCCACACGAACCGGCTGCGCCGGCTGTCGACCACGGTTCGGCCGCCGAGCATTCCTCTCACCCACTTGGGGTTGGCCTCGACACGGACACGGGGGCGTTCGTCACTCATGACGAGACCAACCACATCGGTCGGGCGACGATTCCGGGGTCTGGCAAGATCGTCGCATGGCCATCACCATCGACCAGCTCTGGCTGGGGCGGGTGCAGCTCCCCGAGTGGCATCCGAGGATCGACGAGGTCACGGCCGACGTGTACGGGTTCATCATCCGCCACCCCGACGGGGTGATATTGGTCGACACCGGAGTCGGTTTCGACAACAGCTTCATCAACGAGCTGTATCAGCCGGATCTCGTTCGGTTGGATACGGCGCTCGCAGGGGCACGGGTCGATGAACGCGAGGTGGGTGCCATCGTCAACACGCACCTCCACTTCGATCACTGCGGTCAGAACCACGCCCTGCCGACCACTCCCGTCTGGGTGACCGAGGCCGAGCAGGACGCCGCCACCGCGTTCGCCTACACGGTGCCCGAGTGGGCCCATCTGGACCCGGACCGGGTTCGTCACCCTCGAGACGGCGAAGAGATCGCGGAAGGGGTGCGGCTGCTCTCGACACCGGGCCACACCGCCGGCCATCAGTCGGTGAGCGTGACGGATGGCGACGACACGGTCGACGTGATCGTGGGGCAGTGCTGCTACTGCGCCGCGGAGTTCGAAGCCGGCCCACCGCCGATCGCCGATCTCTACGATCCGGACCAGTTGGCGGTAGCGCAACACTCACTTGATCGACTTCGGGCCCTCCACCCTCGCCGGGTCTACTTCAGCCACGAGGCCGCCGACCCGTTCACGTAGCTCACCCTTGGCCACCTTCCCACCCGAGGAACGAGGCAGCCGATCCAGCACCCACAGATGCTCGGGCCACCATTCCTGGCTCACCCCTCGTGCGGCGAGGTGGGTTCGCAGATCGTCGAGATCGAGACGGGTGCCGTCTCGCACCTCCACGAACACGGCGACCCGCTCACCCAGGCGGTCATCGGGAGCGGCCACCACCGCAGCCAGCACCACATCGGGGTGGGCGCCGACCTCCTCCTCGACGCGAGCGGCCGAGATGTTCTTGCCTCCCCGAATGATGAAGTCCGAGGTGCGACCGATGACCCGCAGCCATCCATCACCGTCGATGTGGACCACGTCGCCCATACGCATCCACCCATCAGGGTCGACCAACTCGGTGTTGGCATCGTCATCGTCCCAGTAGCCGAGCGCAGTAGCGGGCCCCCGACAGGCCGGAATGCCCTCACCCCGATCACCGTCACAACGAGCACCGGTGTGCTGGTCGTAGAGCCGCACCTGCATCTCGTCGACCACACGCCCTCCGGTGGTGTGCCGCTCGGTCGGCGGATCGTCGATGCGGGTGCCCGACAGCATCCCGGTCTCGTTCGACCCGTAGAAGTTCAAGATCGCACACCCGGTGCGCTCCTCGAACGCCGCGGCCCGGGCCGGTGAGATCGCCTCCCCGCCAGTGAACAACACTCGCAGCGAGCTCAGGTCGCAACCGCCGGACGCCTCCAGCAGCATCACGAACTGCGACGACACCGCACACAACACGCTCACCTGCTGCTGTTCGATGGTTCGAGCCGCCGCGGCCGCGTCGAACCGCGACTGCACCGCACAGGGCGCTCCCAACAGCGTCGGAGTGACGTGACTGGTCCACAGTCCGAAACCGAAGGGCGCCGGCACCAGGCTCATCCAGGATTCGTCGGAGCCGAGGCCCCCGAAGTCGACCGCCTTGGTGTGGAAGTAGCGCCACCGGTTCTGGGTCTGCATCACACACTTGGGCAGCCCGGTCGTGCCCGAGGTCGAATTCAGCAACCACAGCTCGTCGGGTCCGATGGGCTCGACCGCACTCAGGTCGCGGGGGCCGTCCGACGCCCACGAATCGGGTTCGTCGAGATCATCGACAACCACTCGACGAATCGGCAGGTCGAGATCGCCGACCGGCCCCAGACGAGTGTGCGCCGCAGTGATCACCGCAGTGGCGCCGGTGCGGGTCACCAGGTGATCGATCTCCTGTCGACCGGCCCGCCAGCCCACACCCACGGCGACAAGACCTGCTCGTTCACAACCCAGGAAGGCGGCGTGCACTGCGCCGCCGTCGGGCAACAGCACCAGCACCCGATCGCCGCGGGTGCAGCCCTGGGCGAGCAGCGTCGCTCCGAGACGATCGGCGGTCCGGTCGTAGGTGTCCCAGGCCATCTCGACCAACCGTTCGTCAGCGCCGACCCACCGGTAGGCCGCAGCCCGACCTCGGTAACCCGCCCAGCGGCGCACGTGGTCTGACACCGTGTCGGTGGCCCACCAGCCGGCGGCTCGATTCCGCGAGATGTCATCCGGTGCGTGGGCCGGCAGCTCCATGGCCAGAACCTACCGGGTGCTCGATTCGTCGCTCCACGGCGCCCACTCCCCCGTTGTTCGGCCGACCCCATCTGGGAGCGGGCCCCGTCGTCGGGGTTGGTTAGGGTCGCCTCGATGGCCGACGACCAGACCTTCCACGATGAGATCGAGGCCTACTGCGGACATCTCAGCTATCGGCCCGGTGAGACGGCTGGTCTCCACGTGTCGACCACATGCGATCGCTTCGACGTGGTCATCGAGCGGTGGGGCGCCCAGCGCGACATCGTCTGGCAGGCCGCTGATCTGGCCGGCCAGTACACACCCCCGCCGCACGACGCCGACGCGACCGGGTGCCGGTGGCCCGTCTCGGTCGAGATCCCGGTGAGCCACAGTTGGGCGTCGGGGTTCTACCTGGTCACCTTGACGGCCCAGGGAGGCACTGCCGGTCGCGACATCGCCCATGCCGGCTTCGTGGTCAGGTCCGCCGCCGATCCCGACGAGCGGGCACCCGCCCTCCTGGTGCTCGCCACCAACACCTGGCACGCCTACAACACCTGGGGCGGACGCAGTCTCTACACCGGTGGCCACCGGGTCTCGTTCGCTCGTCCGTTCGCCCGGGGCATGTTGTCGCGCCCGCTCGTCGAACGAGACGACCGCAAGTCCCGCCCCGTCCGGTGGGGAGAAGAACCCGACACCAGCGGCTCCATCTTCCAGCAATACCGCACCGACCGCGCCTACCCATCGGCTATTGGATCGGCGGGGTGGTTCACCCACGAACGGCGGTTCGTCGAGTGGGCCGAGTCGGCCGGCTACCGATTCGACTTCGCCGTGTCGTCGGATATCGACCAGGGCCCAACCTGCCTCGAGGGCTACGAGCTGGTCGTCAGTGTCGGCCACGACGAGTACTGGTCCGCACCGCAACGCGACGCCGTTGAAGCTCACGTGCAGCAGGGCGGGCATCTGGTGTCGTTCTCGGGCAACACCATGTTCTGGCAGGTCCGGCTCGAGGCGGGCGACGGCGGCACGGCCATGGTGTGCCACAAATACACCGCCCACATCGATGACCCCGTCGTGCCGGGCGACCGGGCCGGGGAGATGACCGGCATGTGGGCCGACCCGATGGTGGGCCGACCCGAATGGACGCTGTTGGGCGGCGGCTCGGCATTCGGCCTGTATCACCGGTTCGGGCAGGCCACCCCTCGTGGTGTCGGGGGCTTCGTGATCTACCGAGACGATCACTGGCTGCTCGATGGCACCGACCTGCGTTACGGCGACGTACTTGGCGCCGACCACGGTGTGGTCGGGTACGAGACCCTCGGCTGTCCGGTCACCTTCGACGAGTTCAACCTGCCCGTCGCGGCCGACCGACCGGGTCTACCCGACAGCATCGAAATCGTGGCCTTCACACCGTCGAGCAATCTGGGGATGGGTGAGTACCCGGCGTCGATCGCCGCCCTCAGCGACCAGGGCGACCTCGAGTTCATCGCCACCCGGCTGTACGGCGAGGCCAGCGACGAGAACCTGGCGCGGGTGCGCCACGGCAACGCGGTGATGCTCACCTGTCGCCCCTACGGCCGGGGCGGCGGTGAGGTGGTCACCATCGGCACCACCGACTGGGTGTTCGGATTGGCTCAGGACTCCGCCATCGACCGGGTCACGGCCAACACCCTCGATCACTTGCTGGGGTGAGACGAGTCGCGGTGGGCAGAAGCTCGACGACCCCGCTCCCCGGCCCAGCCACCCCGCACACGACTCCATGGCCGAGTCCGACCGCGCTGCCCTAGTGTCCCGGAGTGTGGGGGACTCACCGTCCAGCGGAAGCGAACGAACCGGCGGGTTGGCCGCCTGGGCGCCATCCCACGTTCCCGCGCTGGGTCATGAGCTGACCCAAGCCCAGGAGCTGGCCTGCGCACTGCGCCACCTCGACGACACCGGGTTCTGCGAGAACCTGAGCGGACACATCAGCTGGCAGATCGCCGGATCGCCCCACCTGCTGGCCAACCCATGGGGCTACTGGTGGGCCGAAGTGCGGGCCCGCGACATCGTCACGCTCGATGCCGGCGGGCTCGTCGTCGACGGTCAATGGGACGTCACGCCGGCCATCCACATTCACACCGAGCTGCACCGCGTCCGGTCCGACGCTCGGGTGGTGGTGCACAGCCATCCCCCGTACGCGTCGGTGCTGGCTGCCATCGGCGAGCTGCCTGGCATCGTCCACCAGAACTCCTCGATCCTCGCCGATGAGATGGTGCTCGTCGACGACTACGACGGCGAGGTCGACTCACCGGTCCTCGGCGAGGAACTGGCCCGACGAATCGGCTCGGCGTCGGTGGCCCTACTGGTGAGCCACGGTGTCATCGTGACCGCCGCCACCATGGCCGAGGCCGTCTACAAGAGTGTGTTGTTCGAACGGACCTGCTGGATCCACCACCAGGTCCAACTCCGAGGGGAGAAGGCGCAGACCATCGCCGACCGCTTCCAACACCAGCTCAAGGCCTCACTCGTCGAGCGAGCCGCCCCCGTCTACTGGGACGGCGCCCTCCGACAGCTCCTGGCCGCCGAGCCGGAGGTGGTGACCTGATGAGTGGACTCTCGATCGACGATCTGGCCAACCGCGACGGTTTCACCACCGCCGAGAAGGGCAAGGTCACGTGGTTGCCCGAACCCGAACGGGCCCTGCGCCACTACACCGTGATCTCCGTCGACGACCACATCGTCGAACCCCGGCACACCTTCGAAGGACGACTGCCGGCTGCGCTGGCCGAGCGGGCGCCGAAGGTGGTCGAGCTCGACGACGGCAGTGAGGAGTGGATCTTCGAAGGAAACCGTCTCCCCAACGTGGGGTTCAACGCCGTTGTCGGCCGACCGGTCGACGAGTACAGCTTCGAACCGACTCGTTTCGACCAGATGCGGCGGGGTGCCTGGGACATCGAAGCCCGCCTGGCCGACATGGACATCAACGGCGTGTACGCCTCGTTGTGCTTCCCGTCGTTTCTGCCCGGCTTCACCGGTCAACGGCTCCAGCAGCTGACCGACGACCCGGCGCTGGCCCTGGCCTGTGTCCGGGCATGGAACGACTGGTGCCTCGAGGAGTGGTGCGCAACCGACCCGGCCCGCATGATCCCCATGCAGCTCCCATATCTGCTCGATCCGGAGGTGGCCGCGGCCGAGGTGCGGGCCAACGCCGATCGCGGTTTCAAGGCCATGACCTTCTCCGAAGCCCCCCACCTGTTGGGACTCCCTTCGCTGCACTGCGGGCACTGGGATCCCCTGATGGCGGCCTGCGCCGAGACGGGCACGGTCGTCTGCCTGCACGTTGGCTCGTCGGGGACCTCGCCGGCCACCGCGCCGGATGCCCCCAGCGACACCATCGGTGTGTTGTTCTTCGGCTACGCCATGTTCGCAGCGGTCGATTGGTTGTACTCCCTGCTGCCGGTGCGCTTCCCCGAGCTGAAGATCTGTCTCTCGGAGGGGGGCATCGGGTGGGTGGCCGGTCTGCTGGATCGGCTGGTCCATGTCCGCAAGTACGACTCCATGTACGGCACCTGGGACAACACCGGCCCACTCACGCCGGCCGACGTCTTCCGCCGCAACTTCTGGGTGTGCGCCATCGACGACCCGTCGGCCTTCCGCCAACTCGACGTGATCGGCGCCGAGAACGTCTTGGTCGAGTCGGATTATCCCCACGCCGACTCCACCTGGCCCCACACCCAACACAGCCTGCACCACCAACTGGCCGGCCTGTCCGACGACGACGTGGCCGCGGTCACCTGGCGCAACGCCAGCCGGCTGTTCGGCCATGTCGTGCCCGACGCCGTGCAGCACGACCCGAATTCGTACTGATGTCGACCCCCATCGCCACGGTCTCGACCGGTCAACTCGAAGGTCGGATGGTCACCGTCGACGACCGCGCCGCCCTGGCCTTCGGCGGGGTGCCCTACGCCGACGCTCCCGTCGGGCCCAGACGCTTCGCCCTGCCCCGACCAGCCCGGCCGTGGAACGGGGTGCGGCCGTGTGTCGAACGGGGCGCCGGGGCACCCCAGCAGGTGGACGACGAGCTGGTGCCCGACATGACGCCGGCCCGATTCACCGAGGACTGTCTCACCGCCGAGGTCTTCACCCCCGCCCTCGATGGTGCCCACCCGGTGTTGGTGTGGGTGCACGGCGGCGCCTACTCGATGGGGGCTGCCGGCCTGGCCACCTACGACGGCAGCCGCCTGGCCGCCGAACACGACCTGGTGGTCGTGGGACTCAACTACCGGCTCGGGGCACTGGGATTCCTCTCCCTCGACGGCGCACCCACCAATCTGGGGCTGCACGACCTGATCGCGGGGCTCGAATGGACCCAGCGCGAAATCAGTGCGTTCGGCGGCGATCCGGAGCGAGTCACGCTCATGGGTGAGTCGGCCGGCGCCGGCGCCATCGCTCACCTGCTGGGCGCCCCTCGGGCCCGAGGGCTGTTCGATGGCGCCATCCTCCAGAGCGGTGCCCCAACCGCCACCCTCGATGCCGAACAGGCGGGCATGGTGAGCGAGGTCTTCGTGGAGGAGGTGGGCACCGGCGACATCACCGAGCTACGAGAGATCCCAGTCGACGCCGTCGTCGAAGCGCAGACGCGCACGGCCGACCGAGTGCTCGATCGGGTCGGGAAGATGCCCTTTCATCCGGTGATCGACGGCGACTTGTTGCCTGTCGCGCCCCTCACGGCCGCCAGGGCCGGCGACCTGGCCCCGGTTCCGCTCGTCATCGGCACCAACAGCGACGAGATGGCGCTCTTCCGCGACCAGGTGCCCTCCCTCCCCGACGCGTTGATCGACCTGGTCCTCACCCCCAAGCTGCGGGCGGCGAC
>JBPCTQ010000021.1:0-12389 GCA_051011595.1 Acidimicrobiales bacterium
GCCATTTCACGTATGACCCCGGCAATCCGGCTGACGAAGATGCCGGCGGCGACAAGAACGGAGCCGGACCGGGGGCGCGGTGCTGGTGGCACGCGACGACACTAGTGGTGCACCCCTGAGGTTCTGCGGGACCACCGGCCGAGGTCGCGAGAAACCGGGTTCGGACCTGCGGTGAGTGACCGATAACCTCGGCGGCATGGCAGAACGCTTTTCCGATGTCGACACCGTTCGTGAACAGCTCAAAGGGGTCGACTACCTGGCCGATGACGGAATCTCCGGGGTGGTGTACCTGGCCGACCGCCTCGAGAAGCCGGTGCTCATCGAGGGTCCGGCCGGCACCGGCAAGACCCAGCTGGCCAAGAGTGTGGCCGAGATGAGCGGCGCCCGGCTGATCCGTCTGCAGTGTTACGAAGGCCTCGACGAGTCCAAGGCCCTCTACGAGTGGAACTACAAGAAGCAGCTGCTGCGAATCCAGGCCGAACGCAACAAGGACGGCTCGTGGTCCGACCTCGAAGAAGACATCTTCAGCGACGAGTTCCTGCTCACCCGCCCACTGCTGGAGGCCATCCGGGCCGACGATCCGGTGGTGTTGCTGATCGACGAGGTCGACCGGGTCGAGATCGAGACCGAGGCTCTCCTGTTGGAGATCCTCAGTGACTTCCAGGTCTCGATCCCCGAGCTGGGCACCATCGAAGCCAACCAGATCCCGCTCGTCTTCCTCACCTCCAACAACACCCGCGAGCTGTCGGAGGCCCTCAAGCGACGCTGCTTGTTCCTCCACGTCGATTATCCCGACCTCGAGCGGGAGAAAGAGATCGTGCTCACCAAGGTGCCCGACATCACCGACAACCTGGCCGACCAGGTGTCACGGGTGGTGCGGTCGATCCGTCAGCTCGAGCTCAAGAAGCATCCGTCGGTGTCGGAGACCCTCGACTGGGCCCAGACGTTGATGCTGCTCGGTGTCGAGCACATCGACGAGCAGACCGCCGTCGAGACCGTGAACATCTTGTTGAAGTACCAGAGCGACATCAACAAGGCCGTCAAGGAGTTCACCACCAACGACGAGCTGGCCTCGTGATCGTCACGGTGCGGCCGTGAGCGTCACCACCGAGACCACCCCCATCCTCGAGCTGCTGGCCGGGTTCATCGTCGAGTTGCGCGAGGCCGGCCTCCCGGTGAGCCTCACCGAGAACCTCGATGCCATGGAGGCCGTCAAACACATCCCCATCGAGGATCGGGCCGCGTTCAAGTACGCCCTGGCCGCGACCCTGGTGAAGAACAACAATCACTGGCAGGCCTTCGACACCGTGTTCGAGGTGTACTTCTCTTTGCGAGGGGCCCAGTACGACATCGGTGATGCCGAGCCTTCTTCGCTCGACGACATGGATCCCGACGACAACGACGGGCAGGGCCAAGGAGACGGCCAGGGTCAGGGCCAGGGCGGCGGGCAGGGCATGAGCCCCGAGGAGATGGCCGAACTGCTCTACCGAGCGCTCCAGAGCGGCGATCAGTCCATGATGGCGGCCCTGGCTCGTAATGCCGTGCGCCAGTACGCCGGTATGGAGCCCGGGCGACCGGTCGGTGGTACCTACTATCTCTACCGCACGTTGCGGAATCTCGACCTCGACGGTGTGCTCGACCGGCTCATGGACGAGAGCCGCACCGACAACCCCGACCAGGGGTCCCTCGACGAGAAGCTCACCAACGACGAGTACAAGGCCCGTATCGACCAGCTCAAGAAGGAGATCGAGGCCGAAATCCGTCGCATGCTGGTGGCCGACCGGGGGGTGGAGGCAATGGCTCGCACGCTGCGCAAGCCGTTGCCCGAAGACGTCGACTTCATGCACGCCACCCGTGACGAGATGGCCAACCTACGGAAGGCCATCTACCCCCTCACCCGCAAGCTGGCGGCCAAGCTGGCCCGCAAGCGCCGCCATGGTCGCCGGGGTCCACTCGATTTCCGCCGCACGGTGCGGGCGTCGCTCAGCTACGGCGGCGTGCCGGCCGACCCGAAGTTCCGCAACCCACGGCCTCACAAACCCGAGATCATGGTGGTGGCCGACATCTCGGGATCGGTGGCGGCCTTCGCCCGCTTCACGCTGCATCTGGTCTATGCGATCAGCAGCCAGTTCTCCAAGGTCCGCTCGTTCGTCTTCATAGACGGTCTCGACGAGGTGACCCGATTCTTCGAAGGGGTCGACGACATCGCCGAAGCCGTGCACCGGGTCAACACCGAGGCCGACGTGGTGTGGGTCGACGGGCACAGCGACTACGGCCATGCCTTCGGGGTGTTCTGGGAGAAGTACGCCAAAGACATCGGCCCCAAGACCACCGTGCTCATCCTGGGCGACGCCCGCAACAACTACCACGCCAGCCAGAGCTGGATCATCAAGGAGATCAGCGAAAAGGCTCGCCAGGTGCACTGGCTCAACCCCGAACCCCTCAGCTACTGGGACACCGGTGATTCCATCGTGGGGGAGTACAGCCAGCACTGTGATGGCACCTTCGAGGTGCGCAACCTGCGCCAGCTGGAGGCGTTCGTCGAGAAGCTGGTCTAACCGGCGTGCAGCAGTTCGCTGACCCGGAAGGCCAGATCGACTGACTGGCGGCCGTTGAGCCGCGGGTCGCACATGGTCTCGTAGCGCTGTTCGAGGTCGCCGTCGACCAGTTCGTCGGAACCACCCAGGCATTCGGTCACATCGTCGCCGGTGAGCTCGACGTGGACCCCGCCGGCGTTGGTGCCCACGGCCCGGTGGGCTTCGAAGAAGCCGGAGATCTCGGCCAGCACCTTGTCGAAGTGGCGCGTCTTGCGGCCCCCCTCGGAGGTGTAGGTGTTGCCGTGCATGGGATCGGCCACCCAGACCACCGGGTGGTCGGCGTCCTTCACACCCTGGAGCAGGGGCGGCAGCTGATCGGCGATGGCGTCGGCGCCCATCCGGGTGATGAACGTGAGCCGGCCGGGAGTCTGGTGGGGGTTGAGCGTCTCGCACAGACCCACCACTTCGTCGACGGTGGCGCTGGGGCCGATCTTGCAGCCCAGCGGGTTGTCGACCCCACGAAGGAACTCGACGTGGGCGCCGTCGAGCTGGCGGGTGCGTTCGCCGATCCACAACATGTGCGCCGAGCAGTCGTACCACTGGTCGGTGATGGAGTCCTGGCGGGTGAGGGCTTCTTCGTAGTCGAGCACCAGGGCTTCGTGGCTGGTGTAGAAGTCGACATGGTGCAGCTGGGCGGTGTTGGCCGAGGTGATGCCGCAGGCGGTCATGAACTGCAGGGCCCGGTCGATGTCTTCGGCCATTCGGGTGTAGCGCTGGCCGGCCCGACTGGACGCCACGAACTCACGGTTCCAGCTCGACACCTGGCTGAGGTCGGCGTAGCCGCCCTGGGTGAAGGCCCGCAGCAGGTTGAGTGTGGAGGCTGCCCGGTTGTACGCCGTGACCAGTCGGTCGGGGTCGGGTTTGCGCTCGGCTTCGCTGAATCCGATGTCGTTGACCAGGTGGCCGAGGAACGAGGGGAGCTCGAGGTCGTCGCGCGTCTCGGTGGGGCTGGATCGGGGTTTGGCGAACTGGCCGGCAATACGTCCGACCTTCACCACGGGCAGGCCACCGGAGTAGGTGAGCACGATGGCCATCTGAAGGATGACACGGAGTTTGTCGCGGATGGAATCGGCCGAGCTGTCGAAGGATTCGGCACAGTCGCCCGCTTGGAGCAGGAACGCTTCACCCCGAGACACCGCCCCCAGTTGCTCGGTGAGGGTGCGGGCCTCGCCGGCGAACACCAACGGTGGCAGGTCGCGCAAGGCCTTGCGGGCCCGGTCCAGGTCGGACTCGTCGGGCCAGACCGGCTGGTGTCGGGCGTCGAAGCGACGCCACGAGTCGGGGCTCCAGGGTGCAGGCACGTGTTCAGTCTGGAGGCTGGGGACCGTTGCTCCAACCGATTTCGAAAAGCAACGAGGGCGAGCGCCGTAGCGCTCGCCCTCGCTGTTGTTGTTCAGTTGTGGATCAGGCCGCGTCGACCCGGGTGGCAGCCTGCTCGCGAACCGTGTTGACGGCTCGCTTCACCAGACGGCGGGCGGCTTCGGCAGTGACACCGAGCTCCTCGCCGACTTCGCGGTAGCTGCGCTTGCGTCCGTCGTGCAGGCCGAAGCGCTGTTCGACGGCATACCGGGCCCGGTTGTCGAGCACGTCGAGCAGATCGGTCACCATCTGCGTCTCGACTCGGGCCATGACCTCTGATTCGGGGCCGGGCTTGGAGTCGGGGAGCAGGTCGACCAACTCGTTGCTGTCGTCGTCACCAATGGTGCGATCGAGCGACGTGGGGGTGGTCAGACGGTGCAACCGTGCATGCTCGTCGTCGAGCTCGTCACCATCGCCGGAGACGGCGCGCAGCGCAGCCCGCAGGCTGGCCGAACGGTCGCCGGGGAGACGAACCAGGCTGGCCTTCTGGTCGAGCGCCCGGCCGATGGCCTGACGGATCCAGAAGGTGGCATAGGTGGAGAACTTGAAGCCCTTACGCCAGTCGAACTTGTCGACGGCGTGCTCGAGACCCAGGTTGCCTTCCTGGATCAGGTCGAGCAGCTCCATGCCCGGGGGCAGGGGGTAGCGGCGAGCAACACTCACCACCAGACGGAGGTTGGCCCGGATGAACCGATCCTTGGCCACCGCTGCTTGGCGGATGGCCCGATCGAGCTCACGGCCCGTTTCACCGTCTTCCTTCTGGGCCCGCGCTGCGGCACCCTTCTCGATGATTTGTGACAGTTCCCGTTCCTCCTGGGCATTCAGGAGGGGAACCATCCCGATTTCGTTTAGGTATTGTCCTACAGAATCACTCATTACTTCTCTTCCAACAGAACCGGACACGCGCCGATTCCCGATACGATCTGGTTTTTCCGCCCGGCAGCGCGCAGAAGGTGTTCATTCAACATCATCTGATCGCCCACGTCTCGCGGGATGGTGTGACATGGGTCACCCGCGTAGGCCGCGCTCCGCCCATCAGTATCTTTAGCGGACCAGAAACCTCGTGTAAAGGACCTTCGCGGATAATCTTGCCGTCGATGATGCCAAACTGCCCGTTCGCCCCGACCCATGGAATCCGCCTGTGACCGGCACTCGCATCGGTATCTTCGGCGGAACGTTCGATCCACCCCACGTCGGCCACCTGGCCACCGCGGTCAACGTGACCCATGACCTGGGCCTCGATCGGATGCTCATGGTGGTGGCGAACGTGCCGTGGCAGAAGGTGGGCACCCGCCAGATCTCGCCGGCGGCCGACCGGCTGGCCATGGTCGAGGCGGCGGTGGCGGCCAGCCCGCTGCTCGATGCCTCGTCGATCGAGCTCGAACGGGGCGGCGAGACCTATACCGCCGACACCCTGGCCGAGCTGTCGGGCCAGGATCCCGACGCCGAGCTGTTCCTGATCGTCGGTGCCGATGCCGCCGCCGGGCTCGACACGTGGAAACGGCCCGACGAGATCCGGTCGCAGTGCACCATCGTCGTGGTCGACCGCCCCGGTCGGGGAACCGGACGCCCTCCCGAGGGGTGGGAGCACGTGCACGTCGATGTTCCGCAACTCGAGATCTCGAGCAGCGACCTCCGCGTTCGATTCCGCGATGGTCGCCCTACCGACTATCTGGTGCCGCCCGAGGTCCTGGCCGTGATCGCCGCCCGTGACATCTACGGTGGCGCCGGGTGAGCGACGACGAAGACGAAACCGAAGCCGAGACAGAGTGGACGTCGTCGCCCGCTCAGACGGCGGGACCGGCGGCCTTTGGTTGGCGCTGGATCTTCCCCGTGGTCAGTCTCGCCGCGGCCATTGCCGTGCCGTTCCTCGCTCTGGCCGGCGGCGACGCCGTCTTGCGGTCGACCGGCGGGGTCGAGGTCGAAGAACCCAGCGATGACCCGGCCGCGCCGGGGTATGTGGCGTTCGTGGTGGCCAGCCCCACGTCGATCGTGTTCGACATCGACGACAGTGGTGATCTGGTGGGTGCCGCCTTCATTGGACTCAGTGGTGAGCAGGGCGGCCGGGTACTGGTGGTGCCGGCCGAACTGGCGGTGGAACCCGAGGTCGGTGAGCTGGAAACGCTTGCTCTCGCCTACGAGCGGGGCGGTGCTGACCGAGCGGCGAACGGGTTCCAACGCATGCTGGGCCTGTCGGTTGATGAGGTGATCGAACTGGACCCCGCGGCGCGGGCCATCGAGATGGAGGACGATCTGCCCATCGACTACAGCCTGCCCACATCGCTGGTCGACGCCGAAGGCGAGCTGATCTTCGAGCGGGGCCGAATCCAGCTCGACCAGGAGGGCGCACTGGCGGTGGTGTCGGTGTTGGGGCCCGACGAGGAGGGTTTCCTCCGGGCCGACCGTCAACAGCGGCTCTGGGAATCGTGGATCGAGCAGGTGGCTCGGTCCGGTGTCGGTGGGGTAGGAGACGAGCCCGGTGTGGCCGGCTCGGTCGCCACCCTGGCTGCCGGCAATCACCGGGTCGATCTCATTCCAGTGGTGCCGGCCAAGATCGGCGAAGGGAAACCGTTCTATCTGGTGGAGGACGACGACTTTGCCGGCGCCATGGTGGCCGAGGTGGTGGTGTTCCCGGAGTTGTTCGAGGACGACCGACCGTCGGTGCGGGTCGAGAACGGCACCACCGACCAGTCGTTGCACAGCGTGGCCGCCGACGCGGTCGAGCGGGGCGGCGGACGACTGGTGGTCATCAGCAACGCCCCGATACTGGACGTGACCGAAACGGTGATCGAGGTCCGCAACGCCGACTTCGAGGCGTTGGCCCACGAAATCGCCGATGAGCTCGGTGGAGCGAGGGTCGAATTGGTCGAGGTCGAGGATGTTGACGTGGACCTGTTCGTGGTGATTGGCTCCGACCTGGTGGGGGCCCCTTCATGACCGATCTCGACGCCTGTCAGGCGGCACGGGCCGCCGACGACAAGCTGGCGCTCGACACGGTGGTCATCGATGTCGGAGATGTGCTCGCCATCACCGATCACTTCGTGATCACCTCGGGGTCGAACGTGCGTCAGGTGCGGGCCATCGTCGAGGCGGTGAAGGAGGATCTGGCCGCCAACGCCGATCGCAAAGCCCTGCGCACCGAAGGTACCGATGGCTACGAGTGGGTGCTCGTCGACTACGGCGACTTCATCGTGCACGTGTTCCTCGACACCGTGCGCGAGTACTACGAACTGGAGCGCCTATGGGGCGACCGCCCCAGAGTCGACTGGGAACCCTGACCACCCCTTCCCTCGAACTGGTAGTGCTGCGTCAGCCAGAGCCTGCTCCCACACGACCAGAACCAGATCTCTATCAAACTGGTAGTGCTGCGTCAGCCAGAGCCTGCTCCCACACGACCAGAACCATCAACAGCGGGCGAAGACCCAAGCAGTTGCGAGGCCTCGCCGAGCAACTTCAAGGAACTCCCGAGGCCGCCAGGCCGAAGAGTTCCCGTGGAGCTAAGGAGAATTGAACTCCTGACCTCTTCCATGCCATGGAAGCGCTCTACCAACTGAGCTATAGCCCCGGAGAGGCGAAGGTTACCAGCGCTGGTGGCCGATTCGGACCCCGATCTCTCACCGAATGGGCACCGGTGGGCCGCGGTCGCGTCGCTAGCATGCCCCCATGGCCGACCCCTACACACCCCAGGACTTCGAGTCGACGTGGCAGCAGCGTTGGCTCGACGACGGCCTGTACGAAATCGACAACGACGACCCGCGCCCGCCGTATTACGTGCTGTCGATGTACCCGTACCCCAGCGGTCCCGCCCACATCAGACACGTGCGCAACTACACCTTTGGTGACCTGTTGGTGCGGTATCGCACCATGAACGGCGATGGCGTGCTGTCGCCCATTGGCTTCGACAGCTTCGGACTGCCGGCCGAGAACGCCGCCCTCAAGCTGGGTACCCATCCCCGCGACAACACCGACACCAACATCGAACGTCTGTCGGCGTCGTTGCGGCGTATCGGCGCCGTCTACGACTGGCGCCGCGTGGTCAAGAGCCACGATCCCGACTACATGAAGTGGGGTCAGTGGATCTTCCTGCGATTCCACGAGGCCGGCCTGGTGTACCGGGCCTCGGCTCCGGTCAACTGGTGTCCCGGTTGTCAGACCGTGCTGGCCAACGAGCAGGTGCTGGGTGACGGCACCTGCGAACGCTCCGGCGACCTGGTCGAACGCCGCGACATGGAGCAGTGGTTCTACAAGATCACCGATTACGCCCAGGAGTTGCTCGACGACCTCGACGGGCTGCAGTGGCCCGACCGGGTCAAAACGATGCAGTGCAACTGGATCGGGCGCAGTGAGGGCGCCGAGTTCGCCCTCCCCATCGCCGATGAGTCCGGGGCGGCCCGCACCGACGTACCCGGATTGTTGGTGTACACCACCCGCCCCGACACCAGCTTCGGTATGACCTTCGCGGTGATGTCACCTGAACATCCTCGGGTCGACGAGCTCACCGCCGACGACCAGCGCGATGCCGTTCGGGCGTTCCAGGCGGCCGCGGCAGAACGTTCCGAGATCGACCGCCTGTCCACCGAGGGCGACATCGCCAAGCGGGGTGTGGCCACCGGGGCCCAGGTGATGAACCCCTTCACCGGCCGACCCATCCCGCTGTATCTGGCCGACTACGTGCTCACCACCTACGGCACCGGCGCCATCATGGCCGTGCCCGGCCAGGACCAGCGGGACTGGGACTTCGCCACCAACTACGACCTGCCGATCGTGCGCACCGTCGAGCCGCCGCCCGACTTCGATGGGCAGGCGTACACCGGTGATGGTCCGGCCATCAATAGCGAATGGCTCGACGGCATGGATGTCGTGGAGGCCAAGGAGGCGGCCACGGTCTGGCTCGAAGAACAAGGGCTGGGCCAACGGAAGGTCAACTTCCGCCTGCGCGACTGGCTGCTCAGCCGGCAGCGCTACTGGGGGTGCCCCATCCCCATGATCTACTGCGACGACTGCGGCATCGTGCCGGTGCCTGACGAACAACTGCCTGTGCTGTTGCCCGCCGACATCGAGTTCCAACCCAGCGGTCAGTCGCCACTGGTCACCCACGAGGGTTTCCTGCACGTCGACTGTCCGCAGTGTGGGGGGCAGGGCCGCCGCGAAACCGACACCATGGACACCTTCGTCGACTCTTCGTGGTACTTCCTCCGTTTCGCCGACCCAACCAACGAACAATCGCCGTTCGGCGTCGATGCCGTCGACCGATGGTTGCCGGTCGACCAGTACATCGGCGGGGTCGAACACGCCATCCTCCACCTGCTCTACGCCCGCTTCTTCACCAAGGCCCTGGCCGACCTGGGCCATGCCCCCAAGGGCCTGCGTGAACCCTTCGAGCGACTCTTCACCCAGGGCATGGTGCGGATGGGGGGCGGCAAGATGTCCAAGAGCAAGGGCAACCTGGTCGAGCCCGAGGCCATCATCGATGCTCATGGCGCCGACAGCTTGCGGCTGGCCATTCTGCAGGTGAAGCCGCCGGCCGAGGACGTCGACTGGGAAGACTTCCAGCTCGACGGCTGCGCCCGGTTCCTCAACCGGGTGTGGCGGCTGGCCGTGCCCGACAGTGAGGTCATCGGCCACCGCCGCGACGGAGACCTCACCGAGGCCGATCTGGCCATCGACGCCGGCGTGCACCGCCTCATCGACCGGGTCACCGGCGACTTCGATCGTTGGGCCTACAACACGGCTGTGGCCGCGTACATGGAGTTCACCAACGATCTGTACCGCTACGTGCAGTCCGACGAGGGCGTGCATGGGCCCACCATCGACGCCGCCATCGACACCCTGCTGTTGTTGCTCGCCCCCACCGTTCCCCACCTGGCCGCCGAATTGTTCCAGCGCCGCCGTGGTGAGCACATCCACCAGCAGTCGTGGCCGGTGGCCGATCCGGCCAAGCTGGTGGTCGACACCGTCACCATGGTGGTGCAGGTCAACGGCAAACTCCGCGACCGCATCGACGTGGCCGTCGACATCGACGAAGCCGAAGCCGAGCGGTTGGCGCTGGCGTCGGACAAGGTGACGACCTTTCTCGACGGGTCGACACCCGCAAAGGTGATCGCCCGGCCCCCCAAACTCGTCAACCTGGTCGTGTGAACCCCGCCGCTGCTGGTGCTGCGGCCGCCCTCCTGCCGGCGGCTGTGGTCGACTCCCAGCCCATCGGGCAGGGCCACATCAACACCACCGTGCGGGTGTTCGACGCCGACGACGGGTCGTGGTGCCTCCAGCGCCTCAACCCGAACTTCGCCGACGAACGAATGGTGATGACCAACGTCGAGATGGTGGTGAGCCAGCTCCGCCGGGTCGGTCATCCCACCATCGAATTGGCGGCGACCAGTGACGGCTGTCCCTGGCACGTCGACGACGAGGGTGGTGTGTGGCGGGCCTATCGCTGGCTGCCGGGCACGGCCGCGGCCGACCATCCGGCTCCTCGGTGGACCGAGATCGCCCAGCTGGTCGGTGCGTTCGTCGCAGCCGTGGCCGAGCTCGACGATTCGCAGGTGGCCACCGTGGTCGACCGCTTCCACGACCCCCTCGATCGTTGGACGCACCTCGAAGAAGCCGTCACGGCCGATCGGGCCGGCCGTGTGCATCAGTGCAGCCCCGACCTCCGACAACTGCGATCGTTGGCCACCCGCATCTGGGACGAGACGCCGGCAGCCCGCTGGACCGACCTGCCCCGCCAGATCGTCCACAACGACACCAAAGCGGCCAACGTGGTGGTCGACCAAGACGGCTCGCCGGTGGCATTGATCGACCTCGACACCACGATGATGGGGTCGCCGCTCAACGACCTCGG
This sequence comes from Acidimicrobiales bacterium, assembly GCA_051011595.1. Lineage (GTDB taxonomy): Bacteria > Actinomycetota > Acidimicrobiia > Acidimicrobiales > SHLQ01 > JAOUEE01. Next base: position 10,798 of record JBPCTQ010000021.1, read on the forward strand.
TGAGTTCGTGCGCGGGTGTGGCGCCGTCGAAGGACCCGAAGGGCCCGCCGTGTTGGCCCAGTTGGCGCTGTCGTTTGCCGCCGGGATGGCCCGGCCCCTGACCGCCCCCGAGTGGGCGGGACTGGTGTCGGCCGGTGCGGTGATGTCATTCGAGAACTCGGTGCGAGCCATGACCGACCACCTCGACGGCGACCGGTACTACGACCTGGGCGAGGGTGTGAACCTGGCTCGGTGCCAGCGCCACCTGCACCGGTCCGAGCAACTGTTGGCGATGGCGCCGGCAGCCGCCGTCGAGCTCGATCGCCTCGACGAGCACTCGCCCTCCCGGGGCTAGGGTCGCTCGGTGCCGTTCCTTCCCGCCAACCAGGTCAACGACGACGACGCGTCGCGACGGCCGGTATGGCTGGTGGTGCATCCGTCGGGGCTGCTCCGCACCGACGAAGGTTGGCCCGACGAAGCGCCGGTTACCGACGAACCCACCCACCTGTTGGGAGTGCTCGACGGCCATCCGGTGTACGGCGTGGGTGTGGCTGGCGACGTCGAGGCACCGGCCGGCAGTCGATTCGTCGACCTGTACAGCCTGCACGCCGAAGTGGGTCACGAGCAGTGGCTCATGGCTGGACGGGCGGTGCAGATCGTCGAGTGGGGCCGCACCCACCGGTTCTGTGGCCGGTGCGGGGTCGACAACGTGTTGGCCACCGGTGAACGGGCCATGCAGTGCCCCCAGTGTGGGCTGATGGCCTTCCCCCGGCTGTCGCCGGCGGTGATCATGGCCGTGCACCGTGACGACGAGATCCTGTTGGCCCGTGGGGCACAGTTCGTGATTCCCATGTATTCGACCCTGGCCGGCTTCGTCGAGCCGGGGGAGACGATCGAGGACGCCGTACGGCGAGAGGTGCAGGAAGAGGTGGGCCTCACCGTCGGCTCACTCGAGTACTTCGACTCCCAACCGTGGCCCTTTCCCAACTCGTTGATGCTCGGGTTCTTCGCCGAATACGACGAGGGTGAGATCGTTCCCGAACCGGGCGAGATCCTCGAGGCCGACTGGTACCCGTACCACTCGCTGCCGGCCATCCCGCCCGACCTGAGCATCGCTCACCGCCTGATCATGGAGTTCGTCCGCCGGCGGGGCTGAGATGACCGATCCCGTGGTGCGATGGGGCGGGGTGCAGTAGCGTCGGGGGTACCAACACCAAGAGGAGTGCCCCCATGGCGACCGACATTCTCGTGCATGTCGACGACGAGCCCGGAGCGCTGGCGAGGGTGGGGCACGCGCTGGGCGCCGCGGGAGTCAACATCGAAGGAATGTGTGCGGTCACCAACGGTGGCGGCGCCGCCGAAGTGCACCTGTTGGTCGACGATCCGGCCCCGGCCTACACCGCGCTCGAACGCCTGGGCGTCGAGGTCGTGCTCGACCGTGAGGTGGCCGTGGTGACGGTCCAGGACGAACCCGGTGTACTGGGTCACGTCACCGAACAACTCAGCGATGCCGGCATCAATCTCAGCCTGGCTTACCTGGCCACCGGCACTCGCCTGGTGTTGGCCGCCGACGACCTGGCCGCGGCCCGGGCCGCCCCCCCCTCAGACGCGTC
>JBPCTQ010000022.1:0-7579 GCA_051011595.1 Acidimicrobiales bacterium
CTGGAGGCGCCGCGCACCACAAGGCGATGCCATGGTCGCCGTGGTGGTGGTCGTGGAAGTTCACGAAGGTCTTCTTGTCGCGGATGAACCAGGTGGGCGATCCGTGACTGAGCCGTTCGGTGACTTCCGGCAGATCGAGACAGATCTGGCGGACCCGTTGGAGCAGCGCTTCTACGTCGGTACTCATCGTTCTATCTTCGCAGCCCAATCACCGCAGTAGAGCGACGATGTCGTCCTCCCAGCCGAAGTCGAAATCGAGTGACTCACCCCACCGGCTGTCGACCCACCAGCGGTAGGTGTGTTCGACCGCGCTCTCGAAGTCGTGGTCGGGACTCCAGCCCGTCGCCGACTGGAGGGCTTCGATGCTGAACACCACGTCGGTGTCCCACCGGTGCAGATTCGGCTGCAGCCGCTGGGTGATGTTGCCCAACTGGAAACGATGGGCATGGGCGCGGGCCCGGGCCGCCGCCTCGGAGGTGGCGCGGATGTCCATGGTGGGGCGCGAACCCGACGGCTTGCTGACCGAGACCCGCCCATCCCAGAGGTCGTCCATGACCGCGGGGCCGATGGGCACCCGCTCGACGTCGACGCCGACCACGGCGGCGAAGACGTCGACGTAGCGGTTGTCGGTGTGGGCGTCGTTGCCGGTGCAGTTGAATCGTTTCCCGAGCGCCGCGTCGACACCGAGCACCGCGATCAGGGCCCGGGACTGGTCGTCGACATGGCCCACGATGCCCTGGGTGGTGCCGTCACCCGGAATCAGGATCGGCCGCCCCTGTTCCATCCGGGCGAACATCCGTTGTTCGCGATCGGGCAGCGCATTGTGGGGCCCGAAGACCATCGACAACATCACCGTGGTGGCCGGGAAGGCGCGTTCGGCGAAGGCACGGTTGAGGACGTCCTCGCACAACAGCTTGTGCAGGCCGTACTCGTTCTGGTCGGGGCCTCGATCATCGGGAGCGTTCTCGGTGATGGGACACGGCATGCCGGTGGCGTAGGTGACCGTGGAGGAGATGAACACGTAGTGGCCGACATGGCCGTCGAGCAGGTCGATCATCACCTCGACGTCGGCCGGGTGGTAGGCCGTCATGTCGACGACCGCGTCCCAGTCGGAGCCTCCCAGTACGGACCGGAGCGCATCGTGATCGGTGCGGTCGGCCACCAACACATCGACACCCGGCGGGTACTGGGCCGGCGTTCGGCCGCGGTTGCACACGGTGGTGTCGTGGCCGGCGGCCACCAGCTCGTTGACCAACGAGCGACCGTTGAACAACGACCCTCCCATGACCAATACCCGCACGATTTCCCCTCTCCGGCGATGGCGCGTTGGTGCTCCAGCGGCCAACATCATGACCTATCGGGCCGACCGGCGGCTCACCATCACGAGGAGACAGCGTGGAGTTCGACGTCAACGACATCGACGGCATAAATGCCGCCGCCACCGACGAGTTCGGGGACTGGGGCGCCCCCATCGAGGTCACCCAGGACATGATCAACGCCTTCGCGGAGCTCACCGGCGATCACCAGTGGATCCACGTCGACATCGAGCGGGCCAACGCCGGCCCCTTCGGTGGCCCCATCGCCCACGGTTTCCTCACCGTCTCACTGCTGCCCAAACTCAACCCCGGTGGGGTGAAGATCACCGGCATCAAGAACGCGGTCAACTACGGATCGGACGGATTCCGGTTCCTGGCCCCGGTGCCTTCCGGGTCATCGGTGCACGCCCGGTCACGCATCGTGAGTGCCGAAGCGAAGAAGAAGGGCACTCTGCTCACCACCGAGGTGGCCGTGCACGTGGTCGACAACGAGACCCCGTCACTGCTCTACAAGATGCTGGTTCTCTACCAGGGCTGACCATCACCCCGCCCCCACCCCGGCGAGCTGCTTTCTGCTTCTGGCAGTGCAGCGACGCGCTGTGGCTGACGCTGCACTACCAGAACCGGGATGGGGGGTGGGTGTTCTGTCTGCCGCGGTTGGCGGGTGTTCGATCAGTGGTCGCCCGCGGGGTCGGGCACGATGCCGGCTTCGATCGCGCCCATGAGCTCGTCGAATCGGCGCCGTTGCGTGGTCTCGAGATCGAACGCCCCTTCGGGGATCCCGGCGAAGACGTAACGCTCGCCCGTACGCAGCGCTTCGAGGACGCGCTCGGCGCAGGTGGCCGGGTCGACGCCGACCAACCCGGCGAACTCACGGGTCGGGTCGTTGACCCGGCGCCCCTTGTCGGGCGGGCGGTTGCGTTCCGCATCGGTGATGAGCGAACGAACCATTCCCGGCAGTAGGGCCGAGGCCCGGATGGAGCTGCCGGCAAGTTCGTCGGCCAGCGCGTCGGTGAGCGACAGGATGGCGGCCTTCGACGTGCCGTAGATCCCGGTGGCACCCAGCGCGGCGACCGACGACGTGTTGAAGATGTGGCCCGGCTCGCCGCCGGCCTGCATACGCGGGAGAAACGTGGTCACACCGTTGATGGTGCCCATCACGTTGACACCGTAGACCCACTGCCAATCCTCGATGATGGAGTCGCCGAAGCCCTTGAACAACAGCACGCCGGCGTTGTTGCAGAGCACATGCACGGCACCGAAGGCCTCGTAGGCGGTGTCGGCGAGGGCCTGCACCGAAGCCGGGTCGGCCACATCGACACCGACGGCGATCGATTCGGGGCCGTCTTCGGAAGCCTGGGCCGCGACCATGGCCGCCCGGTCCACGTCGATGTCGGCCACGACGGTACGTAGGCCGGCGGCCGAAAAGGCAGCCACCAGGGCCGCACCGATTCCGCTGGCGCCGCCGGTGACGACCCCGACCCGCCCGTCGATCACGTCCACCGTGCTCAGTCGCCCTTGGCGACGGGCACGTCGATGCCCGCCTCGGCCGCCCGACCCAGCACCGACAGGTACCCCTCGTAGGCGGCCAGCAGCTCCTCTTCGTCGGGACTGGTGGCCGCCACGATCGGGTCACCGACCAGCGCGTCGCGCCAGTTCCGCACTCGACCCAGAGCCTCGGGCACATCGAATCCGTGGAAGTGACGGAGTCCGCAGAACCGCACGAACATCGGCGCCGCGGTGGCGTCGACGACACTCAGGGTGTCACCGCCCCAGTAGCCGTCGACATATCCCCGCGCCTCGAGCCGGGCCTCCATCTCGGTGAGCTGGTCGACGAGCGCGTCGGTCAGCGCGTCATCGCGCTCGGGTCGCACGTTCATCAGGCGGCGCTCGTAGGCGGGACAGGGCCCGTCGTTCCACCATTCGATCCACATCCGGGCCGCCGCCCGCTCGGCGGGGTCGGAGGGGAAGATCGGCGGCGTCGGCCAACGTTCCTCGATCCACTCGTTTATGACGTGTGATGGGTGGATCGCCAAACCGTCCCATTCCAGAAGGGGCACCGACCCGCTCGATGACTTGGCCATGTACCAGTCGGGCCGATCGACCAGGTCGATGTCGACCGTGTCGATCTCGACACCTTTGACTGCGAAGGCGATCTCGCTGCGGTGGCAGAAGTTGCAGGTGATCGCCCGGTAGAGCGTCGGGCGAGGGGCGGCTTCCATCGCCGCGACGCTAGCCGACGTCGACGGGCTCGGAGATGGGCTCGAAGGTGAGGGTCTCGAGGTCGAACTCGACGAGGACCAGCTGATCACGGGCATCGACCTTGTCCGAGGCGAGCGAGGCGAACGCATACCCCGGGACGGACAAGTCGGGAACCCGGTCGAGGGCTTCCACCCAGGATTCGTTGGTGAGGTCGGGGCCGGCGGCCTCGGCGATCTGCACGAACATCGCCACCGTGCGACAGACCCCGGTGGTGCCCGAGTAGTAGTTGGGATCACCCTCGGGGAGTTGGCTGGTGGGGATCACCTCCACACCCTGCGCCTGCTCGACGACCTCGACACACTCCGCGATGCGAGGGTCGGCCGCTTCCTCGACATCGGAGCCGTTGTTGTTGGTGAGGATTCTCGTGCCGGGCTGCAATCCCTCGGGAGGAATGCTCTCCCAGTCGCTGATGGCGTCACCGTTGCCCATGATGTAGGTGAACTCCGGTGCCTGATCGAAGAACGCCTGATTACGGAGCTCCCCCTCACCCAGCAGCACCACCGTCGACACACCGGCGGCCTCGGCCGCCTCGATCCAGACGCTGACATCGCTGGCCGTCGCCACCTGGTCACCGGTGGTGGTCACAACATCGGTGACCGGTACCTCGACCCCTTCGGCCATCAGTGCGGCAGCCATACCGTCGACCAGCGGCTGCTCGTCGCCGTTGGAGCCGATCACCATCATCGAGCCGAGATCGTCGAGCACCCCGGCGTCGGCCATCAGCCGGGCCACGGCCTCGTTGCGCCGATCGAGGCTCATCTCGGCCGAGACCCACAGGCCACCGGCCCGTTCGGCCTGATCGGCGCGGGGCGGCGGGCCCACCAGCACGGTGTCGTGCAGTTCGACGAAGCACTCATTGACGTCGGCCGCGCCCGGGCCGGCGAATCCGGCCAGCACCGCGAACACGGAGGCGTCCTCGGTGAGCTTGAGGCACACCTCGTCGGCGGTGGTCGACCCCACCGGCAGGTAGGACTCGTGGACCAACTCCATACGGCGACCCAACACACCGCCGTTGTCGTTGTACCAGGCGACCACCGCATCGGCCTGGGGCCCGAAGTTCTGGAAGGCCAGGTCGAGGCCGAACGAGCTGTTCAACAGGTCGAAGTCGATCGAGCTGTAACCCAACGTGATGGTGTCGGCAGTGACACCCCGGAACGAATCGGTCAGGACTGCTTCGGCCGTGGTGGACGTCACGGCCGAGGCCGTCGTGGTGGTCTCGGCGGCGGTTGCGGCCTCGCCCTCGTCGGCATCGCTGTCGCCATCGTCGGCACAGGCAGCCGCGAGCAACCCCAACGCGACGAGCACGCCGACCCGAACCATCCATCGTCTCGAACGAGGCCTATCGGCGGCACAACGCGGGTGAAGGGTCTGCATCACATCTCCTGTCAGGGCCTCAGCCGGCGGCTACCAACGACTGCAACCGAGCGACGGCCTGGTCGGGGGCCACGGTGCTCTTCTCCCCGGTGGCCCTCACTACCAGCTCGAGCTCACCGGCGTCGATGCCCTTGGGGCCGATGGTGAGGCGGAACGGGATTCCGACCAGTTCGGCGTCGGCGAACTTCACCCCAGCGCGGGCATCACGATCGTCGAGGATGACTTCGACCCCGGACCCGGTGAGCTGGTCATGGATTTCGGTGGCCACCCGCATCGATTCGTCGTGGTCGACCTTCACCACCGTGATGACCACGTGGAACGGCGCCACCGACACCGGCCAGCAGATGCCGTCGTCGTCGTGATGGGTCTCGACCACCGCAGCCAGGGCTCGGCCCACGCCGATGCCGTAGCTACCCATGATGGGCACTCGGGAATCGCTGTTCTCGTCGAGGACGGCGATGCCGAAGGCCTCGGTGTACTTGCGGCCCAGTTTGAAGATGTGCCCGACCTCGATGGCCCGCTCGATTCGGAGCTCCTCACCACACTCGGGACAGGCCTCACCGGCGATGACGGCTCGCAGGTCGGCCCACGTTCCCACCACCACGTCGCGCTCGATGTCGACACCGGCCAGGTGGAAGTCGTCCTCGTTGGCACCAGTGGTCATGTTGCGGCGACCGGCCAGGGCATGGTCGGCGATCACGGGAAGATCGGTCACCCCAACTGCTCCCAGACTGCCGGGGTGGGCCCCCATCGCCGCCTGGATGGCATCGGCCTCGGCCGCGGCGATCTCGATGGCGCCGGTGGCGTCGACGAGCTTCTGTTCGACCAGGCTGTGGTCGCCGCGCAACAACACCAGCGTGAGCCGGCCGTCGATCTCCATGACCAGCGTCTTGATCTGACGATCGGCCGGTGCCCCACCGTCGGCGTCGACCAGCTGGGCGATGGTGCGCACCCCCGGTGTCGCGAATCGCTGGGGTGCGTCTGCGGTGTTGGCCGGGTCTTCGATGGGCGCGAAGGTGGAAGTGGCCCGTTCGATGTTGGCCGCGTAGCCACAGGACCCGCACCGGGCGACGTCGTCTTCGCCGGCGGGCGACGCCACCATGAACTCCACCGAGTCGGTGCCACCCATGTTGCCCGACGATGCCTCCACCGGCACCGCGTCGAGATCGAGCCGGTCGTACATCCGGGTGTAGGCGCCGTGGTGGGCGTCGAAGCTGGTGTCGAGGCCCGCCTCGTCGATGTCGAAGCTGTACGAGTCCTTCATGGTGAACTCCCGCACCCGCAACAGGCCGGCCTTGGGCCGGGGTTCGTCGCGGAACTTGATCTGGAACTGGTACCAGATCTGCGGCAGCGCCCGGTACGAGGTCACCTCACTGAACACGGTGGTGAAGATCTCCTCGTGGGTCACCCCCAAGGCCTGCTCGGCCCCCTTGCGGTCGACCAGCCGGAACATCTCCTCACCGATCGCGTCCCATCGTCCCGACGTCTGCCACACCGTGGCCGGGTGCATACAGGGCAACAAGAACTCCTGCCCGCCGATGAGGTTCATCTCGTCGCGGATGATGTTGGCGACCTTGTCGTGCACCCGGCGACCGAGCGGCAACAACGAGTAGTGACCCGATTGGAGCTGACGGATGTAGCCGCCTCTCACCAGCAGCTGGTGGCTGGCCGCCTCGGCGTCGGCCGGCGCGTCACGCAACGTGGGAATGAACAGCTGCGACCAGCGCATGGATCTCCTCGATCGACCGGGAACGGCGCCCGCCACCGTAGCCAGTGGCGGGGCCACGTCCGACCGGGTATCGAACCGGCCGCGAGCCGTGGGAAAGTCGAAACGAGATGTTCGCACAGAGAACATCACCTGTTCTCATACCCTGAACCGACCCGAAACCGACGTTCGTTACGGTCGCCGGGTGAGCTCAATTCCTCCCCGCAACAGCCGATCGGAAACGGTGCCTCGTCACATCGATCCGGCACGGATCGGTCGCTGGAACCGCAGCACCCGACGAGCGAGTTGGCCCCTCCGTCGACTCTGGCTCGACATCGAGACCGAAGGGCTGGCCAACGTCCCGACTTCGGGGCCGGTGGTGCTGGCTGCCAACCACCTGTCCTTCCTCGACTCGCTGGTGTTGATGTACGAGACGCCCCGGCGGGTCACCATGTTGGGCAAAGCCGAGTATCTCGACTCGCCCGTCACCGGCCGACTGTTCCCGGCGGCCGGGATGATCCCTGTCGACCGCACCGGGCGTGGGGTGGCCTGGAGCCTGCGCCAAGCGCTCGACCGCCTGGCCGACGGCGAAGCCATCGGCGTCTTTCCCGAAGGAACCCGATCCCGCAACGGCGCCTTGGCTGAAGGGCACCCCGGAGTGGCGCACCTGGCGCTGCGCAGCGGTGCTCCGATCATCCCCGTGGGCATCATCGGTTCCGACCGCGCCCAGCCGGTCGACGCCCGGCTACCGAGGTTCGGAGCGCCGATCACGGCGCGATTCGGTGCGCCCCTCGACTTGGGCCGGTGGGGCGGGGCCCAGCCCCCCACCATCACCACCCGCCCAACCACCGCTTCGCCCCCGCGGGCCACTGCCGCACTCTCCGATCAGCGGGTCGACACCAAACCAAAGAAGCCGACCCAA